>CAVEAQ010000038.1:0-13675 GCA_963613775.1 bacterium | reverse complement strand
AAGTCCCCTTCCCGAGGAAGGGGATTTAGGGGAAGGGTAACGTGAGATGATTTTCCTCGCGTGATACTCTTCGAACATGAGAAAAGGTATTTTGTCATATGCATTTCGAAGGTTGAGTAAAGTATTAGAATCGCCAGCCGAAAGTCAGGGCCGCGATCCAGAGGTTTGGTCGGTTGAGGATGCGCGGAGACCGCACGCTCACGAGAGCTCCGGACGCATCATAGTTGTCGTAATCGTAATATGGCGAGAATGTCGCTTCAGGGTACTTTGTCAGCTTTACGCCAAGGTCGGCGAAGAAGGAGCCCGGAGAAGAATATCCAACGCCGAGCGAGAACGAAGTGGTCCTGTCCTTGTAGTAGCTCGCGGACACGAGGCGCTTGGAGTAGCTGTTGTAGGCGTCGAAGTCGCTCAGATACTCGTCGGCAGTAACGTCCACTCCCTCGCTGTTGGTCCAGTGGCGCTCCGGAGAAGTAAGGAAGGAGACGCCCGCGCGCAGCGCGAAGAGAGGGGTGAGCTTCAGTTCGCCGCCGACCCTCAGGGAGTGCGAAACCCCGGCGAAGTTGCGGTTGGTCTCATTGATATCGCGGAACGTGTCACCGGCCATATAGTCGGAATAGCTGCTGTTGAGCTCGGAGAAGCGCATCACACTGTAGTCCGTCAGCTCATAGTCTGCACTGATGAATCCAAATGCGCCGAAGGTGAATGCGACGCCGAAATTGGCGACATACGGCGACTTGAGGCAATATGTGTACTCTCCGCGCGGAGAAGTCTGGCTGTCGTTGTAGTTGGAGTCCACGAAGTTCGTGAAGGCGCCGTACTGCCACCTCTCGGTGATGGTGTAGGCGGTAGGAGTCTGGATGGCCGCGCCGATGCGAAGTCCGGTCACAGGGGTGGCGATGAAGCCCAACTTGGCATAGATACCGTCGATGTCGGCAGTGTAGCTGTAGTTGTATGCGCTGTTGTTGAAATAGGTGGTGACGTCCTTACGGTCGTCGACCACGAACGATACCGGGAACATCTCCGGATCGGCAGCGGTCTCATAGAAGCCCTCCGAATACCTGTATTGCGCGGTCGGGGTGCCAAGGTTGAAGCCGACGAATAAGCGGTCGGAGATGTTGGCGCCGAAGTTGAAGACGAGGTCGTTCTTGTAGCCGACCTTGGTCACCTGCGACCCTTGGGAGAGCTCACCCGGCACATAGTGATAGGTGCCGTCAGGATCGAGAGCCTCGCTCACGCCCACATACTCGCCGTCCGCACCGTAGGAGCTGAACATTCCGCCCTGATAGGCCGTGAGGAGATCCCAGGCGACGGAGCTGCTCTGATAAGAATTGTAGTTGGCGAGCACGCTCTCGTCAATCCCCCGGGCGGATGCGGCGAACTCACCGATCTTGGAGGTGTAGGAGTTGGAGCCGTATGCCCTGGCATCGTAGTTATACTGCACGGTCTGGTTGGACACTACTGCGAAGGTGACCGACTTCAAGCCGCTGCTGCGGCCGGTGTTCATCACCATCGAAAGGCCCAGATTAGGCAGGCTCAGACGCGACTTGGCGGTATTGTTGAACGCCCCGTAGCGGGCATCGCCCACTGGAGAATAGGCCGACGACACTGAAGATATCGTCAGGCCGGGGGTGATTACTAACTGGCCATAGCCGGCCACCGCCGACCCGGCAGGGTTGATGCCTATCGTGCCGAGGTCTCCGCCGATCGCGGTGACCGCGTTGCCGAGAGCCATCGAACGCGCCGAACCGATGTAGTCGTTGCGGCTGAAGTTGATGGCATCATACATATTCTGTGCGCCTGCCACCGTCACCGAAAGGATGACGGCTGCGGCAAATGTTATCGTTCTTCTCATAATAGGGTCTCTGTTTAAACTCGCTACCTGCGTCCGCCGCCTCTGCTGCTTCCGCCACCGCCGCTTCTGGTCGCGCTGCCGCCGCCTCCGCTGTAGCTCCTGCCTGCAGATGAGCCTCCGGAGTAGCCGGAGCTGCGGCTGCTGCTTGAGCTGCTGCGGCTGTAGCTTGAAGAGTTGCTGTTGGAACTATTGGAACTGTTCGAACTGCTGCGGCTGTAGTTGGTGCTGCTGCCGGAGTTGCTGCCGCCCGATCTGGCTGCATTGTCCCTGTCCGAACCGCTGCCGCGGCTGTAGCTGCTGCCGGAGGAACCGCTGTTCCTCGTGCGGTTGGTATAGCTGCGGGTAGGATTGTAGCCGTTGCCGCCGCGGTAGACGCCGCCGTTGCGAGAGCCGGATGAGCCTGAGGAAGTGCCGACCCTGCCTGAGCTGCTGCCAGGTCGGCCGCCTATGACGGTGGAGCCATAGCTGCCGCCGCCAGTGCCGGGTCTGAAGTTGCCGCTCCCGGGTCTGACGCCCTGACCGCCGGCCGGCTGGGTCTGCCTGCGCTCACCGTAGTAGCGCCTGCCGTCGGGAGAGAGTCCCGGCTGAGGTCTGTGGCTGCCGTGCCAGGCATAGCCGTGGCCGGGACCCGGAGCGCCGTGCCAATGGTCGTAGCGCCAAGGATCGTAACCCCACGGGCGGTACCAAGGATCGCGGTACCAGGAGTAGTGCCTCCAGTTCCAGCCGTAGTTCCACGAGCTGTAGTACCACGGATCGTAGTATCTCCAGTTCCAGCCGTAGTACCACGGATCATACCAGCCCCAGCTCGAGAGAGCCAGTCCGGTGCTGAGTCCGATGAGGTAGTCGGAAGAATTGGAAGAGTAAGAGTCGCTATTGTTGAGCAGCACATAGACGGTATCCCCCTCCTGCTGCTTGAGGGCGATGTTCTGCGCGGCCATAGCCGCGAAATCCTCCTTTGAGTAGAGCTGAGCCTGCACTGCGGCAGGAGCGGTCCGCACATATATGCCGTCCTGATACTGCTGCTGGTAGTACTGTGAGTACCAGGCAGACGGTCCGCAGGACGTGAGGGACAGAAGAAGAGGCAGTAAAAGCGCCAGAATCCGTTTCATATTACAGTCTCCCATTTTATAAAATTTGTATCTTTGCACGGGCAAAGTGTATACCCAAGTTTGTATATAGATGCAAATTTCGCAAAAAAACGCAGAATTTCTACAGGAATATGGCAAAAGAGGTTACCAAACGGTCTGAGAACTATTCTCAGTGGTACAACGATCTGGTGATGAAATCAGATCTCGCGGAGCAGTCCGCAGTGAGGGGATGTATGGTCATCAAGCCGTACGGATACGCGATATGGGAGAAGATGCAGAGCGCCCTGGACAGCAGGTTCAAGAAGACCGGCGTGCAGAACGCCTACTTCCCGCTCTTCATCCCGAAGTCTTTCTTCAGCCGTGAGGCAGAGCACGTTGCAGGCTTCGCCAAGGAGTGCGCAGTGGTCACCCACCACCGTCTGATGAACGACCCTGACGGCAAGGGCGTGGTGGTCGATCCGGATGCCAGGCTCGAAGAGGAGCTCATCGTGCGCCCGACCTCCGAGACCATCATCTGGAGTACCTACAAAAACTGGATAACCTCCTGGAGAGACCTTCCTATCCTCTGCAACCAGTGGTGCAACGTGGTCCGCTGGGAGATGCGCACCAGGCTCTTCCTCCGCACCGCGGAGTTCCTCTGGCAGGAGGGCCACACCGCCCACGCCACCGCCGAGGAAGCCCGGAAGAGGGCCGAGCAGATGGTGCAGGTCTATGCCGACTTCGCCCGCAATGTGCTGGCGCTGCCGGTAATCGTGGGCCACAAGAGCCCTAACGAAAGGTTCGCCGGCGCGCTCGACACCCTCACCATCGAAGCGATGATGCAGGACGGCAAGGCGCTGCAGGCCGGTACCTCCCATTTCCTCGGGCAGAACTTCGCCAAGTCGTTCGATGTGCAGTTCACCAACAAGGAAGGCAAGCAGGAATATGTTTGGGCCACATCCTGGGGCGTAAGCACCCGACTGATGGGCGCCCTCGTGATGGCTCACGGCGACGACAACGGACTCGTGCTGCCGCCGCGGCTCGCCCCGATCCAGGTGGTGATGGTACCTATCTACAAGACGGACGGGGAGCACAGCGCCGTCATCGCCAAGATGGAGGAAGTGCGCGATGCTCTCGACAAGCTCGGCGTCAGCAGCCGCATCGACGACCGCGACACTCTGCGTCCGGGCTTCAAGTTCGCCGAGTGGGAGCTCAAGGGAGTGCCTGTAAGGCTTGCGATGGGCTCCAGGGACCTCGCCGCCGGCACCGTGGAGGTGGCCCGCCGCGACACCCTCAGCAAGGAGACGATGGCCCTCGAAGGCATCGCGGAGCACATCTCCGGCCTGCTCGAGGACATCCAGAACAATATCTACAACAAGGCGCTCGCCTTCCGCGACTCCCACATCGAGAAGTGCGACAGCTGGGACGAGTTCAAGGAGAAGATCCAGACCGGCAGGTTCCTGCTCTGCCACTGGGACGGCACCGTCGAGACCGAGCAGGCCATCAAGGACGCCACCAAGGCCACCATCAGGTGCATCCCTGTGGACAGCTGCGTCTGCGAGGAGGAAGGCAAGGACATATTCTCCGGCAAGCCTTCACAAAGAAGAGTAGTATTCGCAATTGCTTATTAACATGAAGAAGACAATAATCACCGCACTCGCAGTGCTCTGCAGCGCAGCCAGCCTGATGGCGCAGGACGACGAACTCCAGAAAGCGATGGAGGCTGCCGCAGCCGCAATGCAGGAAGCCCCAGAGGCCAAGGCCGCCGTGGAGAAGCCGCAGTACTGGCAGAATTCCCTACAGTTCGACCTCGGCACGAGCAACACCAGCCTCTGGAACTGGGCGGCCGGCGGCTACAACACCCTGACGCTCAGCATCGGAGTTGACACCAAGGCCAACTACGCCAAGGACCTCATGAGCTGGAACAACCGTCTCCAGATGCGCTACGGCTTCCTCTGGAGCCAGGACAAGGAGAACCTGCTCCAGAAGAGCAACGACCTCCTGCAGTTTGAGAGCAGGCTCGGCTACAAGCTCCGTAAGGAGAGCAAGTGGAACTATACCGCATCGTTCGACTTCCGCTCACAGTTCACCGACAGCTACGACTCCTACAAGCAGGACGCCGAGTCCGGCAGGTGGAACGGCACCCTCAAGTCCGGCTTCCTCTCCCCTGCCTACACCACGGTCGCATTCGGTATGGAGTGGACCCCGACCGACTGGTTCAATGTCAATATTGCCCCTGTCACCGGAGGTTTCACCATCTGCACGGAGGAGGCTCTCAGGAAGAAATACGGTATGAAGCTGATCTCCGACGGTCTCGACCCTGAGGTCGGCGCCAACTACCGGAGCGCGCTCTTCCAGTTCGGTGCCCAGGTCAAACTCAACTTCAAGACCTCCCTCAACGACGTCCTCAAGTACGAGACCCAGCTGGTGCTCTTCACCGACTACCTAAACAGGCCGTTCAGGTACAACCGCGTCAACTGGGACAACAAGATCTCCTGGCAGGTCGCCAAGTACTTCAGCATCGGGCTCAACACCTGGCTCATCTACGATCCTGTCGTGATGATAGACGGCAGGGACAAGATCCAGTTCAAGGAATTCTTCTCGATCAACTTCACCTACCTGATCAGCAACAAGCGATGAGCGGCATCCTTCTCGCGGTCAGCGGAGGCATCGATTCGATGTATATGGCAAACCGGGCTCCGGAACTCTTCTCCGGGGCCCGTCTTGCAGTTGCGCACTGCAACTTCTCGCTGCGCGGAGAGGAATCCGACGGAGACAGCAGCTTCGTGCAGGAGTGGTGCCGGAGCCGCGGGATGGAGTGTTTCGTGAAGCGATTCGACACGGCCGGCTACGCGCGGCAGAAAAGCCTCAGCATCGAGATGGCGGCGCGCGAGCTGCGCTACACCTGGTTCGCGGAGCTCTGCAGAGAGCAGGGCTTCGATGCCGTGGCGGTAGCGCACAATGCCGACGACAATGCCGAGACCCTGATGCTCAACCTCCTGAGAGGCACTGGACTGCGCGGCATCCGAGGGATGGGAGGCCGTCCCGGAGTCATCCGTCCGCTGCTCGGCACCGAGAGGGCGGAAATCCGCCGCTGGATGGAGGCGCACGGCTGCCTCTGGCGGGAGGACAGGACCAATGCAGAGAGCGAATACAAGCGCAACAAGCTCCGCAACGGGGTATTCCCGCTGTTTCGGGAGATCAACCCATCATTCATCCGTACCCTCAACGAAGATATGGCCCGCTTCGCGCAGGCGGACGATATCGTGGAAGACTATTGCACCAGGGCGCGCGAGGGCGTGCTCCTCGCGGACGGCAGCATCAGCCTCGCGGCGCTGAAAGACCTGCAGCATTGGGAATATGTGCTCTGGCGGCTGCTGGAAGGCAGCGGTATCGGCAGATGGGAGTTCTCCTCGCTCTGCGACTCTATCCGCTCCGGCAGGCAGCTGGGCGGCAGGAGGTTCGGTCCGGTCGACGCGACATCCGCGCGGCTGCTGATACGCCGCGAAAGACAGCGCAGGGAGCTGGTGTGCGAGGTCCTGCCGCGCGAGAAGATAGCTGATCTGCATCAGAGGGAGGGAGTGCTGATAGCAGACCGCGCGAAGTTGGGCCTCCCCCTCAAGATCCGCCGCTGGCAGGCCGGAGACTGGATGTGCCCGCTCGGTATGGGAGGGCGCCGCAAGAAGCTCTCGGATATGTTCACCGACCTCGGGTGGTCCTCTCAGGACAAGGAGGAGGCAGAGGTGATCGAGCTTGACGGCCACCACGTGGCGGCTCTGCTCTGCTGCCGCATAGACGAGGCAGTGAAGGTGGATGAGGGCTGCACGGAGGTGCAGAGACTCAGCTACCGCTCCGTGTCGTCGATATAGACATCGTCCCCCTGCGCCGCGAAATAGTAAGTCTCGCGGGCATATCTCTCGAGCGAGTCGCGGTTGCCGGTCAGGTCTTCGATCTGAGCGTCGAGGCTGGCATTCTTCTGCTCAAGGCTCTCTATCTGACGCTCCTGCGCACGGAGCGTGAAGCCCGCGTTGATCCAGGTGATGACGCTGTCCTTCTTGACCAGCATAAAGACGACGAAGATTGCTGTGGCGATGATGGCGTAGCGGACGAAGCTGCGCTGCTCCCGCCTGTTGCCGTCCTTGCTCCGCTTCCATAAATCTTTGTAAATCCCCTTCATAACTTCTGCAAAAATAACTAAATTTGTCGGAGATTATAAAAATTGACAGTATGAAACCTGCACTTTTGGTCCTCGCGGCCGGTATGGGCAGCCGCTATGGCGGGCTCAAGCAGATGGACGGACTCGGCCCGAACGGGGAGACCATCATCGACTATTCAATCTTTGACGCCGTACACGCCGGATTCGGCAAGGTCGTGTATGTCGTACGCGAGTATTTCCTCGATGTATTCAAGGAGACCGTGGAGAAGAAATACAGCGGCGTGAAGTGCACTGACGGCACTCCGCTGGAGTTTGTATTCGTGACTCAGGAGCTGAACAAGATCCCTTCAGGCTTTACCCTCAACCCGGAGCGTCAGAAGCCCTGGGGGACTGCTCACGCGGTACTGATGGCCAAGGACGTCATCCGGGAGCCTTTCCTCGTCATCAACGGTGACGACTTCTATGGACGCGAATCCTTCACCAAGGCGGCCGGGTGGTGCCGTGCGCACGAGGGCAGCAAGGGAGTATATGCCATCATCGGTTTCGAGCTCGACCACACCCTGAGCGAGTCAGGCGGCGTATCCAGGGGCATCTGCCACTACGATGCCGATATGCACCTCACCGACGTAGTGGAGCACCTCAACATCGTAAAGGATGCCGACGGCGTCGTCAGGGGTGACAACTCCGTCAGCGGCGAGCACGTGGACCTCAAGGGCAAGGATCTCTGCTCGATGAATATGTGGGGCTTCACCCCGGACTTCTTCACCAAGGCCGAGCAGATCTTCAAGGGCTTCCTCCAGCAGAACTCCCAGGAGCTCAAGAAGGAGTACTATATCCCTTATGCAGTGGATGTTATGATCAAGGGAGGCGAGGCTGAGTGCGAGGTTCTCTCCACCCCTTCCCGCTGGTTCGGAGTCACCTACAAGGAGGACCGTCCGGCAGTGGTCGAGAAGTTCGCCGAACTTGCCCGCGAGGGAGTTTACCCAAGCCCGCTTTACAAATAGTTTAGTGATGATGAAAAAATAATTTGGTTTTAGGCCAGAAAGACAAGCAAACGTACCAAGTTATTTTTTAAGAAGAATTTATGAGCAGAAAAGTAAAGAACTACAATTTCTACGGAAAATTTTCCTGGTACGTGCCTGGCGTAAAGGAGATGTTCGTGCTCATCGCGATGCTCCTGCTCGGCGCGCTGCTGGGCAATCTCGTCACGCTGGGATTCGCCGCGCTGACCTCAGCGGAGGCGTCTTCGCTGTATGCGATGCTCGTTTCCTATCCGGTAATGTTTATCCCTGCGATGATCTACGCCAACGCCAAGAGCCGCGCGGGAAGCTATACCGGTGAGGGGTTCAAGCTGGACAACAGCCACTATGCCCCGGTGGGCGGAGCGCTCTGCGCCGTGCTGGCAGCCGTGTCAACGCTCGCCCTCGCATTCTGCTCCGACTTCTTCAGCAGCCTGCTCCCCGATATGCCGGACTGGCTGGAGGAGATGCTCAGCGGCATGACACAGGGCAATCTCATCATCAACTTCATCTGCGTCAGCATCTTCGCCCCGTTCTTCGAGGAGTGGCTCTGCAGGGGCACGGTGCTCCGCGGACTGCTCGGCAAAGGTATGGGACCGGGCTGGGCGATAGTGATTTCGGCCGTATTCTTCGCCGTCATCCACGCCAACCCGTGGCAGGCGGTGCCGGCGTTCCTGCTCGGCTGCCTCTTCGGCTATGTCTATTACAAGACTGGCTCGCTGAAGCTCACCATGCTGATGCATTTCACCAACAACACCTTCTCCCTGATAATGTCCAACGTCTCCTCGCTGGAGGCCACGGACAGCTGGATGGATGTCTTCCCGGGAGCGGGTTTCTGGCTCATATTCGCAGCCTGCGTCCTGCTGCTCGCGCTGGTCATCCTCAAGCTGAGGACAATCCCGGTCGAAGGCAAGTGCAATTGCGACAAAGTCCCGTCTATGTTCGGCGAGACTGAAGCATAACTCAAACTTATGAGCAAGTACATCAGAGCCGCAGGAGTGGCAATCATCGCCGTCGCGCTGGTCGCGGCGCTGGATGCAGTCGTCTTCTGCAATCCGGAGCAGATCCCGCTCGAGGGGAAGTGGAGCGTGGTGCTGGACGGCAGCGGGCAGGCGGCGGAAGTGACCCTGCCGGGCACCATCGACACCAACGGACTGGGCGTGGCTCCGTCCGACACGACAGAAACGACGCACCTCACCCGCATCTCCGCCTACAAGGGCAGTGCCCGCTATTCCCGCGAGATCCGCATCCCGAGGAAGTGGAAGGGAGAGGAGATCACCCTCTTCCTGGAGCGCAGCAAGCCTTCCAAGGTCTATATTGACGGGGTCCTGATGGGCTCCGGCAACGACATCAGCACCCCTCAGCGCTACCCGCTCGGCAGCATCGAGCCGGGGGAGCACCTGCTCGAGGTCGTGGTGGACAACTCGCACGGCGTCCCGGAGCAGATCTACGCCTCCAGCCACGCCTACACCGAGGATACGCAGACCAACTGGAACGGCATCATCGGGCAGATACGTCTGCAGATTTCGGAGCCCCGCACACATAAGACAGAGGTCCTGCCCTGCTTTCGCGACTTCCACATAGAAGGATCGCAGTTCTGGGCCGACGGGCATAAGATCTACCTCCGCGGCAAGCAGGACGCAGCCGTGTGGCCTCTCACCGGACACGTGGCGATGAGCGTAGAGGAGTGGAGGAAGTACCTCGGCACCTGCGCGGAATATGGAATCAACCACCTGCGCTTCCACAGCTGGTGCCCACCGGAAGCGGCATTCGAGGCCGCCGATGAGCTCGGAATCTACCTCCAGCCGGAACTGCCGTTCTGGGGGACGTTCGACGCTGCCGACACCACCCTGATGAGCTTCCTGCACAAGGAGGGCGAGAACATCCTGCGCGAATACGGGCACCATCCGTCATTCCGGATGATGGCCCTTGGCAACGAACTCTCAGGCGACATCGCTCTGATGAAGCAGTTCGCCGACGACTTCCGCAGCATCGCGCCTGACAAATACTACACCTTCGGCAGCAATTATTATCTTGGTTATCAGGGCATAAAGCCGGGGATGGACTACTTCGTCACCTGCCGCATCGGCGGCGAGGGATGGGGAGGCTACGGCACGCATACGAGGGGGTCGTTCTCCTTTGCCGATGCAGCTGACGGAGGCCTCATCAACCACTTCTACCCGAGTTCCGACCGCAACTTCGACGAAGCCTGCACCCCTGCGGGCATACCGATCATCTCGCACGAGACCGGGCAGTTCCAGACCTATCCGGACTACGGCGAGATCCGCAAATACACCGGAGTCCTCTATCCGTACAATCTTGAGGTATTCCGCCGCCGGCTTGCCGATGCTGGCATGCTCGACCAGGCCGCCGACTTCCACAAGGCTTCCGGCCTCTGGAGCATCCGGCTCTACAAGGCCGACATCGAGATGGACCTGCGCACCCGCGATATGGCCGGCTACCAGCTGCTTGACCTACAGGACTATCCGGGTCAGGGCAGTGCCTATGTGGGCGTGCTGGACGCCTTTATGGAGAGCAAGGGCATCACCACTCCGGAAGAGTGGAGGCAGTGGTGCTCGCCTGTAGTGCCGCTGCTGGTCACAGACCGCTTCTGCTACTCCGACGGCGAGACTCTGCAGGCTCGGGTACAGCTGTCCAACTACGGCGCATCCTCCTTTGTGGGCAAAACTCTGCGTTGGAAAGTCGCTGATGCTCAAGGCGCTCTAACCCTGCCGGATGGCGAGGGTCTGCTTGATGTGGGCAAAATTTCTTACAAGGTCAGCACGGACAAGGCGGTGAAGGAAGTTCTCACCCTCTCGATCGACGGCACAGACTTCCACAACAGCTACGACCTCTGGTTCTACCCGCGGCGGGAGATTGACCGTAGCGGGATTGTAATCACAAGAGAGCTCTCTGCTGACATTGCAAGTCAGCTGGAAGCTGGCGCATCGGTGCTCTGGATACCGTCCGGACTGCCGTACACCGTAGGCGGACTCTTCCAGACCGACTACTGGAACTACCGTATGTTCAAGACCATATGCCAGAATAACCACCGCTCCTTCTCGCCGGGCACGATGGGGCTGCTTACAGACCCTGAGCATCCGCTCTTCGGCGGATTCCCGACCGAGATGCACAGCAACTGGCAGTGGTTCGACATAGTCAAGAACTCCACGCCGCTCATCCTCGACAACTTCCCTGAGAGCTACAGACCAGTGGTACAGGTCATCGACAATATCGAGCGCAACCACAAGCTGGGGCTGGTGATGGAGTGGAAGGTCGGTGCGGGCAAGCTGCTCGTATGTATGGCGGATCTGGAGAAGGTCCTCTCTGCGGGGCACCCGGAGGGCAGGGCGTTCTGCGAGAGCCTGCTGGACTATATGAGGTCGGCGGAGTTCAATCCGGCCGCGGAGATTTCAGTCGCGGAGCTGCAGCGCACTCTCGCCACTGCGCCTCGCGGGGAGGAGCTTGAGGAGCTCAACAACATTTCGCAGTACTAGCCCTGGCTGTCCGCAGCGGTTGCGGCGGACTGGTTTGCGCTTGTTTTTGGATGTTCCCCGGCTACGGCTGTTTTAGTTTTTTCGGCTATAGTCGCTGCGGCTGCGCGGACATCGTGCACGCGGAGGATGTCGGCACCGTGATCTATGGCGATACGGTGCGCCCGCCCGGTGTCACCGCCGGTGAAGCGCTTGTCCGCCGCCCCGATGAGGATCGGTCTCCCGAACTCGCGCAGAGCCTCCAGGTTCTCAAGGATCTCCCAGTTCTGCTCCGCGGTTTTGGCAAAGCCAAGCCCCGGGTCGAGAATCCATTCTTTTATATCGTTCTCTCTGGCGCGGCAGGCGAATGCTTCGAAATATTCCTTCAGCGCCGCTATGACGCCCTGCGGATATTCGCACCGGGAGTCCATCGTCCGGGGGTTGCCACGCTTGTGCATCGCAATGTACGGCAGGCCCAGCTCCCCTACCGTCGGGAGCATCGCGGGGTCGTCCTCGCCGGCGGATATGTCGTTGACCGTGAACGGCCCGATGGCTCCATACGCCCTGCGGACCACAGCGGCGCTAGTGGTGTCGATGGAGATGTTCACCCCCTCCTTGAGGCGCTCCAGCACCGGAGCGAGCCGGCTCCACTCCTGCTCCTCGCTGACGGGAGAGGCTCCCGGGCGCGTTGACACCGCCCCGATGTCAATGATGTCGGCGCCGTCGGAGAGCATCTGCGCAATCCGCGGCAGAGCCTCTCCCTCCGAAGTCCTGCTCGACGCCCAGAACGAATCCGGTGTCAGGTTCACGATTCCCATTATTTTTACCATAGTGCGGGCGATGTGTTTTACCGGTATATTGCTGCCGGTGTTGCTATTAGGGTTGCTCCGGTCTTGCTGCCGGTATCGCTCCGGCATAATGCTGCCGGTTTTTTCGGCATAAAAGTAGAGAATCGGCGGGACAATTCAAAGGCGGCGCTTCGCTCAAAGACCTCGGCAAGAAGATGTATTGCAGAAATTGTGTGTAGAGTTTTTACTATCTTTGCCGGAAACGAAAGAACAGTATGCTGGTTGTACTTGAAGGACTGGACGGAGCGGGGAAATCCACGCAGGTCAGGATGCTCAGGGAGTATCTGGAGAGCGTGTGCCCGCGGGTCGAATACATACACTTCCCGCGCTACGACGCTCCAGTATATGGAGATCTGATAAGCCGCTTCCTCAGGGGAGATTTCGGCTCGATAGAGGCCGTGCACCCGCAGCTCGTGGCACTGCTCTTCGCGGAGGACCGCCACGGAGCGGCCCCGATGATACGCCGCGCCCTGGAAGAGGGAGCGACGGTGCTGCTGGACAGGTATGTGTATTCCAACATCGCCTACCAGTGCGCCAAGATGCCGGATGACAAGGGTGCCGAGGATCTGAGAGGATGGATTTTCAACACTGAATACGGCGAGTTCGACCTGCCGCGCCCCGACCTCAACATCTTCCTCGATGTGCCTATCGGCTTCGTGGAGAAGAGCCTCTCAGCGCAGCGCGAGGGCGATGACAGGCAGTACCTGCACGGCGGCAGCGATATACACGAAGCGGACATCGCCTTCCAGAAGCGCGTGCGGGATATGTACCGCAGGCAGGCTGCCCTGGATCAGAGCTTCCTTGCTGTGGACTGCTCCGACGAGGGCGGTGCGATGCTCCCGCCGGATGCCATTTTCGAAAAGGTAAAGACTATATATGAGGACCGTTAAGAGGATCAGCGCCGTAGTGATCGGCTTCGTATTCTTCTTCGCCGGGCTGTTCAAGCTGATGGACCCGGTCGGGGCCGGGCTTGTCGTGGAGGAATATTTCAAGTTCCTGCACCTCGGCTTCCTGCGCCCGCTGGGAGGCTTTGTCGGCAGCGCCGGTGCGATATTCGAGACCCTGCTGGGCGCCGCACTGATCACCGGCGTATGGCGGCAGATTGTCGGCATCGCAACTCTCGCGGTGCTGGGATTCTTCACCGTCCTCACTGCTGTCACGCTGATATTCAACCCTTCTATGGACTGCGGCTGCTTCGGGGAGGCAATCCACCTCACGCACCTGCAGAGCTTCGTCAAGAACCTCGTGCTGCTCGTGCTC
>CAVEAQ010000037.1:0-15186 GCA_963613775.1 bacterium | reverse complement strand
CGTTCAGAGGCCTCCCGTGCCCGAACATCTTCGCCGGCGGCCTCAACTTCCACGGACGCTACGAGTGGGTAAGCCTCGAGAGCATGAAGAAGGCCGCACAGGTCATCCTCAACATCATCGGGCTCTACGCAGCATAAAAGCGACAATCCCTCCCTCGGCCGTGACGGCTCCGGGAGGGATTATTGTATCTAATTGACAGAGAATTACTTCTTGTCGTCGTGCAGGGTCGAGAGTATCATATACAGGCAGATGGCAACGAGCGGCACGATGGCAATCATCTCCGCACCGGAAGCACCTCCTGCGAGAGGGGTATTCCAGCCGTAGAGATACCAGTCCACCTTGGCGAACTTGAGCACGGCTGAGACAACTCCCATCAGCGCGCCGCCGGCGATGAAGCCGCTGGCGATGAGAGTACCCTTCTCCTGACGGGCGGCATTGACCGCCTTGTCCTTGCTGCGGGAGCTGACAAACCAGGAGATGGCACCGCCGAGCAGCAGAGGCAGGTTAAGGTCGATAGGGATGAACATACCGAGGCAGAATGCCAGGGCAGGCACCTTGAATACTGTGAGCAGGATGGCGATCAGCGCACCGATACCGTAGAGCAGCCACGGAGCGTTGCCTCCGTTCATCATAGGCTGGATCACGGCCGCCATCGCATTGGCCTGAGGAGCGACGAGCGCGCCCTCACCCGTGAACCCGTAAGTCTTGTTGAGAATGAGCATCACGCCACCTACGGTAGCCGCAGCCACAAGCACTCCGACGAATTTCCAGGTCTCCTGCTTGCGCGGGGTCGTGCCGATCCAGTAACCTATCTTGAAGTCGGTGATGAGGCCTCCGGCAGTGGAGAGCGCAGTGCAGACCACGCCGCCGATGATCAGTGCAGCGACCATGCCCGCATTGCCCTTGAGCCCCACAAGCACGAGCACGAGAGCAGTGATTATCAGGGTCATAATAGTCATTCCGCTGACAGGATTCGAGCCCACGATCGCGATGGCGTTGGCGGCAACGGTGGTGAAGAGGAACGAGATGACTGCGACTATCACAAGACCGATCAAAGCCTGCCAAACATTGTTGACAACACCTCCGAAGGCGAAGAACGCAAACACGGCAAGCAGTGCGATGGCGATACCCCAGACGACTGACTTCATCGGAATATCCTCCTGGGTGCGCTCCGGAGTCGGGGCTGCGCTGCCATCTTTGCGGCGGAACTCGCCGGCAGCAAGGCCGATGGCGCTCTTGATGACTCCGGCACTCTTGATGATGCCGATCACTCCGGCGGTAGCGATACCTCCGATGCCGATGTGGCGGGCGTATTCCTTGAAAATCTGGTCAGGGGACATCTCAGATACGGTCATATTGATGCCCGTGCCCATCAGGTCGATGATGTCTCCGCCCCAGATAAGGTTCATCAGCGGGATGATCACCAGCCATACGAGGAAGGAGCCGCAGCAGATGATGAAAGCATATTTGAGCCCGACGATGTAGCCGAGTCCGAGCACGGCGGCGCCGGTATTGATCTTGAGCACCAGCTTGGCCTTGTCGGCCACTACCTGCCCCCAGTGCATTACGGTGGTGCTTAGGGTCTCGGCCCAGCTGCCGAAGGTGGAGACGGCGAAGTCGTAGAGACCGCCCACGAGGCCGGCGGCGAGCAGGGTCCTTGCGCTCTTGCCGCCGCTCTCTCCGCTGACAAGCACCTGTGCTGTGGCCGTGGCCTCAGGGAAAGGATACTTGCCGTGCATCTCCTTGACGAAGTACTTGCGGAACGGTATCAGGAAGAGTATGCCGAGGAAGCCTCCGAGCGCGGAACTGAGGAACATCTGGAAGAAGTTGACGTCAAGCCCGAGTATGTAGATGGCAGGAAGAGTGAAGACTGCACCGGCCACGACCACACCGGAGCAGGCTCCGATGCTCTGGATGATGACGTTCTGGCCAAGTCCGCCCTTCTTGCCGAGCGCTCCGGTCATACCCACCGCGATGATGGCGATAGGAATCGCGGCCTCGAAGACCTGTCCGACCTTGAGACCGAGGAATGCGGCGGCTGCCGAGAAGAGTATCGTCATCAGCAGGCCGAGGGTAACCGAATACGGGGTTACCTCAAGCGGCTTCTCGTTCGGACTCAGGAGGGGCTGATACACTTCCCCCGGCTTCAGTTCCCGATGTGCGTTCTCGGGCAGACTCAGATTCTTGTTTTCTTTCATCTCTTTCTTTCTGTTTTTGGTAATACTCTATATACTTCTGGAGCAATGCATTGTCCTTGGCCTCCTGCTTTGCGGCGCGGGCAGCGCGGCGCTCCTCCCTGCGGCGGCGGCGCTCTTCCTTCTTCTGCTCCTTGGCTGCAGCCCTGGCTGCGTCACGCGCATCGAGCTCGGCCCAGCGGGCATCCCTGCGGGCACGGCGCATCGCCCTGCGAAGCTCCGCCTTGCTCATATACTGCTCCTCCTCCGGAGCGGCCACCCCGAGAGAGTCGCTGACCGCAAGGCTATCGCCCACCGCAAGCGAATCTTTCACAGCCAAGCCGAGAGAATCCCTCAGCGCCAGGCTGTCGGCTCCCGGGACTGAAAGGCTGTCCAGCAAGACAGGTGCATCCGTCGGCGAAGAGAGACTGTCGGCGGCCGGAGTCTCACGGCGGAGCTTCGCCTCAGCAAGAATCCTGTGCACATCCTCCATATAGCCCGGGAAGTAGATGTCGGTATATTTGAATTCGGCGCGCGGACGACTCTCGAGTGCCTCCCTCTCCGAAGGCCGCAGCTCGAGGGTGGTGATGTCCGTCCTGCCTGAAGGCCTGCGCTCCGGCCGCCACTGCAGACCCTTGAGCGTCCTGTCTCTCTCAGGCATCTGAACTATCGGATATGCATCGTTCTTGGGGTTTTCGAAGTAATAGACACGGTCCACATCGCCGTTCTTGAGGGTGGCGGAGAGCATCTTGGCCTCAACCCTGTTGACAGTGGCGAAGACATCGTCCTCCTGCAGATAGAAGATGGCCGTAACACCTCCCAGGGCATCGAAACGGCGCAGCTGGGTGTCGGAGTCGAAATAGGCCATCACCTCCGAACCCTTGATCTGGTCGAAGAGAAGGCTATCTTCCTGGACAGCGATGAAGGCGTTGGACATCAGGCTTGCCCGGTCCGGGCCATTGCTTTTGACAAGCACGAAGAGACTGTCAGCGCTGTACTGACGGCGGCCTTCGTTCCAGACCAGAGGGTCCTTGTAGAAGCGCGCGATCGAATCCAGCTCGCTGAAGAGCATCGAGTCGCAGCGCACCTGGATGTCCTGCCGGAATATCTTGACATTGCCTATACCACGCAGGAATCCCACCCGCGAAGTATCCGGCGGTGGCACAAGCGCGAGACTGTCTGCCGTGGAAAGGCTGTCCGCCTGCACCGCAAGGCTGTCCCTCGCCGGCAGGCCGCCCGGGGCAAGAGTACTGTCGGTCGGCGCAGAGTCCTCAGACCCCGCTGTAGAAGCCGCATCGCCGGCAGCTGAATCCGAGGCCGGAGCGGTGCCGGGAGCATCCAGTCCCTGCCGACCGCCACGGCCGGCTCCGACCATCATCCCGCCGCGGCCATTGCCCTTGTTCTGGGAGGAAGAGTCATTGCCCTTGGCGGCCTGCGCAGCCGCACGGCGGCGGAACTCGGTCACAGGATCGCCGTTGATGGCGGTGAGGCGCGCCTCGGCGGCGGAGATCTCCGCCCCCGCTATGTCGCAGCGGCGCTCGGTGTGGTAGACCAGAGTATCTGCGCCGAAATATGTAGTGTCTATCTTATCCTCGCTCTCCGACCACAGGGCTACCGCGGCGTTGTCGTGCAGGGTCACCTGGGAGAGTGTGTCGCGGTAGAAGAGGTAGTCTGATACGGCAGCCGAGCTGCGGGTCGTGTCCTGCACCTGCACGCGCCCGCGCATCAGCACGTCGTTGCTGGCACGGTAGAAGTAGAGCGTGTCGCTCCAGCTCTCCTGATCGCGGGTGAGAGCCCGCACATTGTCGGTGAAGAAGAAGAGGTTGTCGGCACGCCTGTACCAGCCGCCGCCGGCGGAGAGCAGGTTGTCGTCCTTGCGGAAATCAATGGGGGCGATGAATTCCGCCCGGTTGAGGTCGGACAGGTAGTCGAGCGAATCCGTGCGCACGAACACCGAATCAGTGTACATATTGACATTGCCCACAAACTTGAAGAGGCTCTGGGCGTTGAAGTAGCTGCCCTCGTCGCTCTCGATGATCTGTCCGTCCGAGCTGCGCATAGAGGCGCCGCTGCGGAAGACTGCCACGCTGTCCCTGGTATTGTAGTCGAGTATCCTGGTGCGGAGGGTGTTGTCCTGCTTGTCGTGAAGCTGGACCACCGGACCGCGGAACTGCGCGAGGTCTTCATCTATCAGATAATCAAGCTTCTCGCTCGTGAGCTCCGTGTCACCCTGGATCATCCTGACGTGCCCCATACAGTTGATGATGTTGGTATTCTGACTCCAGAGGGCGCTGTCGCAGATCAGATAGGTGCCGTTGTGCAGAAAGGTGGCGTCGAGGGTACGGCGCACATAATCATCCCCCAGCTCGAGCTGCTCTATGTAGCTGGCGCTCATCAGGCGCAGCAGCGAATCTCTCTGCTCGGACTGCTCCTGAGCGGACAGAGAAAACACTACGGAGAGCAGCAGGCAGAGGGCTGCAATCAGTCTTCCTTTCTGATTTTGCTCTTCCATCCCTCGCGGCTGAAGTCACAGTCCCCGAACATCGGGTCGATGACTATGTAGGTGACATCAATCTTGTCATTGACGAACTTATCCACAGCTTCCAGCTGGCGCTTGTTCTTCACAAGCGCGAGCAGCTCGGTGTAGTCATTTTCGAAGTTGGCAGTATGCGCCGGCACGATCTTGTCGAGACGGACTATCTTGTAGACAAGGTTGCCGCTGCGGCCCTCGTTGTCGAGGGATGCGATAGGCTCGGACACCTCGCCAGGCTTGAGGTTCTTGATGGCCTCGTAGTCCTGAGGCTTGAGTTGGTCGACCTCGAAGTAGGATGAACCCGTGTTTGGATCGGCCATCTGGCCACCGTTGGTGCGGGTGGCTGCATCTTCAGAGTAGAAGCGGGCTGCCAGCTCGAAGGTGATCGCGCTGTCCTTGACTATCGCGGTGCGGAGACTGTCGAGTCGCAGAAAAGCCTTCTCCTGATCTTCGGAGGTATACTGAGGCTTGATGAGAATGTGCCTTGCGTTGAACATATCCCCCTTCTTCTCAAGCACTTCGATGATATGGAAGCCGTCCGGGGTCTCCACGATCTGGGAGATCACGCCCGGCTTGAGCGACATCGCAGCATCGGAGAATGCCGGCCAGAAGATGGACTTGGACATCATTCCGAGCTCACCTCCCTTGCGGGCGCTGCCCGGGTCCTCGGAGTAGAGGCGGGCGAGAGTCGCGAACTTCTCTCCGTTGATGATGCGCTCGCGGATGGAGAGCAGTCTCTCCTTGACGGCCATCGCGGCGGCCTCGCGGTCCGGATAGACGCATATCTGGCTCATCTGGTACTTGTCCGGTATCTGCGGCAGGCTGGACACATCGGCGGTGTCGATGTACTGCTTGACATCATATGGGGTGAGCTCCGGGATGTCGCCTGCTATCTGCTGCTGCTCCTGCTGGGTAAGACTCTGCTCCTCAATCTGCTGCTGCCACTCCTGACGCAGACGGTAGAGCGGCTTGTTGAAGTATTTCTCCACTTCCTCGTCGCCTCCGAGCGCCGAGCGGACCTGATCCATACGCTGGTTGAGCTCGGCGGACACCATATCGTTTCCCACGCTGAGGGAGTCGATGCGCGCCTGCATAAGGAAGAGTTTGGACTCCATCATACTCTCGAGTATCTCACAGCGGATGTTCTTGTCGGACGCGTAGCCCTGGGCACGGAGCATCTGCACCTGGGACTCGAGGTCGGAGAGGGTGATGAGTTCGTTGCCCACCACAGCCACTGACTTGTCCACCACACCGTTGTACTTCTGCGCCGACGCTGCGCCGCAGACAGAAAGGAGAAGCACGAAGGCTATTGTTGTCTTAAAACAGGATTTCATCTGTCAATAAATTACGAATTGTTTGTTGTCGAGGGCAGTCTCAAGCAAGTCCCGTTCCAAACCTTTCACGAGGGCGTGCTTCCTTGCGCTCAAAATGATGTCACGGATCTGCCCGGTGCAGAATTCGAGCGGAGCGACCCCATCGCGCCGGATATCGCAGACATATGCGACGAGCAGGTCTCCACGGCCTTCAGGCTCGATCTTTATCATCTTGTCCTTCATCGCGGCAAGCATCACGGGATAGTCCACACCGAACTCCACCGCGAGATCCCTGGCATCCATCCAGGCATCGGAGTTGTCGAAGTAGCGCAGAGCCGTGGATACGGTGATGGAGTCCGCCCGGCTGAACTCGTCGTGATCTTCGGAGGAGAGATAGCGCAGGATGGCCGCCTTGTTGGGCGAGTCCTTCATCAGATCCACGAAGCGGACCTTGAGCACCGGCCGCTGGAGGATGAAGTCGTCCCTGTGGGCGAGGTAGTACTCCGAGATCTGGCCGTCGGTGACGAGAGTGTCGAGACGGTCGCTGATGTAGCGCTGCTCGTAGCGGTACTTCACCAGAGAGAGCCTATAGGCCTCCAGCTCGGCAGAGACGTCTATCTCGGACTTGGTGAGCTGGTCTTCCGCCACCTTGAGGTAGAGGCGGTCGGTCGCCCAGGAGTTGATGTATCGTGAAGCGAGCTTGGCGCTGTCTTCAGGGCTGGTGGAAGGCGGGATGAAGCGGAGCAGTTCGGATCTGTAGAGCTTGTCCTTGCCGACTTTCGCCACCACCTCGTCATCGTGCACAATCGAAGAGATTGCGGTGCAGGAGCACAGCAGCGACAGGAGCAAAAGTGGTAAAAAGTTCCGCATATCCACAAAAGTAATAATAATCCGCTAATTCTCGGCCGCCAGCGCCTCGATTATGCGGTCAATCGGAGGAGTTATCACCCAGGAAGATCCCACGGAGTTGTTGGTGAGCACAGAGAACACTATCGTGTGGTCCGGATCGCCATCGGACGGGAGGATGTAGCCGCTGTAGCAGAGGATGCCGTTCATCGAGCCGCTCTTCATCCTGATGCGGCTGCGCAGCTCTGCACTGGCAGACGGAAATTTAAACTCCAGCGTACCCTTGCCGCCCGGATACGGAAGGGAAGCGATATATGCTTCGCTGACGGGGCTGGAGGCCATCCTGATGAGGAAATTGACGAAGAACGATGCCGAGACGTAGTTCTTGCGAGAGAGTCCGCTGCCGTCGAAAATCCTGCAGCCCGAAGCGGGGTTGAGTCCCAGAGCGGAGAGCGCGTCCTCCGCCGCGGCCACACAGGAGTCATAGTCGGAGGCATAGCCCTTGCGGACTGCGAGAGTCTTGAGCAGGGTCTCGGCGAAGAAGTTGTCACTCTGGCAGTTGGTGTCGTGCGCTATCAGCGAGAGCTTCGGCGAGTACGTGCTGCCGAGGATTGTGAGGTCTGCGGCCTGAGAGGCCTTCTCGCCCTCATCGAGGACGCCCGGTGTGCTGCGCACATAGCCGGACGGGCTCACGTCGGCGTAGCCGTCCTTCACCTCCACCCCCCGGCCTTTCAGATAATTGTAGAAATAGTACGCACAGGTGTACGGGGCGAAGCGGTTGGAGCACTCGAGCGTGTAGCCCTTGCGGTCGGACGGAAAACTGCCGCCGAACTCTCCTACCGGGGCGAGGTGGGTGTTGATGTAATAGACTGTATTCCGGGTCCTGGCCTTGCCGGTGAGCGCGTGGTTGGACCAGCTCATCCACGGGGTGTCGGGGTAGCGGGGACTGATGATCGGAGCTTCGCCTTCTGTGCCCGGGGTTATGAGGAAGTTCTGGGCGTTCTCGAAGAAATTGAGTCCGACGGGACCGGCGCCGTAGTTGGTGCCGAGGTCATCGTATGTCCAGCCCATTCCTTCAGGGGTCACGGTATGGAAGTATCTGGGATCGGCTATCACCCGGCCGTCGATCGACGTGATGCCGGCTGCGGAAAGCAATTTCTGCCAGCTGCCGAACACTGCCTGGAGAGGCTCGGCACAGTCGGACTTGGAGCCCGTGGTGGGGTCGCCGCCGCCGATGATGTAGAGGTCGCCGTGCAGCACTCCGTCACTGATCTCGCCGCTGTAGCCGAGTCGCGTCTCGAAGCGGAAGTCGGCGCCGAGAGAGCTCAGGGCGAGCCCGGTGGTGATGAGCTTCATATTGGATGCCGGGACGAGCTTCATGCGGGAGTTGTAGCTGGCAAGAGTATCCCCGTCCATCCTGAGCGCGAACACCCCTACCGCTGACGAGGCGAGAGGCGGCCTGGAGCACACTTCATCCACCGTCGTCTGCGCCTTGGTGCGCGGAATAGCAGCAGTCGCGCCCCAGCCGAAAAGCAGGAGCGCGACTGATATGATACCTATTGTTCGGAGGCTCATTTATTTCGTGACGGATTCCTTCACTGCGGCGCTGAGCTTTTCGTAAAGAGCATCCGTCCTGGTGAGGATTTCCTTGCGGAGAGCCGTGTAGTAAGCCTTGGTTGAACCCTCGAACTTCGCATTGACCTTGTCACGAAGTTCGTTGTACAGATCAACAGCCTCTTCCATCAGGGCCTCGGCGTTGTTGCCAGCCTTCTCATTGACCGCAGCGACAACGGAGCAATCCTCGATAAAAGCTCCAAGCACATATTCAATGTCCTTCTTGATACCTCTTAAGTTCATAATTACTGATGTTTACAATTAGTGCACAAAGATAGCAAATTTTATTTATGATACCATACCGGCGCGAGTCCCTCAGTATGGCCGAGTATGCGGCGGACGGCAATCGGGGTCCTGCCGTAGCTGTCGGGAAGCCCATCGCGCAGGGAGTTGATGCGCACAAGCTGGGAGGAGTGGATGATCCGCCCGTCGCCTATGTACATCGCCACGTGGGTGACGGAGACAGGCTTCCCACTGCCGTCAAGCCGTCCGAAGAAGACCAGGTCGCCGGGGCGCATCCTGCTGAAGTCAAACGGGATTTCCACCCCGCAGCGGATCTGCTCCCGTGCGTTGCGCGGCAGGACGATGCCGTTCATCATATAGACGAATTTTGTGAAACCGCTGCAGTCGAAATGCTTGATGCTGATGCCGCCCCACATATACGGAGTGCCGAGCAGGGTGCGGGCGAAGCTGACGAGACTCTCCCCGGTGGCGCTGCGGGAGCTTGTCCACTCGTCCAGCGGCATCACGTCTTCCTCAGGCACCCAGGCCTTGCGGCCGTCGGCCATCAGCACTTCGGTCCAGCCGGGACGGCTGCCATCCGAAGCCCTGACTATATTCCCCAGCGTGAAATCACAGATCCGCCCTGCATCCGTTGCCGGTGCCGCATAGAGGTGACTGTACTCCGCAGTGCATATCATCTTGGGCGCGGCGATGTAGGCGTCCTTCTGCGCTTCGTCCATCCGCACAAGAGCGAGTTCGTTGGTCCAGCAGTCCCTGTAGTCCGGAGCCTCGACCTTACGCCAATAGCGTTCGGAGTCCGACACCTTCAGCACCGTGCCCATCAGACACTGCGACTCGAGGGAGGATTCGTAGTCTGGCTTCAGGCGCAGGAAGCAGGATGAAGTGTTGACTACCGCCCACTCCGCATCCTGTGCGCAGGCAGGAGCCAGGGCGCAGCACAGCAGTGCCGCGAGCATCATTATTCTCTTCATAACAGGGCAAATATACGCAAATTCCTACTGTCCGAGCCGCTGGCGGGCGAAAGCCATCACGAATGCCGGCGGCTGATTGTTGAGAAGGCGTTCCTTCATATAGTCCATATACGGGCTGACGTGCTCGAAATACATCCGGAGCCCGTCACAAAGGGAGTTGCGCCGGCTGCCGTCCTCCGCCGTCTCGAAGCGGTGCTTCGGACATTCGCCGTGGCAGGCGAAGAAATACTTACACTTGAGGCACCCGGCAGGCAGGGCGTTGCGCTTGGCAAGGCCGAAGCGGATGCGCTTCTGCGTGGTATACAACTCCTTGAGCGGAGACTCGCGGATATTGCCGAGCAGGTATTGCGGATAGACGAAGTGGTCGCAGGAATACACGTCGCCGTTGTGCTCCACGACCAGCGCATCGCCGCAGGTCTCACCCATTGTGCACACTCCCGGAGGCAGTCCGCACCATTGGGAAAGCGTGGCGTCGAACATCTGAACATAGTATTCGCCCACGTCGCGGCGCACCCATTGGTCGAAAATGTCACAGAGGAAGCGCCCGTAGCCCTCTGCGGAGACGCTCCACGGCGCAAGCTGCGCCCCCGGAGTCTCGGGGGAGACTATCAGCGGACGGTGGAAGTTCTCCTTCACGACAGTATGCTCGACCGCCGGAAGGAACTGCATATAGTGGCTGCCCACGGTGTCGCGGAAGAAGCGGTAGATCTCCTCCCCGCGGCCCTCGCAGAGCTTGTTGACCACGCTCAGAGTGTTGAACTGTACGCTGCTGCGGCGGAAGAGACGGATGGTCTCCATCACGCGGTCGAAGGTAGGCTTGAGGCGCCGCGTGTGCCTGAACGCATCGTGGATATCCTTGGGACCATCAAGCGAGATGCCTACCAGGAAGTTGTTGTCAGCGAAGAAGTTGCACCACTGCTCATTGATGAGCGTACCGTTAGTCTGCATCGTGTTCTCGATCTCCTTGCCATCGGCATATTTGCGCTGAAACTCGATTGCCTTGCGATAGTAGTCCAGTCCCACCAGGGTCGGCTCGCCTCCGTGCCAGCAGAAGGTCACCTTGTCGACATCGTTGGCCTCGATGTACTGGCGCACATATTCTTCGAGCAGGTCTATGCTCATCAGGGATTCCCTGCCGCCGTATTGCACGGCCTTGTCGAGGTAATAGCAGTAGCTGCAGTCGAGGTTGCAGGCGGAGCCGGCAGGTTTGAGCATCGTCATGAATGCAGAGGGCCCTGTGAGTTTCTGCGCATCATGGATGGTGAATATCTGCTTGTCGTGCATTGCCTTGCTGTGGTTTATTTATAAAAAAAGCCGGAGCGTAACTCCAGCACTTTGATTTTTTTGATGCGTTGTAGCGGGAGTGGGGCATGATCCCACGACCTCCGGATTATGAATCCGACGCTCTAACCAGCTGAGCTACCCCGCCATCATAACCCCTGACGGGGAAAGATTAGTTGAGATAGAAGGATTCGAACCCTCACTGACAGAGCCAGAATCTGTAGTGCTACCATTACACCATATCTCAATAAGCAATCCCTCACCGCCACAGGCAGTTTTGGGATTGCAAATGTACAACAGTTTTGCGTAATTACAAAATATTTTTCACTGTTTTAAATGGTCCCGAAGAAACAACAGTTCTACAGAAGATGGAAGGCGACAGTGAGGCCGGCCATCACGATGCTGACCATACTCATCAGCTTGATGAGTATGTTGAGTGACGGACCGGAAGTATCCTTGAACGGGTCGCCGACGGTGTCTCCGACCACCGTTGCGTGGTGGGAGTCAGAGTTCTTGCCGCCGTAATTGCCCTCCTCTACGAACTTCTTGGCATTGTCCCAGGCGCCGCCGGAATTAGCCATAAAGATGGCCAGGACGAAGCCGGAGCCAAGCCCGCCGATGAGCAGCCCCATCACGCCGGCGACACCGAGCAGCATACCGGTCGCCACCGGCACCACAATCGCCACGAGCGACGGCACCAGCATCTCCTTCTGCGCGGCGCGGGTGGAAATCTCCACGCAGCGGTCGTATTCAGGGGTCGCCTCTCCCGTGAGGATACCCTTGATCTCGCGGAACTGGCGGCGCACCTCGCTCACCATCTTACCGGCCGCGCGGCCCACAGCATTCATCGTCAGGCCGCAGAAGAGAAAGGCCATCATAGCTCCGATGAATACTCCCGCCAGCACTGCGGGATTCATAATATCAACCTTGTAGTAAGCCAGAATATCGAGGATGCTCGCATCGGAAGCGTTCTCGATCAGGCGACCGCCTACTCCGACGACCGCTTCCCCCACCCTGACAAGTGCGATCTTGATCTCCTCGATATAGGAAGCGAGCAGCGCAAGACCGGTGAGTGCAGCTGAGCCGATGGCGAATCCCTTGCCCGTGGCGGCGGTGGTGTTGCCGAGGGCATCAAGCACATCGGTGCGCTCCCGCACTTCAGGCTCGAGTTCACTCATCTGCGCATTGCCTCCGGCGTTGTCCGCGATAGGGCCATAGGCATCGGTTGCGAGGGTGATGCCGAGGGTGGAGAGCATTCCGACCGCCGCGATGGCGACTCCGTAGAGGCCTAGCGAAAGATTGGATGCACTGACCATATTCTGCACATCAAAGCCGATGGCACAGAGATAGGCAAGGATGATGGCAACAGCGATGGTCACCACCGGGATGGCCGTGGAGAGCATTCCGAGACCTACGCCGCTGATGATGACGGTAGCGGGACCGGTCTGAGCAGCTTCTGCCAGCTTCCGGGTCGGCTTATATGAGTGGGAAGTATAGTATTCGGTGGATTTGCCTATGATGACGCCGGAGAGCAATCCGCTCACGACGGATAGCGAGAGGCCAAGCCAGTTGTCGAGACCCACCAGATACATTATGCCGAATGTGGCGACTGCGCTGAGCACAGCGGCCAGGTTGGTGCCGAAGCTCATCGACTTGAGCAGCTCCTTCATCCCGGCACCCTCGCGGGTGCGCACGGTGAAGATAGCAATGACGGAGAGCGCCACTCCTACAGCGGCGATTAGCATCGGAGCAAGTATAGCCTTCATCTGATACTCCGGTCCGGCGGCGAAGAACGCCGACGCGCCAAGAGCCATTGTGGAGAGGATCGAGCCGCAGTAGGACTCATAGAGGTCAGCACCCATACCGGCCACATCCCCCACATTGTCACCGACATTGTCGGCGATGGTAGCAGGGTTGCGGGGATCATCCTCGGGAAGCTCGGTCTCTACCTTGCCGACAAGATCGGCACCCACATCGGCAGCCTTGGTGTAGATGCCTCCACCGACCCTGGCGAAGAGAGCTTGAGTGGAGGCTCCCATCCCGAAGGTGAGCATAGTGGTGGTGATGACTATGAGTTTCTGAGACAAAGACGCTTCCTGCACACAGGCACTGAGGATTACAAACCACAGCGCGATGTCCAGGAGTCCAAGTCCCACCACGGTAAGACCCATCACGGCGCCGGAGCGGAAAGCAAGCTTGAGACCGGCGTTGAGCGAACGCCTCGCGGCATTGGCAGTGCGGCCGGAAGCATAGGTGGCAGTCTTCATACCGATGAATCCGGCAAGTCCAGAGAAGAATCCTCCCGTCAGGAAGGCGAACGGCACCCAGGAGTTCTGGACGCCGAAGCCGTAGGCAAGCACGGCGAAGAATGCAGCCAGGATGACAAAGACTATCGTCACGACCTTGTACTGCTGCTTGAGATAGGCCATAGCCCCTTCGCGCACATACAGAGCGATCTGTCTCATGGTCGGAGTACCTTCGTCCTCACGACGCATCTGTCGGAAGAAATAGTAGGCGAATGCGAGTGCGAGCACTGCTGCGGCAGGCACTGCGTAGAACAGAAAATTCATTGCTAATGTGGTTAAATAGTTAAAGTGTTTGGGTTATAAAAAGAAAAAGGGGGAAGCCCGAACTTCCCCCTTGAAGATTTACTCAGCCTTTGGCTGCTCGTCCTGCTGAACCTCCTGAGGAGGCGCCTCCACAGGGGCTTCAGCCTTCTTCGCACGGCTTCTGCGAGTGGTCTTCTTCTCGGCCTTTGCAGAAGATGCGAGAGCTGCCTCGTTGAAGTCAACAAGCTCAATGAGAGCCATCTCGGCAGCGTCTCCCTGACGGAAACCTACGTGAAGCACGCGGGTGTATCCGCCCGGACGCTCAGCAACCTTAGGTGCGATGTTGCGGAAGAGCTCCGTAACGGCCTCCTTGGACTTGAGGTAGCTGAAGACGACACGACGGTTGTGGGTCGTATCCTCCTTGGACTTGGTGATAAGCGGCTCCACATAGCTCCTGAGGGCCTTGGCCTTCGCAACTGTGGTGGTAATCCTCTTCTCGAGAATGAGAGAGGCGGCCATGTTGGAGAGAAGTGCCTTGCGGTGTCCGCTCTTGCGTCCAAGATGATTTATAGCTTTATTGTGTCTCATCTTTCGATATTCTTTTTCTTTGGTTCGATATTATACTTTGTGACATCCATTCCGAATGAAAGCTTCATCTTCTCGACAAGGAGATCAATCTCGTTGAGCGACTTGCGCCCGAAATTGCGGAACTTCATCAGCTCGGCGCGGGAGTAGGACACGAGGTCGGCGAAGGTGTCGATGTCAGCCGCCTTGAGGCAGTTGAACGCACGGACGGACAGTCCCACGTCGGAAAGCTTGGTAAGCAGGAGGTGCCTCATGCGGAGAGACTCCTCGTCCAGCTCCTTGGTATCAGGCTCAACGGTGTTCTCCAGAGACATCTTCTTGTCGTCGGTGAACAGCTTGAAGTGATAGATAAGGATGTTGGCTGCTTCGTGAAGCGCGGCATTAGGGGAGATAGACCCGTCAGTCACAATCTCGAGATTGAGCTTCTCGTAGTCGGTCTTCTGCTCCACGCGGTAGTTCTCCACGCTCCAGTTGACCTTGCGGATAGGAGTGTAGATCGCATCGACCGGAATGGTTCCGATCGGCGTGTTCTCGTCCCTGAGCTCCTCGGCAGGCACGAATCCGCGACCCTTGGTGATGGTGATCGCGATTTCGAGCTTGACAGAAGGCTCGAGAGAGCAGATGTGAAGTTCCGGATTCAACACCATAAAGGAAGACAATCCCTTTGAGATATCTTCTGCCGTAAACTCCTTCTTGCCGCTGATGACGATGTTTGCCGTCTCAGTATCGACCGTCTCGACCATGCGGCGGAAGCGTACCTGCTTGAGGTTGAGGATGATGTCCTGCATACCCTCGATGACGCCCGGGATGGTCGCGAACTCCTGCTCTACGCCGGAGATCTTGATCTGACTGATAGCAAAACCTTCCAAAGAGGCAAGCAGGATGCGACGAAGAGCGTTGCCGATTGTCTGACCGTATCCCGGCTCAAGAGGGCGGAATTCGAAACGGCCGACGGTCTCGGTGCTTTCGAGCAAGATGACCCTGTCAGGTTTCTGAAATGCTAAGATTGCCATATTTGTCTGGTGTTAAATGTTACTTGGAGTAGAGGTCGACGATGAGCTGCTCGTTGATGTTCTC
>CAVEAQ010000036.1:0-15653 GCA_963613775.1 bacterium | reverse complement strand
TAACTGTCTGGAGGACTGGCTCACCGGCGCCGCCTCCACGGGTACTATATACGCTACGGGTATGCCTTTGGAATTAACTTATAATAATACCAACGCGCTTCCGAGCGGCTGGGGCTGGACAAACGTTCTGTGACGGCTGGACCTGGGATTAAGGAACTATTCCTATCTTCCTACTGAGATGATGCGGCTCTCCCACGGGGCGAGTTTCATCTCGAGCGCTGTCCTGCCATCTTGAGCGGAGGCCTGGACGGTGCTGACCGTTCCTGAGGCGGCATCCCACTTGCGTACCGTGCCGACGGCATCGAGCGATGCCTTGAAGCTGCACTCCTTCTCTCCCTCGTTGAAGATGAAATAGATTACTCCGTCGCTGAACTCGCGGGCGGTGTAGCGGATGTAGTCCTCGGCTGGAGTCTCCCCCTCGCCCTCAGGACGTGGCCCGCCCGCTCCCGGACGTGCCCCGCCGGATGGGCGCGGACCTCTGCCCTGCGGGGCAGGCTTCTCGGCAGCGATGAGTTCGAATTCGGCCTCAGGCATTGCGGCTGCCACTGTGCTTGTCCAGCTGACGGACGGCTCCTGAAGCATATCTGGTGTGTCCGGGAAGGCGCTTGGCTCTGTGAAGCTGCGGCCTGCGAGCATAGTCGGCCTGCGGCCCCAGAAGAGGACTTTGCCGCCTGCCGCCGCAAACTCCCCGATCTTGGTCCACGCCGCTTCGGTGATCACGTCGCAGGAAGGGATGATCAGAGTCCCGTAGCGCTGTCCGCTGAGGTTGCGCAGAGTCCTGCCGTCCACAGTCAGAGACTCGCTGAACGCATCGTCCTCTACCCAGTCGAAGTCCTTGCGGTGCTGGAGAAGGATCTGCGCGATGCTGACGAGGTCAGGGTTGACGGCGTTGTCGCTGAGCCAGAGGGTGGAGGTAGGGTAGTAGACAGCGATGCGCGCTCCCGGCACGCCCTGGGCCATCAGATAGGTGGCGCGGTTGGTGTAGTCGTTGAGCCCCTTCATCCCCGGGTCGGTCATCCAGTTCGAGTTCTGCGAACCTGCCATCCAGAACATGAATTCGAAGAAATTGATACCTCTGACGACTTGATAGTCAACTACATACTTAGCCTGTGCAATGCTCGGAGAGGTATAGTAGGCGGCGAAGCTCTCGCTAAACGTGCGCGGCTTGCCGTAGACGTGAGACACCGATGACGCGAACTTCGGGAAGTCGTTGACGGTCTCAGGCCAGATCTGGTTCCAGATGGCGTCCACGCCGGGGATCTGCACCTTGCTGAGGTCTCTGAAGAGGCTGCCTCCGGCCCTCACGCAGACAGGCATATTGTGGTCGTTGTTGAGGTGGGTGATGTGCGCGAGTCCGTTCTCTTCGCACCAGTCGGCCTGACGCTTGAAGAAGTTGACCGCGAAGAGTTCGGACCAGACGTCCCAGTAGTCGGCTTTGAAGCGCTTCTCCCTCACACTGAGGTTGGAGGCGAGCAGGCTCGCCAGGTACGGTGTCGGGTCGTATCCCTTGCGGGCTGTGAACTCCTCGACCATCTTCGGCGTCCACGGAGTGTAGGCGAAGTCGGGCTCGTCGCCGCGGAAGCCGAGCACCGTCTTCCCGAACTCGCTGCCGATGTACTTCTTGTACTGCTCGTGGGTCCAGTCGATGAACTGTCCTACTGCTTCCGGACTGAGGTAGTCGCAGATAGAGTTGGTGGTGTCCTTGCCTCCGGTCGGGTTGTTGACCGCACGGGTCTGTCCGGTGCGGTAGTCCGGGCCGACGAGCAGGATGTCCCAGCTGTCGGCTCCCGCCTCGAAGCTGAACTTACCGTCCTTCACTGGCACGGTGCGGTTGGGCGCTCCGCTCTTGCTGACCGCCACGGCGCTGATGACCTTGTCACCCGCAGACGCGTCCCTGAGGACTTCTCCCTTGGCGACCGGCCTGGTCTCCATCACTACGAGCGCCTTCATCCTGAGGTCCGGACGCTCCTTGCTGAACTTGCCCCCGGCAAATCCGCTCGGGTACTTGCCCTCGTCGATGATCCAGACCTTGAGGTCGCGCTTCTTCGCCTCCTTGACTGCGGTGCGGATAGCCTTGAACCAGTCTTCGGAGAGGTATTCGTACGGCAGTCTGTAGCCCGCTTCGAAGATGACGGACCTGAAGCCCTTGGTCTTTATGGAGTCGAGGTCGTGGCGGATGGTCTTGATGTCCATTGCGCCCTCCCAGCCCCAGATGACGTGGCTGGCGAACTCTGAAGGCGGGTTGCTGAAGTTGGACTCGGCTTCGGAGAGGGAGATGTGGTGTATGCCCTGCCAGGAGTGCCCCTGGGAGAACGCAACTGCTGCCCCGAGGAGCAGCAGTGACATTGTGAGAACGATGTGTCGTTTCATATCCGAGGGCTTACTTCTTCACTGCGAAAATTGCGCCCTCGGATGAGTGGTCGGTATCGTAGAACTGTACCGCGTTGTCATTGAGTCGAGGGTAGGTGGTGTCGAGGAGCCTGATGAGCTCGGCGCCGGCGAGGATCACCGGACCGTATCCGTGTGCCGCTGAGGCGCTTACCGGACGGTAGTAGTAGAATGCCGGGTCGAATGCCATACCGGTGCCGACGCAGGTGCCGTTGACCTTGCCTTCGGCATCGATCATAGTGGAGACCGCGTTCCAGGCGAGACAGGTCTCAGGGCCGTAGGCGAGAGCGTTGAGCCAGCCTTCGTTGATGCCGTGCGCGAAGCAGTAGGCGTAGATGGCGGTGGCAGAGGTCTCGAGATAGGAGTCGTTGCGGTCGAGGAGCTGATGCCAGAATCCCTCGCTGCTCTGGAGGGCTGCAAGGCCCTCGGCGTGCTGTCTGAAGAGCTCGAGCACCTTGTCGCGGCCAGGGTAGCCCTCCGGGATGGCATCAAGCACTTCGCTCATCGTGAGGATGGCCCAGCCGTTGGCGCGGCCCCAGAAGAATGCAGGATGCTGATCCATAGACTCCACCCAGCCGTGGCGGAAGAGTTTCTTCTCCGGAACCCACATCTTGTCCTTGAAGAGCATTATCTGGCGGAGAGCCTCATCGTAGTATTTCTTGTCGCCGGTGAGCTTGCCGTACCAGGCGATGGCAGGGATGCCCATAAACATGTCGTCGAGCCATACGGAGTTGGCGAGAGGTCTCATCCTGGCGAGGGTGCCGTCCTTGAGGCGGTACTCCTTGTTGACGATGAAGTCAACGTAGTTGTCGATGAGGGCGCGCAGGTCGAGGTCAGGGTTGGCGAACTGGTCCCTGATCATTGAGACGCAGACTGCGCCGCAGTCGTCGAGGGCGCCCGGGTTGACTACCTGACGCATCTGAGGATCAACCTTGCCTCCGTCCTTGACGACCTGGCTCCACTTCGCGGCCTGGGCTGCGAGGAAGCTGTGGCGGTCTTTGGTGTAGGCGGTGTAGGCGGCGTCGCCGGTGGTCTCGCCTGCCTTGAGCATACCTGAGTAGGTTACGCCCCACTCGTAACTGGCGAGACGGAAGGCGCCTCTCTCGAGGGTGCCGTCTTCCTTGACTCCCACGGGGGTCTCGGAGGTGACGTATTCCAGGACTCTGTCGAGGTCGGCCTTGACTGCGTCCTTCGCAGGGACGCCGTAAGGATTGACATAGTCCGGGTCGAGAAGATGCAGGGCTGTGTTGGAGTCGTTGATGGCAGGCTTCTCATTCTGAGCGCCTTGCCCGCACGAGCAGAGACAGGCGGCAGCGGCCAATGCCGGGATGGTGAGTTTGTAGAACTTCATGGTGGTAATATGATTATAAGTTTTCGCGCAAATTTGTTCACAAGATACGAATAATTTGTGATATTTGCGGAGCTATGACTGTCCCGACGATAATAATCCTGTTTTTCTTCGCCCTGCTCGCGAGCGGAGTGCAGCGGGTGTCCGGCTTCGGCTTCGGGATCATCGTGATGGCTGTCTTCCCATATCTGATGCCTTCCTACGGCGAGGCCACGGCCCTCTCAGGCCTGCTCGCCATCTTCACGGCACTGGTGCCGGCACTCCGGCACATAAGAGTCGTGCCGTGGAAGAAGCTGCTCCCGATACTGCTCACCTTCCTTGTGGTGTCGTTCTTCGCTGTCGAACTGGTGCGTCAGGTGGACAGCCGCGCGCTCAAGCACGTGCTCGGTGTGGTGCTGATCCTTATAAGCATCTATTTCTTCGTATTCAGCGAGAGGATCCATATCAAGCCTACGGTGCCGGTGCAGATAGGCCTCGGCTCGCTCTCTGGCCTGATGGGCGGGCTCTTCGCGATGCAGGGGCCTCCTGCCGTGATATACTTCATCTCCTCCACCTATGACAAGGAGGAGTATATCGCACTGACGCAGTGGTACTTCCTGGTGGGCAACACAATGATGACCCTCTTCCGGCTGCGGGCCGGACTGGTGACCGGCGCGGTGCTCGAGTCCTGGGCCATAGCGCTGCCGGCGGTGATCCTGGGCCTCTGGCTCGGCTCCAAGCTCTTCAAGCGCATCCGCATCCGGCTGCTGCGCAAGCTGGTCTATGCCTTCCTCGCAGTCTCCGGGGTTGTGGCTATTATTTTATAAATTTTAAGAATTCCTCAGATGCACATCCATCTGAGGGAACGGGAAGTTGATCCCGGCCTTCGGGAGCTCGGTATAGACGGTCTTGTTGTAGTCGTAGAGCACATCCCAGTAGTCCGCTGTCTTCACCCAGGCCTTGACGGTGAAGACTACCGCGCTGTCGCCGAGCTGCGTGATGACCGCGCTCGGGTCGGATGCTCCGTTGACTGCGCTGTCGATCACCCTCGGGTCGGCCTTGACAAGCTCCAGCAGCTTGCTGCAGCAGAGCTCCGCATCGGTGCCGTATTCCACCCCGATGCTCCACTCGACCCTGCGCACCGGGTTGCAGGAGAAGTTGTTGATGTTGCCGTTGATGAGTGTGCCGTTGGGGATGATGATGGTGCGGTTGTCGGTGGTGGTGAGGGTGGTGCTGGTGATGGAGACGGTCGTCACGGTGCCGGAGTAGCCCTGTGCTTCGATGAAGTCACCTGCCTTGAACGGCTTGAATGCCAGGATCATAATGCCTCCGGCGAAGTTCTGCACCGTGCCGCTCATCGCCATACCGATGGCCATACCTCCGGCCGCCAGCAGTGCCGCGAACGAGGTGGTGTTGACCCCAAGCGTGCCGATGACTGCGGTGATCAGCAGGATCGTGAGGGTGATGGTCGTGATGCTGATGACAAACGACGACAGCACCTTGTCGGTTTTCTTGCGGGCGAAGACGCGGGTGAGCGACTTCTTGATCCTGCCGATGAGCCAGGCTCCGAGCATATAGACCAGAATGGCCACCGCGAGCTTGAGACCGAACTCGATAGCGTCCTGACCCAGGTTCTGGAGCGTGGTGCTCGGGTCCTTGGCGAGGTTCTCGGCGAACTGCTCGATGGTAACCTTGGCTGAGTCGGCGCGCTCTGCGATCTCCTCCGGAGTCGGGCCGTTCATCTGAAGCAAATTGAAAAGCATTATTATCGGGATTTGGATTGCGAAGATACGAATTTTTAATTATATTTATCCCCCTGCCTGCACGGTGCACGCGGGATTAACTATTGCTTACAACTATGAAAATGAAAGATTTGTGCGAGAGTGAGAGGCCTCGCGAGAAGATGATGGCCCGCGGGGCGTCGAGCCTCAGCGACGGAGAGTTGCTGGCGGTGCTGCTTCGCAGCGGCAACCGGCGCGAAAGTGCGCTGGATCTGGCGCAGCGGCTTCTCACTATGTCGGACGGACATCTGTCCGAACTCTTCAACCTCCCTTCGGAGAAGATGTGCTCCGTGCCGGGGATTGGCTTTGCCAAGGCTTCCTCGGTGCTGGCGGCGTGCGAGCTGGGCAAGCGCTTCCTCTCCGAGGGACCGTCCGTCAGCAAGAAGCCTGTGGTCACGGCGCGGATGGTGTTTGACATTATGATTCCTTCTCTCAAGGGACTCCGGCACGAGGAGTGCTGGATACTGCTGCTCAACGACAGCAGCTATATGATCTCAAAAATCAGGGTGACAAGCGGCGGCGGGAGGTCCACGGTGATCGATGTGCGGCAGGTGGTGCGGCTGGCGCTGGACCGGAGCGCGTCCGGCATCATCCTGGTGCACAACCATCCCAGCGGCAATCCTCACCCCAGCACGGCGGATGTCACACAGACCGACGCCCTGCACAAGGCCGCCGCAGCCTGCGCGATCGACCTTCTCGACCACGTTGTCATCTGCGACGACTGCTTCTTCTCCTTCTCCGAAGAGAGGAAATGCAACGTCTAGCCGAAGTCGTCGTACTTCGGCTTGAGTATCTCGGAGTAGAGGATGAGTTTCCTGCAGTCCTTGCGGATCTCCGCGGCGGCAGGGTTCGTCTCCGGTCCTGTCGGCTGCCTGCGCTGAGGGGTCTGCTTGGCTTTATCAGGCGCGGGCACCGGCGCCGGCTTGCTCTTCGCCTGGACAGGCACCGGCCTGCTCTCTGCCCGGACCGGGACGGCGGCGGCCTGCCTGTTGCGCTCAAGCTCTTCGAAATCGATCGGCTTGGCATTGACCTGCGGTGTCTGCTTCCTGGCCTTGGCCCGCTTGTCGACGATCGCCGCCACTATCGGCACGCAGAACGCCAGCAGTGCGACTATCAGGCTTCTTATTTCGGACGGTTCCATATCAGAACAGGTTTTTCTTGCTTACGGTGGCCACGAACTGCTTGAGGTAGAACGGCTCGAAGTAGGCACAGTCCCTGAATTCGCCCTTCTCCAGCGCTTCCTGCGCCGGGACGAGCATCGCCGAGGCGCGCGGGTATTCCTGCACGAACACGGCGTTGGGGGACTGGATGACGGTGGAGCACTTCTGCGCCGCATCGCCGATGAATACCACCGGCCCCTCGGAGAGCAGTCCGCTGAAGCTGCCGGAGTCTATGATCTGCGGCTCGACTTCAGTCTCCCTCCTGCCTTCGGGGGAGAATACTGCGGTGTAGACCTCCATCCTGCGTGCGTCCACCATCGGCACGATGGCCCTGCAGCCCTCAGGAAGGCCGCGCTCAATGGCCTGGCGCGCGAGGATGTCGAGGGTCCCGACGGAGAGCAGCGGGATCTCCGCCGCGAAGCAAAGTCCCTTGGCGGTGGATACGCCCACTCTCAGACCGGTGTATGAACCCGGCCCGGCACTGACGCAGACCGCGTCGCAGTCGGCGATCGCCAGCCCCTGCGAGTCGAGGACTTCCTTGACGAAGGGAGCTGTCATCGCCGCGTGAGCCTTGGGAGTGTCGCTCTCCCGGCTCTCCACAATCCTGCCGCCGTCCGAGAGTGCTACTGAGCACAGGGCGGTGGATGTCTCGATGAGAATGATTCTGCTCATAAGCCTATATGATAGTTATGTCCAGGCTGCTCCCCGCCCCGGCCGCGAAAGACTTGAGGAACGGGAAGATGTCGGACGCGAATTTCTTGAGTGTCTGATAGACTGCGGCATCGCCCAGACTCTCCGGCTTCACCAGGCCGACGGTGGAGTTGATCCCCTCGAACACCATGATCAGAAGCCCGAGCACGAGGGCGACCTTAAGGACGCCGAATACCAGTCCCAGCAGGCCGTTGAGCCAGCCGAGGAATACCACTTTGAGCAGGCGGGTCAGCAGCGAGCCCAGAAGTCCCAGCAGCAGCACTGCCAGCAGGACTATGATCACGAAACTGATGATCTGCAGGAGCCCCTGCTCGAGGGTGAGATATTGCGAGAGCCAGGTGCTGAGCAAAGTGGAGAAGCGGAATGCCGCCCAGACTCCGGCGACTATGGCGACGATTTCGACCACCTGCCTGACGAAGCCTTTGCGGATTCCGTAAACGATTGCAGGAACGAAGCATATGAGCAGAATGATGTCTATAATGGCCATAGGCTTTTATTCGTCTTAATTTTTAATTAACTTTGCGAATTAATCCGGAGCCCGCCTTTCGGCGGTGTCGGGCCGGGTACAAACGCAAATTTAGTAAAAATTATGATATTCAAAGAGTATGGCGGACTTGATCTCGTCGCCGCTGCGGACGAGGTTCTGAAGAGGTGGAAGAGTATGGATGCATTCGGCAAGTCCCTCGCCCTGAGGGAGGGAGCACCGGAGTTCATATTCTTCGAGGGACCGCCTTCAGCCAACGGTATGCCGGGCATCCATCACGTGATGGCGCGCTCGATCAAGGATGCGGTCTGCCGTTATAAGACGCAGACGGGCTACAAGGTGCGTCGCCGCGCGGGCTGGGACACCCATGGCCTCCCTGTGGAGCTCGGTGTCGAGAAGAAGCTCGGCATCACCAAGGAGGACATAGGCAGGAAGATCAGCGTCGAGGACTACAACCGCTGCTGCCGTGAGGAGGTGATGAAGTACACCGCCGAGTGGCGCACGCTCACCGAGCGCATCGGCTACTGGGTCGATATGGACGATCCGTACATCACCTATGACAACCGCTACATCGAGACTCTCTGGTATCTGCTCAAGGACATATACGGCAAGGGGCTGCTCTACAAGGGCAAGTGCATCCAGCCATATTCCCCTGCGGCCGGCACGGGGCTCAGCAGCCACGAGCTTAACCAGCCGGGCTGCTACCGCGATGTCAAGGACACCACCTGCACCGCTCAGTTCAAGGTGGTGGGGGAGGACGGACTCTACTTCCTCGCCTGGACCACGACCCCGTGGACCCTGCCTTCCAATACCGCTCTCTGTGTGGGCCCGGACATCGATTACGTCAAGGTCAGATCTTCCAACCCATACACCGGCGCTCCCGCTACCTACATCGTGGCTGAGTCTCTCGTGGGCACGCTCTTTGGCGACAAGATACCATATGAGGTGCTCCCCGGCTCCTTCAAGGGTTCCACCCTCGTGGGGATGCGCTATGAGCAGCTGATTCCGTGGTTCCGTCCGGATGAAGGTGCGTTCAGGGTCATCTCCGGCGACTACGTCTCCACCGAGGAAGGTACCGGTATCGTGCACATCGCTCCGACTTTCGGCGCTGACGACGCCCGTGTGGCCAAGGCTGCCGGAGTGCCTGCGCTGATGGTGATCGACCGTGACGGAGCTCCTCAGGCTCAGGTGGATACCAAGGGCCGCTTCTGCCGCATCGAGGACCTCGACCCGGCTTATGCCGCCGAGAGAGTGGCTCCGGAATACCGCGAGTGGGCGGGCCGCTATGTGAAGAATGCCTACGACGACACTCTTCCCGCGGATGCCCCGACCCTCGATGTCGACCTCTGCGTGATGATGAAGGCGCAGGGCAAGGTGTTCCGCATCGAGAAGAAGGTCCACTCCTACCCGCACTGCTGGCGTACCGACAAGCCGGTGCTCTACTACCCGCTCAACAGCTGGTTCATCAGGACCACGGCGGTGCGCGAGAAGATGATGGAACTCAACGACAGCATCGCCTGGAAGCCGGAATCCACCGGCACCGGCCGCTTCGGCAAGTGGCTTGAGAACATCCAGGACTGGAACCTCAGCCGCAGCCGCTACTGGGGCACGCCGCTCCCTATATGGCGCACCGAAGACGGCAGGGAGGAGATCTGCATAGGCACGCTCAAGGAGCTCTATGCCGAGATCGACAAGGCCGTCGAGGCCGGGGTGATGAGCTCCAATCCGCTGCGCGACAAGGGCTTCGACCCTGAAGATATGAGCAAGGCCAACTATGGCAGGATAGACCTGCACCGTCCTTATGTGGACAATATCTACCTGGTGAGCCCGTCCGGCAGGAAGATGGTCCGAGAGACCGACCTCATCGACGTGTGGTTCGACTCCGGCTCTATGCCGTATGCGCAGACCGGGCTCCGCGGCAAGGACAGCCCGGACTTCGGCTGCACTGCAGACTTCATCGCCGAGGGTGTGGACCAGACCCGCGGGTGGTTCTATACCCTGCACGCCATCCATACGATGGTCAGCGGCACCGCTGCATTCCGCCGCGTGATCTCCAATGGCCTCGTGCTCGACAAGGAGGGCAACAAGATGAGCAAGCGTCTGGGCAACGCTGTCGATCCGTTCAAGGCTCTCGACAAGTTCGGACCTGACGCGCTCCGCTGGTATATGATGACCAACGCCCAGCCGTGGGACAACCTCAAGTTCGACGAGAGCGGAGTGGAGGAGGTGCGCCGCAAGTTCTTCGGTACGCTCTACAACTCCTATTCGGTGTTCGCGCTCTACGCCAACATCGACGGCTTCGACCCTGCCGCCGAGACTGTGCCATATGAGCACAGGCCAATGTTCGACCGCTGGATCATCAGCCGGCTCAACACCCTCATCAAGTCAGTGACCGCCTCCTACGAGGATTATGATATTACCACTGCAGGCCGTCTGGTGCAGGATTTCGTCTGCGACGACCTTAGCAACTGGTACATCCGTCTCAACAAGAAGCGCCTCTGGGGCGCCGGGATGAGCGAGGACAAGATGTCCGCCTACCAGACTCTCTACGAAGCTCTCCGCAGCGTGGCTCTGCTTTCTGCGCCTATCGCCCCGTTCTTTATGGACAGGCTCTGGACAGACCTCGTGCCGGGTTCCGAGTCAGTGCACTTCGAGACTATGCCGCAGTGCGACGAAACGCTTGTGGATGAGGGACTCGAAGAGAGTATGGGCTTCGCGCAGAAGGCTTCCTCGATGGTGCTCGCGCTCCGCAAGAAGGTCGGCATCAATGTGCGCAAGCCGCTCGCCAAAGTGCTCGTGCCTGTGATGGACGACACCGTCAGGGAGCATATCCAGAGAGTCCGCAATATCTTCCTCACGGAGGTGAACGTCAAGGATATAGAGTTCCTGCACGATACGACCGGCATCATCACCAAGAAGATCAAGCCGAACTTCAAGACCCTCGGCAAGCTCTACGGCAAGCGGATGAAGGAGATCGCGGCCGCGTTCCAGACCCTCTCCCAGGAGGAGATTGCGGACATCGAGCGCGCCGAAGAGGAATATGCCCTGGCTCTGCCGGGAGGAGATGTGGTGCTCCGCAAGGGCGACTATGAGATCAGTTCAGAAGATATGCCGGGCTGGCTCGTTGCCACCGAGGGCACTCTGACCCTCGCCCTGGATATAGTCCAGACCCCTGAACTTGTCCGCGAAGGTGTGGCGAGGGAGCTCATCCACCCTATCCAGACCCTCCGCAAGGACAGCGGATTCGAGGTGACGGACAGGATCGATACTGTCATCTACGCTGAAGGAAGCGCTTCCGAGGAGATCGGCGCGGCGCTCTCCGAGTACTCTGACTATGTTGCCGCTCAGACCCTCTCGCTCTCGCTCTCGCTCAAGCCTCTCGCTGAGGCTCCGGCCGGGGCGTCGCAGATCGAGTGGGGTGACGGCTCCATCAAGATACTTGTAACCAAACATTAATGTAAACCTGTTCAACTATGACGGAAGAAGTGAAAAACGCTCCCGTAACGGAGAAGACCCGCTATTCCGATGCGGAACTTGCGGAGTTCAAAGCCATCATCGAAGAGAAGCTGGCCAAGGCCAAGGCTGAATACAACACCCTTCGGGAGGTTGTTCTGCACAATGGCACCAATGATATAGAAGATACGTCTCCATCGTTCAAGACTGTCGAGGACGACGGCGCCAATCAGCTCTCCAAGGAGGAGGCCAGCCACATGGCGCAGAGGCAGTACAAGTTCATCCAGAACCTCGAGGCTGCCCTCGGACGCATCGAGAACAAGACCTACGGCATCTGCCGCGCCACGGGCAAGCTGATCCCTAAGGAGAGGCTCAGGCTCGTGCCGCACGCCACGCTCACCGTGGAGGCCAAGGAGAAGATGTCCAAGGGCCGCTGATGAAGCTCTCCAAAGGCGCCGGACTTACCCTGCTGGGCGTGGGGTTGGTAGTCGTTGACCAGGTGATCAAATACCTGGTCAAGACCAATATGGACCTCGGGGAGCAGATCTACCTGATAGGTGAGTGGTGCAGGCTGTGCTTCGTGGAGAACGAAGGTATGGCCTTCGGAATGAGTTTCGGAGGCGGAGTCGGCAAGTTCCTGCTCTCGCTCTTCCGCATCTGCCTGAGTGTCGCTCTGATATGGTGGATACACTCCCTGCTCAAGAAGGGCAACACCCCGACCGGAGTGCTCGTGGGGCTGACGATGATCACCGCCGGCGCTGTCGGCAACATTATCGACTGCCTCTTCTACGGCCTCATCTGGGACTATGCCCCGTTTATGTTCGGCAAGGTGGTGGATATGTTCTACTTCCCTCTGATCCGCAGCGGGGAGAGAGTCATCTTCTTCAGCCCTGTCTTCAACTTCGCCGACTCCTGCGTCACGCTCGGAGCGTTCTATCTGCTGCTCTTCCAGTGGAAGTTCTTCTCCGGCAGCGACAAAAAGTGATTTAAATTTTTGCATATCGGCGGATTTTGTCTAAATTTGCAGTCCCAATCGGGAAGGAGAGTTGGCCGAGTGGTTGATGGCGGCAGTCTTGAAAACTGTTGACCTTAACGGGTTCGGGGGTTCGAATCCCTCACTCTCCGCGCTACATAAAGCAAACGGGCGCCGCACTAAGTGCGGCGTTTTGCGTATATGCAGGTGCATCAAGCTTGCTTGAACGCACCTGCATATACACAAAAGGGCATACTTGCCCGCCCGTTTGCTTTATTCGCGGAGGCCGAGGGAAAAGGCACGCGCGCCAGCGCGTGGCTAATCCCGAACGCGAAGCGACGAAATCCCTGAGAGTGAGGATTGGGCATACTTGCCCGCCCTCACAATCTCCTCCAGCCAGCGCGCGTCGACATCATCGAACCTCCCGAGCTCCCGGCTGTCTATGTCCAGCACGGCGCATACTTCCCCGTCCCCGAACACCGGCACCACTATCTCGCTGCGGCTCTCGCTCGAGCAGGCAATATGCCCCGGGAACTGCTCCACGTCAGGAACGACTATCGTCTTCCTTTCCTTCCAGGCCGCCCCGCAGACACCCTTCCCGTACGCAATCCGCGTGCACGCAACCGGCCCCTGGAACGGCCCGAGCACCAGCTCCCCGTCCACGACCCGGTAGAACCCCGTCCACCAGAATTCCAAGCCTCCGTGTATCAGCGACGCAATGTTCGCCATCCTGGCGACCGGATCGCTCTCGCCCTCGCAGAGCGAGTGCACCTTAGGCAGAAGGTCGCGATAAATTTCATCTTTGTATATGCTCTCGAACAGTTTCCGCAGAGCCGCCGTGTCATTTATCATACCCCGCAACTCTTTCAGTCTCGCGGCGTTGGACGACTCGGGGATCCAGAGCTTGAGGTAGCCGCCCTCGGCGTACTTCTCCTTCAGATGTGCGAGCATCCGTTCCCAATGTCCCTCGCGGCTCAGCTCAGGATAGTTCTTCAGACCGAACTGCACCGTCCTTCGGATGACGGTCTCCGGCACGATCTGCCTGTCCGCCTCGGCGATTATGCGCCCGTATATGCTCCGCGGCTCGTTCTTGGACGAAGCCCGGTGGTCCTCGGCTGCCTGTGCTATGGTCTCGATCTGCTCCTGAGTGAACCATCTGCCGAGCTCGCTCATACCGCGGATTATGCGCCCGGACTCCAGATGGTGTGTGGCGCGATCTCCGGACAATCCCAGATCGTGGCAGGCGGCAGCTACGCCGATCATATCCGTATCCACATTATAGTGCTGCGCCAGCTCCAGAGCCGTATTTATCACATATTCGGCGTGGTCCCGCCGGTGCCCCCGGTCGAAACCGTCATAGCGCGGGAGTATCTCCCCCTCTATCCACTTCTTGATTTCAGAATTCATAATGGAAGCAAATTTAGGATTTCTTTCGTGACACAGCAATATCGACCATTCGGCCTGTTCTTGAAAATAGCCGTCAGCCTGGCCTTTGGCACTTCCGCCCCCTCGGCAGGTTCGGGAATCTTGGTCGTAGTCCGCGACGATATTCTGCCATGGACAGACGAGCGGGGCGTGCGCTACATCAACATAGAGGATTTTTTGCTGAAAGAGATAAACGGGCTCTGACTCTGACCCTTGCAATACACAAAGAACTCCGGCCGAATCCTCGGCCGGAGCTCTTGTAGTCCCTACAGGAATCGAACCTGTATTTAAGGTTTAGGAAACCTTCGTTCTATCCGTTGAACTAAGGGACCGCGTCGGAGACTGTCTTACTCAGCGTTCTTGACGATGATCTGACGGCCTCTGTAGTAACCGCACTCTGGGCAGACGCGGTGATACATCACCGTGGCGCCGCAGTTGGAGCAGGTGGCAAGGGTAGGAACCGGTGCAAAGTCGTGGGTACGACGCTTGTCCCTGCGCTGCTTTGAAAGTTTGTGTTTCGGATGTGCCATTTCTTTATCTTTTAAATATTATTTACTCAAATACTTCGTAGTCTCGCTGTTGCATTCGCCCACCGGGTGGACCCTCTGGAGCGGGAGAGAGGTGCAGATATAGTCGTATATGTCCTGACTCAGGTCCAGCTCGGCTCCCTCTGGGGTGTAGGTCTCCTCGAAGGATGTCTCCACCGCTATCTCCAGGTCCTCCAGGCATCTGTCGCAGGCGACCGTCACGCTCCCGCCGATCTCGCAGACGGCGTGGGCGGTCAGCCCCTTGTTGAGGATGGATGCAGCCACCGAGATGTCTGCATCGAGGATTTCGGAGTTGCCGAATGATTCAAAGAACTCGCGCCCGGCCTTCCACTCAAAGTGCTTCGCCCCGGGCCCCAGGTCAATCAGTCTGACTACAAAGGGTTGCAAAGATAGTAAAAATTTTATCGATTGTCAATCTTCGTTGTCGCTATTTCTTTTTCTTGCCAGCGGATCGAGCAATATTTTGCGGATTCTCATATGGTGAGGGGTCACTTCCACGAGCTCATCCTCCTGGATGTACTCGAGCGCCTCCTCGAGGGAGAACTTGATGGCCGGAGGCAGGACGATCTTCTCGTCTGAGCCCGCTGCACGCACATTGGTGAGCTTCTTGGTCTTGCAGACATTGATGTTGAGGTCCCTCTCGCGGGTGTGCTCGCCAATGACCTGACCGGCATAGATCTCCTCGCCCGGATCCACGAAGAAGCGGCCGCGGTCGAGAAGCTTGTTCATCGAGTATGCGATGGCCTGGCCGGTCTCGAGGGAGACGAGCGAACCGTTGTTGCGGCGCTCGATCTCGCCCTTGTACGGCTGATATTCCTTGAAGCGGTGAGCTACGACTGCCTCTCCCTGGCTGGCTGTGAGCAGGTTGGAGCGGAGTCCCATCAGACCTCTGGTCGGGATCTCAAACTCGAGCAGGGTGCGGTCCCCGCGCGGCTCCATATGGATCAGTGCGCCCTTGCGGCGGGTGGAAATCTCGATGGCCGCGCCCACGAACTCCTCCGGGACCTCGATTGAGAGCTCCTCGATAGGCTCGCAGCGCTGCCCGCCGATGGTCTTGTCGAGCACCTTAGGCTGTCCTACCTGTAGCTCGAAGCCCTCGCGGCGCATCGTCTCGATGAGCACCGAGAGATGCAGCACGCCGCGGCCGTAGACCACGAAGGAGTCGGCGCTCAGGCCCGGCTTCACGCGGAGCGCGAGGTTCTTCTCGAGTTCCTTCTCCAGCCTCTCCTTGAGGTGGCGGGAAGTCACGAACTTGCCGTCCTTGCCGAAGAACGGGGAGTTGTTGATGGTGAAGAGCATACTCATCGTAGGCTCGTCTATCGCGATAGGCGCGAGCGCCTCAGGCTTGTCGAAGTCCGCGATGGTGTCGCCGATCTCGAATCCCTCGATGCCCACGACGGCGC
>CAVEAQ010000035.1:0-15884 GCA_963613775.1 bacterium | reverse complement strand
GTTCCCGGAGAAGCTCATCCCGCTCTTTATCAACAATATCCGCCACCGCCGTCCGCTCCCTGTCTATGGCAGGGGACAAAACGTGCGCGACTGGCTGTACGTGGAGGACCACGCCCGTGCGATAGACCTCATCTTCCACAAGGGCAAGGTGGCCGACACCTACAACATCGGCGGCTTCAACGAGTGGAAGAACATCGACATAGTCAAGACGCTCATCAAGGTGACGGACAGGGTGCTGGGCCGTCCGGAGGGCGCTGACGACGACCTCATCACCTATGTCACCGACCGCGCCGGCCACGATCTGCGCTACGCGATAGACTCCACCAAGCTCAAGAGGGAGCTGGGATGGGAGCCGTCGCTGCAGTTCGAAGAGGGCATCGAGCGCACGGTGCGCTGGTACCTCGACAACCAGGCGTGGATGGACAGAGTGACCAGCGGAGAGTACGAGAAGTACTACGAGCAGATGTACAAGGGCAGATGAAAGTTCTGGGGAAACTAATCCTGATCGCAATCCTGATGTGCTGTGCCGCCGGCCCCGCCGCGGCGCAGTTTGCTGCGGACAGTCTGGAAGGGGCTCGGGGCCGCGGCATAGTCCTGGAGCGTCCGGACAGCCTCAACGCAAGAATAGACAAAAAATTGAGACTGGGTCCCGACACGGAGTTCAGGGCGACGCAGCTGATAGCTCCAGCCGTGCTCATCACGAGCGGGGTGGCGGTGCACTGCTTTGCGCACGAGAGCCTAGACAACTATATGCGCGAGAGGGTTCTCGCCTGGAGAGGTTCGGCCCCCAAGGCCATAATAGACGACTATATTCAATACGTTCCATTCGCTTTCGCTCTGTCTCTCGGAGCGCTTGGAGTTGATACCGAGCACCGCTTTGCAGAGAGGGCGATAGTGTGCGGCATCTCTGCCGTGAGCCTGGTGGCGATCACCCGTACGATGAAGACTGTGATCAATTCCCCGAGGCCCGACGGTTCGGACGCCAAGTCCTTCCCGTCCGGGCACACGGCCACCGCGTTCACCGGGGCCGAGTTCGTCCGTATGGAATACGGCTGGGGCTGGGGCATCTGCGCCTATGCCCTCGCGACCGGAGTGGGTGTGCTCCGCATCAACAACGACAAGCACTGGTTCAGCGACGTGCTGGCCGGCGCCGGCATCGGGATTTTCTGCGCCCACGTGGGAGAGTGGCTGCTCGAGCCGACCAAGCGGCTCTTCCGGATGGATGTGGCAGTGCTCCCGCAGGTCGATCCGTTCAGCGGGTCGGCAGGTCTGAATTTAGCCTTAAAGTTCTGATAATTAATAGTTTACTATGACCCCCCCCTATAAAATCATGCTTGACAGATTTAAATCCAGGTTTCTTGACAAACGGTTCATCTTCGGGATGGACCTCTTCATCTCGCTCTTCGCGTCCGTCGCAATAGCCATCATAGCGTTCTTCTGCAGGGTGGACGTCGTGGAGTCGAGGGGTTTCAATATTGTCTGGGGTGTGTCTTCGCTCTGCGCTTCGGGGCTGATGTTCTATCTCCTGAAGACCTACACGATCATCATCCGTCACTTCACATTCAGGGATACGTTCATATTCGGACTTGCCACGCTGGGCAAGGTGGTGATAATGGGCATCGTGGTGGCCATCGCCGGAGGGTTCTGCGGCGAGGTGGTGCTGATGCTGGTCGCCGACGCTCTGCTCTCGCTGGTGATACTCTGTATGGTGCGCCTGCTGATGATAGTGGTCTATGAGGGTTACAAATCCCGCCTGAGGGAGGCTCAGAAGAGGATGAAGGTGCTGGTCTACGGCACCAGCGACAAGTCCGCCGCCACCGTGACGAGGCTCCGCGGCTCGACCCACTACGACATCGTGGGCTTCCTCTCTCCGGACGGCACCCTGGGTGACACGATGTTCTGTGACAAGCAGGTCTATGTCTTCATCGATGCCGAGACCTTCGAGAAGACCGCCGAGGAACTCTCGCTTGGGGGTATAATGTTCGCTACCGAAGCCGATGTGCAGCACGAGCAGCGCAATCTGGTGGGCATCTGCACCAGACTGGGGCTCAAGATGCTGATCGTGCCTACGATCGACGAGCTGGGGCCGGGCGGAGCCTCCGAAGGCAGGCTCGGAGTGCGCGAGGTCAAGATCGAAGACCTGCTGGGCAGGGAAGAGATCAAGATTTCGCTTGATGCGATCCAGGCCCAGTTCTGTGACAAGGTGGTGATGGTGACCGGCGCCGCCGGCTCGATAGGCTCGGAGCTCTGCCGCCAGCTCGCAGGCTTCGGAATCAGGAAGCTGGTCCTCTACGACAACGCCGAGACCCCGATGCACAACCTGCGCCTCGAGATCGAGAAGAAGTTCCCGGAGCTGGACTATGTGCCGGTGATCGGAGATGTGCGCCAGAAGCAAAGGCTAGACTTCGCGTTCAGGACATACAGGCCGCAGATCGTCTTCCACGCCGCCGCCTACAAGCACGTGCCGCTGATGGAGGAGAACCCTTGCGAGGCGGTGCTGGTCAATGTGGCCGGTTCGCGCAATGTGGCTGACAAGTGCGTGGAGTACGGTGCCGAGAAGATGGTGATGATCTCCACCGACAAGGCCGTCAATCCGACCAATATAATGGGCTGCACCAAGCGGCTCGCAGAGATATATGTGCAGAGCCTCGGGCTCGCCCTCGAGAGCGGCAAGACTCCTGGCAAGACGAAGTTCGTCACAACCCGCTTCGGCAATGTGCTGGGCTCCAACGGCTCGGTGATCCCGCGCTTCCGCGAGCAGATCGCTGCCGGCGGCCCTGTGACCGTGACCGACAAGAACATCACCCGCTTCTTTATGACCATCCCGGAGGCGTGCCGGCTCGTGATGGAGGCTGCGACCCTGCAGACCGAGAACCGCATCTGCGTCTTCGATATGGGTCAGCCGGTCAGGATCGACTCGCTCGCCAGGCGTATGATCGAGCTCTCCGGACTCGTGCCGGACAAGGATATCCAGGTGGTCTATACAGGTCTTCGCCCGGGCGAGAAGCTCTACGAGGAGGTGCTCTCCAACGTAGAGAATACCGAGCCTACCGTACACGCCAAGATCCGCATCGCCAAGGTGCGCCAGTACGACTGGCAGGATGCCGCCAGGGTGGTTGATGAGCTCGAGAGCCTGAGCCGCGAGGTGGAGATCCCGGAGATGGTGAAGCTGATGAAGCGCACCGTACCGGAGTATATTTCGAACAATTCAAGATTTCAGGAATACGACAGGAAATGAAAGTGCTGGTGACCGGCGCGGCCGGATTTATAGGATTCCATCTGACACGGCGGCTCCTCGACCGGGGAGACAGCGTCGTGGGTATTGACAATCTCAACGACTACTATCCGGTGACGCTCAAGCGCGCGAGACTCGCACAGATCGGGGACAATCCGCGCTTCCGCTTCGAGCAGATGGATATCGCCGACAGGAAGGCTCTGCCCGAGCTCTTTGCGGCGGAGAAGTTCGACGCCGTGGTCAACCTTGCCGCTCAGGCAGGGGTGCGCTACTCCATCGAGAATCCCTGGGCCTATGTGGACAGCAACCTGGTGGGATTCGTCAATGTGCTCGAGTGCTGCAGGCACTATCCGGTGCGGCATCTGGTCTATGCGAGCTCCAGCAGCGTCTACGGCGGCAACGAGAAGACCCCCTTCAGCGAGGAGGACAAGGTGGACAGCCCTGTGAGCCTCTACGCCGCCACCAAGAAGTCCAACGAACTGATGGCCTCCTGCTACTGCCGCCTCTACGGCATCAGGGCCACGGGCCTGAGGTTCTTCACCGTCTACGGACCGTGGGGACGTCCGGATATGTCCCCGATGCTCTTTGCGTCCGCCATCAGCGAGGGCCGTCCGATCAAGGTCTTCAACAACGGCGATATGATGCGCGACTTCACCTACATCGACGATATAGTCGAGGGTGTGGCGAGGGTGCTGGACAGAGCCCCCGAGATGCACGAGGTCTACAATATCGGCTGCAGCAACCCGGTGAAGCTGATGGACTTCATCAGCGAGATCGAGAGCGCTGTCGGGCATCCTGCCGAGAAGATAATGATGCCTATGCAGCCGGGCGACGTGTATAAGACCTACGCAGACACTAGCAAGCTGGAGCGCGACTTCGGCTACAAGCCGGGAGTCACCCTCCACGCGGGTATTGCCCGCTTCATAGAATGGTATAAGTCAGACAAAAACCCTTTAAGATGAATTTAGACAAGATCCTCCAGATTTTCGTAGTCAAGGAGAAGAAGTTCTTCCCGCTTTTCGAGCAGTCGGCGGAGAACATAAAGAAGGCTGCCGAACTCCTCCTCGAGCAGGCCAAGGAAGACGATGCCGACAAGCGCAGGGTCTATGCGCACCGCATCAAGGAGTGCGAGACCCTCGGCGACAGAATCACGGACAAGATCATCGACGAGCTGCTCGATGCGGTGGTGACTCCGTTCGACAGGGACGACATCCATCAGCTGGCCGAGGATATGGATACCTTCCTCGACTGCATCAGGGACTGCTCCAAGAAGATAGCCATCTACCAGCCGAAGGATCCGAGCCGCAAGGTGATCGAGATTGCGGAGTATGTGCTCCAGGATGCTGAGATCCTGCTACAGATCACCGGCCTCTTCGAGCGTATGCGGGACAAGGTCAAGGAACTCGACACCCTCTGCGACAACATCAAGGAGAACGAGCACATCGTGGACGACATCTACGAGTCCTATATGAGCAACCTCTTCGAGCTGGAGAAGGACCCTATCGAGCTGGTCAAGAAGAAGAATATCATCCAGGCCATAGAGGATACCTCCGACGTGGCCAAGAGTCTGGCCAGCACCATCAGGAGTATTGTCGTCAAGATGGGCTAGCGGATGATTGTCATAGTATTGTTTACCGCGCTCCTCGCGCTCGCCTTCAGCTTCACCAACGGGATGAACGATGCTGCCAACTGCATCGCTTCCGCCGTGGCGACCAAGGCCCTCACCCCCAAGGTGGCGGTGGCCTGGTCGGCATTCTGGATACTCTCGGCCCTCTTCTTCTTCGACCTCACCGTGGCTTCCACTATGGGAAGCGGCATCGTGAGCGAGAGCTGCATCGACGTCTTCGTCATCCTTGCCGCCCTGCTGGGCTCCGTGTTCTGGGTGTTTACCTGCAGTATGATAGGTCTCCCGATCTCTGCCTCTCACGCGCTGATCGGCGGGCTGATCGGTCCGGTATGGTTTGTCTACGGCTCGGAGTACCTGGTGAGCGACGGCATCATCAAGACCCTGGCATTCATCGTGATAGCCCCGCTTATCGGGATGGTGATGGGATTTGCGCTCAACTGCCTCTTCCTCCTGATCTGCCGCCGCTTCAAGGCGCGCAGGGTCGATAAGGTCTTCAGGGTGCTGCAGGTCATCTCCTGCGCCGAGTTCTCGATGGGATTCGGGGCCAACGACGGACAGAAGACTATGGGTATCATCGCGGTACTGCTCTCCTCCGCATTCGCAGCCGACCCGGACAACGGCATCCTGCGCTTCCTCTACGGCGATGCCCTGCAGGCTTTCCTCGCCGCCGGGCACACCGGCTTCTTCGTGCCGCTCTGGCTGGAGCTGGTCTGCTACGGCCTGATAGCCCTCGGCACGGTCACGGGAGGCTGGAAGGTGATCCGCACTCTGGGCGACGGCCTCAGCAAGCTGACGCCTATGCAGGGATTCTGCGCGGAAGGCTCCGGGGCTGCGACCCTGATCCTGACGGCGCTCTTCGGCATCCCGGTCAGCACCACGCACACCATCACCGGCTCTATAATCGGTACTGGTCTCACAAGGGGAGTGAAGAGGGTCAAGTGGATGACAGCCAAGAATATAGTCTGGGCCTGGGTGCTCACCATCCCGGCCGTCGTGATCATCTCCGGCCTGTTCTACCTAGCGATGGTGAACTGGTTTGGAGCCCCCGTCAAAGTACTCTAGGACGGCCCGCAGGACAGAGGTCCTGTCAGTTTCACCTACAATCGTCTCGAGCGGCACTGCCATAGCTGCGACCTTGTGGCCGCCGGAGGTGCTGTAGGTGGCGGCGCCGAAGCTGGAGCGCGGGTAGCTCAGCCAGATGCCGCTTCCGGAGCCGGCAGGGAAGATGCCGTCCGGACTCTCCACGCAATATATCTCAGGGTTGAGGCTGGAGGAGTACTCCATCCCGGAGATCCTGCCGCTGCGGCTGCCGGACGGGGTGCTGAGCCTGTAGCCCAGGACTGCCGGGGTGAATGCCCTCGCAGTGCTGTCGGAGGCTATGTTGGCACCGGAAATAAACAAACTGCCGCCTTCGCTGAGCAAGGCGCTGAGGGCATCGCGCAGCACCCCCGGGAATACTGGGTAGCGCTCTCCGCCCTGCTTGCCGCAGATGAGGTCGACGATCTGCGGGGAGCCGCTCCCGGCGCAGAATGCGTCCTTGGAGCTGGAGCAGAACGGGTAGCCCAGAGCCATCAGGGACTTGCCGTGGATGTAGGGGTAGTCAAAACTGTTGCCGGCTATGATTCCGCCCGCGCTCTCCTCGTCGCTTGCCCCGAAGCCCGGGTAGTCGTTGTCGATGAATTCGGCGCTGCGGTCGAACTCATAGTTCTCCCCAATATAGCTGATGTCGCGGATGTACGGGACGCCGCCGTCCCTGCGGGAGTCGAATCCCGCATAGTCCTGACTGTCGATGACGGCCGGAGCCGACACTCGGTAGAAGTTGTTGACAATCAGGACAGTGTCTCTCACTCCGACGCCGTCGGGCACTCCTGCCGAGAGGATCTCGGAAGGGAAGCTGCGCCCGCCGTCGTTGAAGGCTTCCACCTTGAAGCTGTAGATGTGGCCGCGCTCCAGGGGGAGCTCCAGGCTCGGCGAGACTGTCTCCACTCCGGAGTCGAAGGCCCCGCCGTCCCTGCGGGTGTAGACTATGTAGCCCCGGCTCACTGCGGTCGGCTCCTTGCTGTCGGGGCTCGGGGTCCACTCCAGGCGGATCTTGTCGTCCGGGAGCAGTCTGGCGGAGAAGGCGCTCACCGGCAGCGGCTGCACGGTGTATGGACAGCTGTAGTATTCGCTGAGGGTCTTGAGTATGCCCTTGTAGACGGCTCTGCTTACCGCAAACCTGAACGCCGGGTCGAGGCCGTAGCGCATATCGGCGAAGTTCTGGTGGCTGAGCAGCTCGAGGATCATCGCTGGGACGCCGGCTGTACGGCACTCACTGTAGCTCTTGTCCCAGAGTCCGCGGCGGGTCCAGTCGGGGTCGAAGTCGGCGCGGATGTCGTCCACTATCTGGCTCTGCACGTAGTCGCAGAGCAGGCGGCTGATGATCCTGTCGCGGCCGTCGGCGAACTCGCGCTCGCCTTCGTTGCGCAGGGTGTAGATGGCAAGAGTCCCTATCGTGGTGTCGGCCTGGGCGGTCCCGGCGTCGGTGTGGAAGGCCAGCGCAAGGTCGAAGGGGATGTCCTTCTGCTCGTGCATCATCGTCGTCCAGCGTCCGCGGGAGGCGAAGTCGTTGGTGTAGTCGGTGTCCCAGTTGCGGGTGACGTCGGTGTCGGCTCCGGCCCACTGCATCCAGTAGTGCGCTCCTTCGGCGGAGCTGGCCATCCCGGAGGTGCTGCCTCCGCGCTCGAGCTTGCCCATCCCTCCGCCTATCTTGACGGCGTCGGCGGTGACGCAGAGTCCGTCTTCGCCCCTGTTGTCCAGGGTCACGCAGCACTCACTGTCGGGGCCGAACTCGAAGGTGCCGAGGTAGATCCAGGTGCCTCCGCCCCGCTTCTGGTTGACTGTGAAGTCGGTGCTGCCGCCGAGGTGGTGCACGCTGTAGTGCGCCTCGGTGCTGCTGTTATCTTCAGTGCGGTAGGACACATAGACCGCATATTCGCCGCGCTTCTCCATCTGCGCCGTCCAGCGGACGCTCGCGCCGCCTTTGGGGGAGCAGTCTGCCTTGCGGGCCGTGCCTGCCGTGAAGGGGTTGTCGGAGAATGTATAGACCTGTCTGAAGTCGGCGAAACCTGTGCCGGCTGTCTTCCAGGAGCCGTGCTCCCTGTAGGTGCCGCTCCTGCGCAGTTCGCCGCTCCGCTCGCCCGGGAAGGCCGGGTCGTTGTCGATGATGTATTCCAACCGCTGGATGTCCCTCTCGCGCGGGGTCATCACGTAGGCGCCGGAGTTCTCCAGCATCGGCATCAGGAAGGGAAGCACGAAGCTCTGAGTGAACATATCTTCTACCGTACGGTGCAGGGGAGCGCGCTGCCAGGACCAGGCGCCGCGCTGCTCGTCGTAGTAGCGGCCGTGGCTCTGCCAGAGGGCTATGTATCTGCCGTCCAGCCCCTTGGGGTATTTGCGCGCGCCGACTCTGCGGACGAATCCGGGGTCGCTGCCGCGCGGGTCTGCGATGCTCCTTGAGTAGCCTGACGGCTTGCCGTCGGAGCCCGGATGAGGCAGGACAAGATCGGAGAGCCGGTAGCCGTTGGTATAGACTTCGCCCAGGGAGCTGCCTGCGGCGATGGAGGCCATCTCGCCCTTCAGCTCGCGGTAGAACCAGTCCAGGTCCTCAGCGTGCCAGGGGTAGTAGGAGAGTTCGGCGGAGAAGTAGAGGTCGAGATTGCTGCCGCGGACCTTGACCTTGTTCATTCGGAGCTTCTGGTCCACTCCGGTATGAGCCAGGAGCCTGACTCTCAAGGTGTCGCAGATCGGGGCGAAGTCCTTCGCGCGGGGAGCGGCGGAGACTGCAAGGCCGGGAAGGCAGAGCAGCAGAAGGAGCAGAGGAGTCAAGCGCTTCATCGTCCGGCCCTCCACTGGGTGATGAGGTTGACAAGGAATGTCAGCACCGTACCGACGCCGATGGCGAGGCAGTCAGCTTCGAAGTCGCGGATGTCCTCGCTGCGGTAGGGGAGGGTGCCCTGGATGATCTCGGTAAGTCCGGCGAAGATGCAGGAGAAGGAGCAGATGCAGATCAGCGAGACCAGTGCCTTGCCGGGCGACTTGGGCTTGTCCGTGAAGGCGAAGAACCCGATCAGCGGGGCTGGGAAGAACATGCAGAAATGCACCACCTTGTCCATCGGGATGCCGAAGAGTGTCTTCCGGATGTCAGGAAGGTTGTCGAAGTGGCCGAAGCAGAGGTATGCAACCCCCGCCAGGTAGATGATGAGCAGAATCCTGAAAATATTATAGAGTCTGCATTTCATAGAGCTTCCTGTAATAACCTCCGAGCGCTATCAGCTCGTCGTGCCTGCCCCTCTCGACTATGCGGCCCTCGTTCATCACGATGATCTCGTCGGCTTTGCGTACCGTGCTGAGCCTGTGGGCGATGGAGATGGTGGTGCGCTGGCTCATCAGGTAGTCGAGCGCGTCCTGCACCATCCTCTCAGACTCGGTGTCGAGGGAGGCGGTGGCTTCGTCCAGGATGAGGATAGGAGGGTTCTTGAGGATAGCCCTCGCGATGCTGATGCGCTGCCGCTGGCCGCCGGAGAGCATCACGCCGCGGTCGCCGATGTTGGTGTTGTAGCCTTCCGGCTTCTCGATGATGAAGTCGTGGGCATTGGCAATCTTCGCCGCCGCCACTACCCGCTCCATCGTCGCACCCTCGACTCCGAAGGCTATGTTGTTGAATATCGTGTCGTTGAAGAGGATAGGGTCCTGGTTGACATTGCCTATAAGGGCGCGCAGCTCGCGGGTGCTGACATCCCTGATATCGACTCCGTCGATGAGGATGCTGCCGCCCGTCGGGTCGTAGAAGCGCGGGATGAGGTCCACGAGGGTGGATTTGCCGGCGCCGCTCGCGCCGACTATGGCTATGTTCCGGCCCTTCGGAATGGTGAGACTCACGTCGTGCAGCACCTCTCGCCCGCTCTCATAGCTGAAACTGACATTGCGCAGCTCGATGCTCTCTTCGAACGAGGCGAGGCTCCGAGGCTCCGCAGGCTCCGCGATATTGTTTTCCGCATCGAGGATGACGTTGATCCTCTCCATCGATGCCAGGCCCTTGGGGATGCCGTAGGCCGCGCGGGAGAGGTCCTTGATGGGCTGGATGATGCTGTAGAGGATGGCCATATATGCCATGAAGCTCGGAGCGTCGATCACTGAGTGCTCGCCGAGGATGAGGGTGCCGCCGAACCAGAGGACGATGGCGATCATCACCGAGCCGAGCAGCTCGCTCACCGGGTGGGCGCTGGCCTGGCGGATGGCGACGCGGTTGTTCTTGCTGCGCATCGCTTCCGTGACCGCGTCGAAGCGGTCGGACATCTTCTTCTCCGCGAGGAATGCCTTGATGATCCTCAGGCCGCCGAGAGTCTCCTCGACCTGGCTCATCGTGTCGCTCCAGTAGCGCTGCGCCTCGATGGACTGCGCCTTGAGCTTGCGGGCTATGGCGCTCATCACGCCGATCATCGCCGGGGCGAAGACTATCGTGAAGAGGGTGAGCTCCCAGGACATCCTGAAGAGCACCGTGAGGTAGATAATGATCAGGATAGGGTTCTTGATCAGCATCTCGATCGTGCTGGTGATGGAGTTCTCCACCTCCTGCACGTCGCCGCTGATGCGGGCTATGATGTCACCCTTGCGCTCCTGGCTGAAGAAGCCGAGCGGCAGGGAGAGGATCTTGTCGTAGATCTCCATCCTCATATCCTTGACCACCCCTGTGCGTATCGGCACCATCACCGCGGCGGCGCCGAAGTAGCAGGCGGTCTTGATGAGGACGATGGCGCAGAATATCAGGCAGAGAGAGAGCAGTATGCGGCTCGGGCCGTAGACTCCGATGAACTGCGAGACGTAGTAGTAGGCGTTGTTGGTGATCTCGTTGAACGGCATCCCGCGGTGCCAGGGGATGAACTCGTAGGTGTGATCCCCGATGTTGAAGAGTATTTGCAGGATAGGGATGAGCAGGGAGAACGAGAACACGTTGAATATCGCAGAGAGGATGTTCATCACGACCGACCCCGCAACGTATTTCTTATATGGTGCGACGTAGCGCTTGAGTATTTGCCAGAATTCCTTCATAAAGGAGCAAAGTTAGCAATTTATCCGATATCAAACAGCGGCGAGGCTGTCATCCGCGGCAGCACCACAAGTCTCACGGCGGGGTCGAGCACCCGGCGGGAGCAGTCGAAGGCGAGGCGGGCGGTGTTGTTGTGCTCGCTGCGGTGGCAGAGGAAGACGTTGCGCAGCCCCTCGTGGGCGAACTCCCGGATGGCTTCGGCGCACTCTCCGTTGGAGAGGTGGCCGTGGCCGCCGCGCACCCTGTCCTGGAGATCCTTGGGGTAGGGCCCGTGCAGGAGCATATCGGGGTCGTAGTTGGACTCGATCACCACGCTGCCGGCCTGCCGCGCGAAGTCGAGAGCGGTCTTGGTCATCCGGCCTATATCGGTCATTATCACGAACTTGTAGTCGTCGAGCAGGATGGCGTAGCCTACGGTCTGGGTGGCATCGTGCGGGACTTCGAACCAGCGGGCGCGGATGCGGCCGGGGACTATCTCGTTCCAGCCTTCGGAGAGCTCCCGCCTGAGCGGGGCGAGGTGCTCGCCGGTGATGACCCTGCGCTGCAGGGCGGGAAGCAGGACGGGGGTCGCCCAGACCGGCTTGCCGACGTGCTTGCAGAACGAGCCCAGCGAGCGTATGTGGTCCATATGGTCGTGGGTTATGAGGATCGCGTCGATATTGTCGTAGCTGAGCCCTTCGGCGGAGAACTCCTTGCCGAGGCGCCTCGGGCTGACTCCGGCGTCGATCAGTACCCCGCATTCGCAGCGCGAGTCGTCGAATATCCCTATGAAGTAGCAGTTGCCGCAGCTGCCGGAGGAGAGTGACTTGAACTTAATCGTCTTCATCCTTGCAGTATTTGGAGATGACGCTGTAGGAGTCGGCGACTCCCAGCTCGCCTGCTCTGGACAGGTCTATGCAGCCTTTCTCCTGGTCTTTGAGGTAGATGAGCACCAGCCCGCGGTTGAAGTAGGCGTCGCCCATATAAGGGTAGAGCTTGACGGCCATGTCGTAGTTCTCAATCGCGCTGACAAACTGCGATGACAGGCACTGCAGGTTGCCGAGGTTGAAGTACAGATACGGTATGTCCGGAAGTATCGTGAGGGCCTCGCGTATGTCGGCGATGGCCTCCGAGTAGTCGTAGCTGCGCTCGACCTTGGTGCTGACCCTGGCGCGGGCCGCGCCTTCTGTATCCATCGAGAGGGTCTGCACATTGCCTTCGAGCGAGGCGATGAAATCGGTCATCTCAGCCTTGAGCACGCCCCTGTTCATCAGGTAGAAGGCCTTGTAGTAGCGGGCGTACTTGTCTCTCGAGGCATCGTCTTCCGCCGTGGCCACGGCCTTGTCAAACCACTGCAGCGCAGAGTTGAACTGCCTGTCCTGCAGGTCCTGGAGGCCCTTGACGAAGCACTCCTCGGCGCTGGAGCTGAAGACGTAGGTGGTCGGCCCGGAAGTGGTGGCGCTGCTTATCGTCATCGGCAGCGGCGACGCGTCTATAAATCTGTCTATCAGGGCGTTTTCGTAGTTCTTGGCAACGAGGGTGGAGCTGCGCTCCTGCTTCTCGGCCGTGAGAGTGAAGCGGTAGAGCGGCCGGAGCCGGATGTCGATGTCGCGGTGCTGCAGGAGTTCGTTGTCGAAGTCCTTCTTGGCGAAGTCGGCGTCGAGCGCGAGCAGCGAATTGTACTTGCGGGTGGTGTCGGCGAACTCCGTGCCGGAGCTCTTGGCGCGGTATTCCCTGACCTTCTCCTGCGCCGTCTTGTAGTCGGCCCTGGACTCGCGGGTGCGGCCGAGCATATTCTCCACGTACGAGCGGTTGAGGTAGGCCTTGGCGAAGTCGGGGTAGAGCTCGATGGACTTGTTGTAGTCCTCGAGCGCGTCCATCCAGCGGCCCATCTCGATGAATATCGACGCCCTGTTGAAGTGGGCGAGGACGTTGCCCGGGTTGATGTTGATGACCCTGTCCATATCTTCGAGGGCTTCCTCGAACGCGCCCACCTGGGCGTAGATGAGGCTGCGGTTGTAGAGGGTCAGGGCGTTGCCCGGCTCGTGGCGGAGCACGGTGTTGAGGTCGGACATCGCTCCGTTGTAGTCCTTCTGCTCGTAGCGGATCAGCGCGCGGTTGAAGTAGGCGAAGGTGCTGGTGGAGTCTAGCTCTATGGCCTTGTCGAGGTCGTCAAGAGCATCGGAGTAGTGCTTCTGCTGCGAATAGACGCTGGCGCGGCGGATGTAGCCTTCGGGGTCGAAGCGGTCCAGCTTTATCGCCTTGTTGTAGTCGGTGAGGGCCTTGAGGGTGTCGGCGAGGTAGAGGTAGGAGGCGCCTCTGTTGAGGTAGGCGGCAGGATCCCGCGGCTCCTTGCGGATATAGTAGTCGAAGTCCCTGACGGCGTCTTCGAACTTCTGCGCGAGGAAGGAGGTCACGCCCCTCGAGAAGTAGATGCCGCTCTGCCCGGGACGCAGCCTGAGGGCGGTCTCGAAGTCCTTGTAGGCCGCGTCGTAGTCGCCGAAGCGGCTGCGGGTGATGCCGCGGTAGTGGTAGCCGTTGGTGAAGACGGGGTTGAGCCGCACGGCGGCATTGAAGTCGCTGTCGGCGCCGCGGAGGTCGCCGAGGTTGTATTTGGCTATGCCGCGGAAGAAGAAGCCCCAGTACTGGGTGGTGTCGAGCCGGGTGAGGATGTTGAAGTTCTCGATAGCCTGCGCATATTTGCCGTCTGACAACGATTGCCGCCCTCTCCACATAAAGACGTCTTTGTCGTACTGTGCGAGCGCGGAAGTTGTGCAGAAGAGCAGCAAAACTATCGGCAGAAAGAACTTTTTCATTACTTTTGCAAAGATAAACAATAATTGCACCCGAATTGAAGCCGCGGTTTAAATTTGCATTGCTTTCAGCCCTTTTGTCTCTCTGCTGTCTGTCCGCCCGTGCGGATGAGCCGCAGCTTGGAGTGGAGCTCTCGTTTCTGACCGATTCGCTCGCCGCGGGGCGCGGACTGGGCTCGGCCGGTTCGCAGGGAGTGGCGTTCTACCTGCTCCGCCAGATGCGCAGCGAGGGGCTCCGCACGACGGTGCAGTCGTTTGAGTACGGCGGGAGGACCGGGCACAATGTGGTGGCGGTGACTCCCGGCTGGTACAGGAGATACATAGTGGTCGGAGCGTATTTCGACGGGCTCGGGACGCTCGAAGGGGAAGTCTATCCCGGCGCCGATTCCAACGCTTCCGGAGTGGCGGCGCTGCTGCTTCTGGCAAGGAGTCTCCCGGAGCTCTGCACCGGGGATACGGGGCTGATATTCGTGGCGTTCGACGGGCATAACGCCAGTCTCTCCGGTTCGCGCGCATTCTTCGCAAAGTACCGGTTCGAATACCCGATATGCCAGATGGTCAACCTCGACATCCTCGGATCCTCGCTCGTGCCGGTCAGAAAGGGCAGGAGCGACTACCTGATTGCATTGGGCGGCTCGCAGCACAGGTTCTCGCTTGAGAACGCCAACCGCGAGCTGCGGCTCGACCTGAGCTACGACTACTACGGCAGCCAGGCGTTCACAGATCTCTTCTACCGCAAGATAAGCGACCAGAAGTGGTTTCTCGAGGCGGGCATCCCCTGCGTGATGTTCACCTCCGGGATCACGATGAATACCAACAAGTCCACGGACACCGTGGCCACTCTCGACCTGCCCGTCCTCTCGCGGCGCGTCAGTTTCATCGGCAAGTGGATCTCATCGATGCTGTAAGGGCTTATTTGAGCTGATATTCAGTGACATTTTTGAGCCCCGGTATCCCGTAATATGACGACACCAGGTCTCCCTTTACGCAGACCTGCCTGCGGTGCAGGGACGGGTTGTCCGGGAGGTTGAGCGCGGCGCGTATCTTCTTGTTTTTCAGCTCCACGCTGATGCAGTACTCGCCGTCGGAAGTCCCGGAGCGCAGCCCCAGCAGGATATTGGTCTCCTTGGAGAACGGGGATTCGAATTCGAACTTTCCGCTGCCTGTGGCACAGCCCGCGATATAGCCCCGCACCCAGACTTCGCTCTCGCCGATATGCTCCCTGGCTTCCAGTACATCCAGCGCGTCTTCTGCATCGCCGCTCCCGCTGCCGCCATAGACATAGTCGTCCGACATCCACTGACGGGTAGTGTCAATCTGGATCGAGATGCCGCCTGCTTCCCCGGACACGGTCGCAGAGATCCTGACGGAGAGCATCTGGGCGGCCTTGAGCGTCCGGGAGAAGAGTGCCTGCTGCATTCCGCCTTCGCTTATCGATACTTTGACCTTGCCAGGGTTGAAGCAGGCAGTGCGGGTCTCGCCGTATTCGTAGACCAGCGTGCCGTCGTCGCCGCTTAGGTAAAGTATCCCGCCGGGGAATGCTTCCCTGAAGCTCTCGTCGGTGATGAGCCGTATGCCGGCATTGGTCTGGGCGCAGAGAAGCTCCGCGCAGACTTTCTCCCCGGACTTCACCACGATCTCCTCGCTGTCGCCGTATTGCGGAGTGTCGAATGCCGCCTCCCCGAACTCGCGGGACACGGCGCTTACGGTGTAGCTGCCCTTCGCCACAGGGATCTCCTCCGGCGCATCGCCGAAGCGGCCGCTATAGATGACCGTCCCGTCCGAAGAGGTGATGCTGAGATGGAAGTCGTCGGTGTCGGGGATGTCCGGAATGCCTGAGGCTCTGCTGCTTACGAATCTGACGCTGATACTGCCCTCCGGTCCCGATCCGAGACTCTGGCAGGAGATGAGCCCGGCGCAGAGCAGCGCTGCCGCCGCCGGGAAGAAGAATTTTGAAGTTTTCATATAATCAAGTGTTTTCGCAAATGTAGAAAAAAGTTTCGGGATTTTACTCCCTGCAAATTCCTTTGCATTTTATTTTTTGTTTGCTATCTTTGCCTTGTCCTTTTTGGGCCTAGAAACACACTGAACTAATACGATGCACGAGCTAACCAAGCGGCTTCTGGAGTCTATCTTCCTGAT
>CAVEAQ010000034.1:0-16168 GCA_963613775.1 bacterium | reverse complement strand
GCACGCCCCGAGGTCGGTTGTCACTGGCCTCATTTTTTTATCTCCCTTAATCGAATATCATCGGTGAAATAGAAATAAATCTTGCCATACTTCCCATATTTTCGATAAGATTCAGTCAGCCTATCATTAATCTTACTGCCATGGGACGGGAGCTCGAATATAACTATCTTAGCACCCTGTTCCATTAATGCGTGTTTGACATGCTTCGGTATGCTGGTGCCTGAGCCAATGATGCACTTCAAATCAGCGGGTATTCCATCGAAGCGAATATCATATGTTTCGCCTTTGGCCTGCCCTTCCCCGTGCAAGAACTCAATATCGTGCCCATTGTCAGCAAGATTCTTGCACATTGATAATTCCTTATTAAACTTTAGTTTCTCCCGACTGTTTGCCTCAGACTCAGTGATTCTGGCTCGTTCCGTAGCGACCAAACCGTCAGCATTCTCTGATATATAAGTATGCTCCCAACTCTCCGAGCTATATCGGGCCATCCTCTCTGCGGCTTTCCCCTCCTGTTTTGTCATGCCGGACCTAACCAGCAGGCAGGCGCTGCAGAGCTCGTTTTCGGGGAGTCCCTTGGCGAGGTCGAGCTTGCGGGTGCAGGAGTTGCACTTGCTGAGGGTGTAGGGGTTATAGTCAGGGAAGGCTTTCCCCTGCTTGCCGGAGTTGAAGCGGAACATTCCCTTGGTGTCCTTGGCAAGAGCCTTCTGGCCGCGTGCATAGGCTTCGGCGCGGTCCGTCTGGGGATACTTGTCCTTGAGAACCTGAACGACGGTGCAGCGGCAGTTCCATCCGTTTGGCGGGTAGTACTCATCCCAGAACGGATCCGAAGGAGGCAGGGTGATGCCGTTCAGCTCGGCGTGTTCCGGACGGACCTTGTCATCGCCGGCAGTGCGATACTGCAGGTTATAGTCATCTCCGTCTTTCTGATAACTCTCCCATTTGGAAGCCATCTCGGCCGATGCCTGGGCGAAGTTATATTCCGCCCTGAGGTAGTTCCCGTTGTAGGTCTCGTCCACCTTCTGAACATCGTTCAAAAACCGTTCAAACGGCTTTCTTGCGCCATTCTCGTCGAGCAGCGACGGGAAGGCTTCGTTCAGTTCGTGAAAGGTCTTGATACCGGAGAAGATGTAGTCGGACTCCTGCAGTCGCTGCCGCATGATGTCAGACATCTCCGTCCTGGCGAATCCCGAATTGAGCACCTTCGCGTGCTCATCGATGAACGTCTCCACTGCTGGGTCCTGCAGTATCTCTATCCTCAGGCTTGCGCCCTCCTCCCGGAAGAGCGCCTTCATCATCCCGCTGAATGCCTTTGCAAGCCTTTTCCTGGACGCTTCCGGCACATCCTTGCCCTTGGCCAAAGCCAGACTGCTGTTATCGAGAATGCGGCTGTATCGTCTGTGCAGCCCCTCGTAGTCAGAGGGGCTCAGTCGAAAAAACTGGGACGGATGTTCTTTTGGGATTTGTCGTCACCGTTCCTGTCTTTGTCTTCGCCCCCGCCGTCATCTCCGCCATCCGGCGCGGTCGGCAGGGTGAGCGTTCTGCGCTCGCCCACAGGGACACCGTACTTGTCGGCGAAGTAGCTGCCGTCTATCTCATAGTTGTTAAGCAGCATCTCTTCGTAAGCTCTCTGCTGGTCCGGGGTGTAGTCCACCGGCTCGTCCCATTCGAAGCGGAGCCCCTTCAGAGGGAAGCCCAGCTTGACGAGCTTCGGGAGCAGCTGGTCATTGACCGTGTCGCGGACAAGGTCGGCTATCTCGAAGATGAGGTTGTTGAGCACCTTCAGGTGCACCTGCGACTGCGACAGACTACTTCCGTCCTCGATGGTCATCGTGACGAGCAGCACGAGCTTAGACAGTTCGGAGTTCGCCCTGTCCACGCGCTTGTCATAGACGTTGAACGCGTCTCCGCGCGAGCTCTCCGTCAGCTCGATGGAGGACTCCTGCGGCAGTACGGCCCAGGCCTTGGAGCCCATAGTCTCCATCATCTTGCCGAGGCGGTCTATCTCCTTCTGGTCGCGGGATGAGGTCTTGGCCACGCGGATAGGCAGGCCGAACATCTCGGCGAACGAGTCCCAGAACGCCATCGCGTACTTCTTCGGGATGGTCTGGATGGCGGCCTTCAGGTAGAGGCCCAAATCATCCGGAGCGCCCACCTCCACGAGCCAGTCGGAGTACGGTGGCTGGCGGTAGTCGATGCCCGACTCCCAGCTGCCTCCGGGATTGACGGTCACGCGGCCGTATTCCGGGATGACGTGCTTGCGCGGGATGAGTGCCACTCCGTCAAGGGTGAGGGTGCCGTCATCACGCGTGATGACATTGCCCAGCTCGATGAGCGAGTGGCCCCAATAGCGCTGGTCAAGGACATACTTGATGAACTGCTTGAACCACGCGGTGTCCAAGTACGGCAGCGCCTCCGGGACATCATCGCCCTCCGACGTAACGAGCTTGAAGGTCTTGGCCATGATGAATCCCTGCAGCTGGCTCTTGCAGCCGGAGAGATGCAGGTCAAGGTCCACGTCACGGTAGATGTCATAGAGCCTCTGCCGGTTCGGCTGCTCGACGCTGAGCGCCATCTGGTGGGCCTGACGCCACGAGGCAAGGTCCCGCTGCGCGAGGATGTCCGTGTACCGCTGCAGGTCGAAGACAATCTTCTGGAAGTGCTTGCGGTCAGACTTCCTGCTGAGGTCCAGACGGGTGCCGTCCTTCGTGGTGAGGACATCCGGGAGCTCCAGTCCTTCAAAGGCCTCCATTCCCTCGGAGGCTATATGTGAGGAGAAAAGTTTCTTTATGGTATCGAGTGCTCTCATACTAATAGCTGTTGTCTATGCACGGCTTGGAACCGAACCTGATGGAGGGGGCCGCGCTTTCCCCGGCATCGTCCGTAGCCTCCGGCAGGTCGGGGATGACCACCCCCGACTGGATCTGCTTCAGCCTCTCGAGCGTGTTTTCGTAACGCTTCTCGCGTATCTCTATTCCCATACGGTTGGGCAGGGATGCCGCCATATGGTAGAGCGCGATGTCGCAGGCGAACATCAGTATCTGACGGTTCCGCTTGTCGCCTTCCGCGCCGAAGATCTTCTCGCAGTCGAATTTCGGGCGGAGGTATCCCGAGATCTCCTCCACGGCTTCCAGCTCGGCGTTCGCCCTCGTCTCCTGATCCGCCTGAGTGACCACCTTCAGGGCCGATTCCCCGATGACGACCTTATAGTCAATGTCCTGTATAAACATAGCGACCTCCTTTTATCTCGCCACATAAAGGGCGTATCTCTCTATATTTTGGACTGTGATGCCGCGCTTGAAACGCCGCGTTGCCACGAGGTGCTTGATTGTCTTCTTCGGCACGACCTTCAGACGGCCATCGAGCATAATGACGAGATAGGTCATATTGAAGAGTCTGGCCATCCTTTTGGCCTTGCGGACAGCGCTCTTGTAGCGAACCGCCCAGATGCATTTCTTGATGAATTTAAACATGGTTACCATATGTTTTTTGCTGACGGGCGTGTACCCATCAGCGGTTTGAAATTCGTCTGCCGGGAGTTGCGCTGCAGCATCCAGATGGCGCCCTCATCGGCGTCCGGGGCATCATCGTGCGCGGAGCTGCCCTTCTCCAGGGCGAGCGTCTGGTCGATGCCGGCCTGCATATCCGGACTGTCCTTCAGAGCCTCGTTGTAATAGACGAAGCCCCTCTCCCAGAGCGGAGAGATGTCCATTATGCGCTGCAGTTTGTCGGGCTTCTTGCGGTAGTCGCCGGTGATCGGCAGCTGGTAGCCGCGCAGCTCTCCCTCCTTGGAGAACTCGTCGAGGATCATATCCTGCAGGAAGTTCGCCTCCATAAAGAAAGCCACGGTGGCGTTCTCAGGAAGTCTCTCATAGAGGTCGTAGAGCCACCGTACCATCTCGCCTGTGGTCGCCTGACGGACGAAGCAGTCTATCAGATGCAGTTCGCTTCCGGTCTTGCCCCAGAGGCGGCAGGCCTTGTAGTCGTTCGAGGTCTTCGGCTTCCAGGAAGGGTCGGTGTAGCAGATGAGTTCATCGTAGCGGCCGAGCGGGAGCGTCTTCTTGAAGCGGATCCACTCGTGGCGGAAGATCTTGCCCTGGGTGATAGGCGTGTTCATGAACTCGCGGTTCCACTGGATGTAGCCCATGAAGTCCGCGGCGTCCTTGGCTTCCTCGGCTGTCCACTTGTCCTTCCAGACGGGCTTGCCGTGGCTGTCGAGGGCGTTGATGCGGGAGACAAAGACGCTCTTTATCTGGCTGATGTTATACAGGACGGAGCTCTTGGAGAAGAGGTTCCCCACCATAATGAAGCGTCCGCGGCCCACGTCGAGCGAGCCGAAGAGGGCGCTGCGCACCCACTCCGTGAGGTCCTCCACGCGCGAAGGGTTGCGGCTGAGCTCGTCATCGTCGAGGTCATCCACGACAATATAGTCCGGGCGGACGTTGCGGAAGCGGAGTCCGCGCGGGGATTGGCCGCGGCCGAGCGACTTGAAGATGACTCCGTCCTTGGTCTTGAAGTAACCGTCGGCCCAGTCGCCGATGCCGCGCTGCTCCCCGAAGTCGGAGATGTAACGCTGGTTGAACTCCAGCTCGGCCTGAATGGAGGAGAGGAGCTCGCAGGCGCTGTCGTAAGCTTTGCCGACAATGACCATATAGTGGATCTTCTTCTGCGGCTTGAGCCACAGAGGAACGAAGATGTCCATATGCGTGGATTTGGCGTGACCTCGCGGCCAGATGAAGACCGCCTTGAGGTTCGAGCTGCCGCGTATCTTGGAGGCGGCTCTGTTGTGGAAGTCGGCGTTGTGAATGATGCCTGTGGTGCCGTCCTCGTTGAATTTGGTCACGTAGTGAGGGAAGTAGTACTCGCAGAACTCATCGTAGTGCGAGAGCAGCCGCTTGATGCGACGGTCCTTCTCCGCGGTGGTCTCGCTGCGCTCCGGCAGTCCGGTCATCGACTGGACTTCCTTGCAGTGTTCCCTCCACCGTTCGAGGGCTTCTTTTATCTCGGCCTTGGTCTCCATCGCTCGCTACTTTCCCAGCTGTTCGCCGATGTACTGGTCCTGCAGACGGTTGACGAGACGCAGGAAGTCCGGAGTGATCTCCTGGTCGGTGGCCGCCTTATACTCGAGCCACTTGCTGAACGCCATGAATACCTCGATCTTGTCCACGATGCTCGCGCCCTTGTCGAGCTTCTCGACGACGGACGCCATCTTGGAGAGCTTGTCGCCGAGGCCCGCGATGGCCATCGGGTCGCCCGTCTCCCTGACTTTGTCGAGCAGGTCTGAAATGGAGCCTAAGATTTTATTGACCAGTTCAGGTCGTGTGATGTTCTGCGCCGCCCGGGTTTCCTTCCATCCTCCCTCCTGACACCAGCGGGAGATGGTGGGCCGTGAGACACCTATCTGGTCGGCGATCTGCTCCATGCCGATGCCGGACATATATAGTGTCTTGGCGACAGACTTTTTGTTTTCGGATTCTTTTTTTGTCATGACGTAAATTTTTGTTACAGGACAAAGATGTTCTTTCGCAGCCACTTAGGCAAAAAAGTGTGCAATCATTGCACACATGTGTGCAACCATTGCACAGAAGTGTGCAACCGTTGCACACTTTTTTTGAGATGACATCCCGCTTCATTAAACTTGTGGCGAATAGAAACGTTAAACCATGGGTAAGAGAGTAAGAATTTCCAACGAGAGCCTGAACTGTTACGGCACTCGCATTATGACCGAGGGTCTGGATATCGACCAGTACCTGAGGAATCCCGTGCTGCTATATATGCATCAGCGCGGGAACGTCATAGGATATATGAAAGACATCCGCAAGGAGAATGGCGAGGTCACGGGCGAGCCGGTGTTTGACAAGGCGTCGGAAGACAGTATCCGCGTGGCGAAGCAGTTCGACTTCGGCAGCCTGAAAATGGTGAGTGCGGGCATCGATATCATCGAGATGTCCGACAGCGCGGAGCTCCTCGTGCCGGGGCAGACCGGTTGCACCGTCACCAGGAGCAAGCTGGTGGAGGTGTCCGTGGTGGACATCGGAGGCAATGATGACGCGCTGGTCCTCTCGAAGGACGGCGTCCGTCTGGAGCTGACAAAGGACGGGAGCAGTCCGCTTCCGCTGCCAAATAATAACAAATCAAATTCTGAAAGTATGGATCTTAAAGAAATCGCCCTGTCACTGGGGCTTGCAGCCGATGCCGACGAAAATGCGGTCAAGGCTCGTATCGCTACCCTTGCGAAGGCGGAGACGGACGCTAAGTCCCTGCTCGCCGAAAAGGACAAGATGACTCTCGCGGCCATCACCCGCGCCGTGGAGGCCGGTATCACTGAGATGAGAATCCCTGCCGACAAGAAGGAGCACTTCATCGGCCTCGGCAAGACCGTGGGTCTCGAGTCCCTTCAGGAGACCATCTCCGCGATGACTCCTCAGGTCAAGCTCAGCAAGATGCTGAACACCGACGGCGGCACCGCTCCTCAGGAGTACCAGAAACTCAGCGACGTCCCTGAAGACAAGCTCATGGCTCTGCGCAAGGACGACCGCCAGACCTATATCAGACTCTATCAGGCCGAGTACGGCGTGGTACCGTCATTCGAAGACGAATAATCCATAAATCAACTGCATTATGAAGAAAATCATCACTCTCATCACTGCGCTCCTCTTTAACGCTATCGTAGGAGTCGCTCTTGCCGGCGCCGTAGGCTTCGAGCCTCTCGCCGGAGCGCTCGGCGCCAACGCCCTTGCGGTCCTCGCCGGCTTCTTCCCTTCCACCGCAGGTGTCCTCAGGGCGGGTGTACTCCGCGAGCTCTGGACCGGCGAGATGGTCAAGGCTCTGCGCGGCGGTCTGTCGGGCTCCTGGCTTGACGGCATCCCGGATGTCTCCTCAGCTGTGGAGAACGACGTCATTCACCTCGTGGACGTAGGTGTCGATCCGGACGTGCTGATAAACAACACCACCTATCCGATCGACCTGCAGGCCCTCGATGACAAGGATCTGGCCATCTCGCTGGATAAGTTCCAGACCAAGGTCACCCCTATCACCGACGATGAGCTGCACGCGCTCAGCTATGACAAGATGTCCCGCGTGATCGAGTCGCATCACAACGCCATCGATGATGCTAAGTACAAGAAGGCGGCTCACGCCTTCTGCGCAACGAAGGACTCCGCGACCACCCCGGTCATCACCACCACCGGCGCAAGGGACTCCGCCACCGGACGTCTCGCGCTCACCAGGGCGGATCTCATCAGAGCCAAGAAGGCTATGGATGCGCTGAAGGTGCCGTCCGAGAACAGACGCCTCGTGCTCTGCTCCGACCACGTCAACGACATCCTCGGATGGAGCGAGGAGTTCTCGCGTCAGTACAACCTTGACAATACCAACGGCAAGGTGGGACGTATCTACGGCTTTGACATCTACGAGTCGGCCTACAACCCTTACTACACCGCCGCAGGCAACAAGAAGGCTCTTGACGCCACGGTTGCCACCGGCGAGTTCCAGGCATCGTTCGGCTTCTACGCCAAGCGTGTCTTCAAGGCCACCGGCTCGACGAAGATGTACTACAGCCTCGCCGAGACTGATCCTGAGTACCAGAGAAACAAGATCAACTTCCGCCACTACTTCATCGCGCTTCCTAAGAAGTCCGATGCCGGCGTGACCATCATCTCCGGCTACCAGGCCGCCGCTTAGTATTCCATTGGCGGAAGGCGGGGCTGCGGCCCCGCTCCGCCGCTTAACAATCCTTCAGTATGACTGAAATCATTCTTGCAATCATATCGGTCGTGGCGACTCCGGTCGCCGCCTGGCTGGCGTCTGTACTGACGAAGGCCAAGTCGGCGCAGGAGGTGGCGAAGCTCAAGGCGGAGGTGGATCAGATGAAGTCGGATATACGCTCCCGCGAGCTTGACAATGACCGCAAGGCGATCAATATGATGGTGGAGCTCGTGGCCGAGCCGCTGCGCAAGGAGATGAAGTCGTTCCAGAGAAAAGTAGACCGACTGACCAATGCTATCGACAAGATTCCTTCGTGTCCTTATAGTGCCAACTGTCCTGTCTCTCACGAGCTGCGGCGTACAGCGGAACCTGACCCGGCAGAGCCGGAGCAGCCAGGAGATAAAGGCCCTGGCCGCCGAGGTAGGCAGCCTCGAGCAGAGCGTCACGTCCCTGCGGACGGAAATCCGCCAGCTGACGCTCGATGTGTCGAGGAGGGCATCTGTCTCGGAGACCCTGAGTGTGGAGCGGGTTGTGGAGGTGTATGACACCGACAAGCCTGTCGATCCAGCGCTGGGCACGCCGCCCGTCAAGTCCCGCACAACCGAGCACCGTAGCACCCATACGGCTGTCACCGTGGACGAGAGTTCGTCTCTCACATCGGATGAGAGGGTGGAGAGCCGCGACAGCTCACAGGCAGAGGCTGATATCCGTAGGACTGAGGCGGTGGACTCCCGCACTGAATCGCAGGAGAGCGTCTCGCAGGAGACGTCATCCGGGCGCAAGGGAGCGACGTGGGGACAGAAGAGTCTGATGTATGCGGGAATCGCAGCAATAGTCTATGTGATTCTGAAGCTGGCGCTCGGTCGGGAAGGGGCCCTTTTGAAGGGTATTTTATCAAAGATTAAACAACTTTTTAAAACGCAATCGCAATGAAAGAATATGTAAACGGTAGTGACCTTCTGGTTTCCGTGGCCGGCAAAGCCGTCGGACACTGCACGTCGCACACCGCGACCTTCAGTACTGAGACCAAGGATGTCTCGGTGAAGCCGCTTGCCTCCGAGGCTCCGTCCTCCGGCGCGCTGTACAAGTCCAAGAGGGTGACCGGCCTCTCCATCCAGGTGAAGGCAGACGGTCTCCAGTTCTATAAGGAGACCGAGTCTGGCTTCAAGCAGGTGCTCGGGCCGTGGTCCAAGGGACAGAGCGTTGTGCTCAACCTCTTCGAGCGCTCTCAGGACGAGAAGCCTTATGTGACCGGCAACTTCATCATCTCCTCCATCGAACAGACCGCCGGAGCGGGAGAGGATGCCACTTATTCGGTGACCTTCGACAACGACGGTGCGCCTACCGTCAACGAAGAGAATCTTGACCTGAACGCAGACGTCGCATAGAGGTATGACGAAGATTATGTATAAGGGCCGTGAGCTCCCTTGTCGCGTGACAATGGGGGCTATGGTCCGTTTCAAGAGAGAGGCCGGCCGTGACGTGTCCGCCATAGAGAGCGGAGACATCGCCGACCTGATCCTGTTCTTCTGGTGCTGCATCAAGAGCGCCTGCAATGCTGACGGAGAGACCTTCGACGAGCCATTCGAGCGGTTCGCCGACTCGCTGGACTCCGATGCGCTGCAGGGGTTCGTAGAGTCCCTCACCGCACAGGGCGGGGACGCGGAGCAAAAAAAAACTCCGGAGACGAAGTAGTTCCAGACATTGACATATTACTTGGAATTGCGGTGGGGCGCGTGGGGATGAGCCGTCAGGACTTTGAACACTGCACCCCATCGGAGTTTACGAAAATCGTGGAGGAGTACAGGTCCCGCGAGGAAACGGCATACAGGGCCGGATGGGAACAGACGAGGATACAGGTCATCTCGGTGGCCAATCTGTTCAGCAAGCATCCTTTAAAGGCGGAGAAAGCCTTTCCTCTTCCGTGGGACAAGGGGGTGGAGAAGATTAAAGAGGTACCTAAGGGTACAAGCAGCGCGGAGAGAATGAGAGAGATCGCTAATCGTATCGGGCTTTGTCCTCAGGATGACGGACAAACCAGGAATAGAATTGGCCCGTGTGAGTCCTGACATATTCGTCTGGGTAGCGTCTCGGATTGGATGAGCCAATATGGAAAGCAGATGCAATCAAGAGCGCGCACAACACGAGACAGCCGAAGCAGAATAGAGTCTGCAACGGGCTCAGGGTATTGAGATACCCCCGGAAGAATACCAGAAAATCCCAAATTGATTTCAATAAGTCGCTCATAACGACGCAAATATATAAATAATACCGGACAATGTCAAACAAGGTTACATTTCAGATAAAGATAGAGGGTGAGAACGAGCTGAGGACCGTCACTGTCGATGCGAAGGAGCTCGGTCAGGCCTTTTCGGCCGTTCAGGCTGAGGTTAAGGACCTGGAGGGAGAGATGGTGACTCTGGCATCCACCTTCGAGCTGCTCGAGGGTGCCTCCGATGTGGTGTCCCAGCTGAGGGATGCATTGTCCGGCTTTGTCGCCGAGTTCCAGGAGGATGACCTCGCAGAGTCAAGACTGGCTCAGGCGATGCGCAACACTATGGATGCGAGCGATGATGAGATAGCATCCATCAAGGCTCTTGCCGAAGCGCAGGAGAGGCTCGGAGTAGTATCAGCGGGTGTGCAGCTATCAGCCGCGCAGGAGCTCGCGACCTACCTTGAGTACTCGGACAGTCTCAAGACCATCCTGCCGGTACTGAACGATATGATAGCCCAACAGCTGGGTATCGGGGCGAGCGCTGAGAGCGCCACCCAGATAGCCACGATGCTGGGTAAGGTGATGAACGGGCAGACGGAAGCGCTCAGCCGCTACGGATACAAGTTCGACGAGGCGCAAAAATACATTCTTCAGTTCGGAGAGGAGTCCGAGAGGGCTGCCGTCCTCGCGGAGGTGGTGGAGCAGTCGGTGGCCGGGATGAATGAAGCTCTGGCGCAGACTCCTTCCGGAGCGCTCGCGCAGGCCACGAATGAGATTGACGGCATGAAGGCGGCTATAGGCAAGGCCGTATCGGGAATGATGCCTTTCATATCCGTCCTTTCCGAGCTGACACTGTCCGCTCTCGGCGTCGCGAAGCTGACCAAGACCATCAAGGCGCTTCATCTGGAGACCGCCATCGCCAAGGTGAAGGCGGTCGCCCTTGCGGCCGCGCAGCGGAGCCAGGCGGCAGCCGCCAGGATACTGGGCATCTCCCAGACGCAGGCGGCTACGGCCACGGGCGTGCTGCGGGCTGAGGTAATCGCCCTGCAGGCGGCGATGACGCTCGGTCTCGCCGCAGCCATCAGTCTCGTGGTAAGCCTTCTCGCGAAGCTGTTCAGCAAGTCGGGCGATGCGGCCGAAGGGCTCGAGGAGGTGAACAGGGCGGAGGATGCTTTCCGTAGGACGGCGGCGGATGCCAGAGCGGAGACCGCCGCGGATATAGTCGCCCTTGAGGACCTGATCAAGGCTAAGGGGCAGGAGGGCGAGATAGTCGAAGAGCTCAACCGCAAATATGGCGACGCGCTCGGCACATACAACTCCGCTGCCGAATGGTATGATATCCTGACGAGCAAGAGTAAGGAGTACTGCCAGCAGCTTGCTTACGAAGCGATGGCTGTGGAGTATAAGGAAGAGCTCGCCGAAGCGCTGAAAGCATTGGAAGAAGCTACAGCGACGCGCGACAACACGCATAAGTATAAGCAGAAGATAGTCATCGACAGGGAGGCCTCCGATGGCGATAATGGCGCCTATCATTTCGAGGATACAGGCGAGGTGACCGAGGCTTGGACGCAAGCTGACAATGCCGTAAAGGACGCCCAGAAGACCGTTGATGGACTTACCGCCTCGATGGGAGGTGCCATGAAGAAGGCGAGCGAGCTCGCCGAGAGCCTGAAGAAGAGCGGCGAGCAGACAACCGAGTCCTGGAAGACAATGAATCTTGCCGACCTTGGGAAGGCCATCCAGGAGCAGAAGGCGCTTGTGGAGAGCCTCGCCGGAGGCTCCGACAGCGGAGCGGCCAAGGCTGCAGCTGCGGAGCTGAAGCAGATGGAGACCAGGGCGAAGGCGCTCAGACTGGCATATGGCCTCGAGACTTCCGGTTCAGCCGACACGGATAAGACTACTAAAAAGACCACAGTAACGCCGGACAATCTGCCCGAGGAACTGGAGACCCTTGAAGACATAGACCGGATGCTGACCTACCTGAACAACCATAGGAAAGAGGTCAGCGCTGACGAGATAGCCGCCATAGATGAACAGATCGAGCGGGTGACCAGGCTGCGCAACCTTATGGAACAGGGCGCCGCCCGTCAGCCGGAGGACTCGGATGAGATCTCGACCTATGAGGAGCTGGACTACGCTCTGTCCTACTATCAGAAGAGGATGAAGAGCGCGAACGAGGTCGAGCGCGCGCAGATTCAGGCGATTATCGATGCTCTGAACAAAAAGAGGGATACCTGGGAAGCCGCTGCGAAACAGAAGCCTGCAGACATCGATTCGCTCAATACGTATGATGAACTTGATGAAGCTCTGTCCTACTATCAGGAGAGGATGAAGAGCGCGTCTGCGAGCGAAATTACAAGCATACAGAGCACAATCAATGCTCTGACGAAGAAGAAAGAACTCCTTGAGGGGCTTGCCTCCATCTCTGATATGCAGAACGAGGTTTCTGGGCTCAACGGGATGTCCGCAAAGGACTTCAAGGTGGAACTGAAGCTCATCGGCCTCGACGAGGTTCAAACCAAGATACGGTCCCTGAAGAAGATGCTTCAGGATCCGTTCTATAAGGATCAGCAGGACAGTCTGAAAGAATTGCTCGGAACCTACTCGCAGTATGAGAAAATACTGAAGGTGAGCAATGTTACTTTCTCTGAAGGTTGGTCGAGTATCAAGGGGATGGTCAACAGCGTCAAGTCGCTGACGGAAACCCTCAATGAAGACAGTACTGCATGGGAGAAGGTGTCGGGCGTTATCGATACGGTGCTGGCGCTCTATCAGACCTTCGGCCAGATCATCGAAATCATCAAGATGCTGACGGCCGTCACCGAAGCGCATACCGTGGCGAAGCAGGTCGAAGGTACCGCAGAGATGACGGAAGCGGGGCAGGCTGCAGCTGCAGGAGCACAGAATATCGCAACCAATGAAGCCGTGTCTGCATCCAATGGCGTGAGAACGACAACCAACGTCGCTGTCGGCGCCTCCGGCTTTCTGGCAGCTCATTCATCCATACCGTTCGTCGGCATAGCCCTCGGCGCTGCGATGGTGGCGTCGATGATAGCTCTGATGATGTCCCTGCCGAAGTTCGCTGACGGAGGTATAGCCTACGGCACCACGCTGGGTATCTTCGGCGAATACGCCGGAGCGGCGCACAACCCTGAGGTCGTGGCGCCTCTCGACCGGCTGAAGTCCCTCATCGGAACGGATGGAGCCGGATTCGCATCGGTCAGCTTCAAGATAAGGGGGCGTGACCTCGTAGGTATCATGCAGAAGGAACAGAGAATATCATCAAGAGTTGACTAATGGCACTTGGAATCAGATACAGCGGCGAGTTCTATTCGATAGAGACTGTGACCTGGAGGGTGGACATCCTTCAGGAGGGTTACGGCGGCACGACTGTCGGGACGCTTCACTTCCCGGATGACGACCCGCTGGAAATCAGCTGGGGAGCGACGGACAAGCTCGAACCGGTACAGGGCTCGTCGGCCACGCTGAAGCTCATCAGCGACAGCGACCGGCAGTTCATTGACCTCTACACCATAGAGGTCGGAGCTGTGCGGATGGATGTCTATCGCAACGGCAACCTCTACTGGAGCGGGACGCTTGATACGGAGCTCTACGAGGAGCCGTATGTCTCCGCGAACGGATACGACGTGATCCTGACCTTCGCGGACTTCGGCTGTCTGAGCCGTTTCGATTGGACGGGAACCGGCCTCATAACAATCTACGATGTGTTGCTCCGATGCCTGCAGCTGGCGGGCTTCAACTACAACGTCATCGACACCTCTGGTGTCAGTACGACCTATGCTCAGGAGAAAGTTACCCGCAAGGTGAACGTGCTGCAGGAGAATTTCTACGATGAGGACGGCGTGCCGATGACTGCCCGAGAGGTGCTCGAGGAGACGCTGCGGCCGTTCGCGCTGCGCGTCATCCAGAAGGGCGGGGTGATCTGGCTCTATGACCTGAACGGGCTCTCGTCGAGAAGCGCCTCCGAGGTGCAGTGGTACGGGGACGATGCGGTTCTGTCTGCCGACAAGATATATAACAACGTCAAGGTGGCCTTCTCGCCTTACGCTGATGCGGAGATGATGAAGGGCGAGGTGGAGGAGGATCCTTCATTGACCGCCGACTCCGGCGGTCGCCTCATCAGGCTCAATTATGAGAGGGACAACGTGGGTAATCTCAAAGCTCTTGAAGGGTTCCGCTTTCACACGAAGTCCGAAGCGGACAGCAATATGGTCATCAGCGGAGGAGTGAAGTACTTCCAGATCAATTCCATCTACAGCGGACAGGATGAGACGGGCGTGGCGGCCACTATGAAGGCCGGCGACTACGCCGTGTCCGACGAGGGCGGGGAATCGAAGCTCTGCGGCCACACCATTCTCGTACCGAAGGATTGCGGCACGATAGCGGGCGAAGACCTGAATACGTCGCTGATCATCACTTGCCCGAAGGTGCATATAGGCAACACCTCCTTCCTGAAATATAACCAGTACCTCAGGATAAGTCTGCAGCTGCTCTTCGATGTGCGCTACAACCCGTTCGAGTCGGAGGGAGACTACAATGACAACGCCGGATGGAAGGACGGTATTCTCAATCTCAACAAGCACGACGGCCCTTATCAGAATATGCAGGACTGGTGTAACTATGGCTACGTGCCGATAAAACTCTCGCTTCTGGATGCGGACGGCAATGCTCTCTATCACTATGAGAACAGGGCGGTCCTGGAGAGTTCGGGCTATGACAAAACGAAAACCAGATGGGTGTCCGGCGCCGCTTCCTGGGGGCAGGCTTACCTGTGCTACTATGACATCGATGACCGCAAGAGCAAGACTGGCTTCGGCGGATGGCAGACGAACAAGCAGATAATAGGCTATTACCGTGACGAGCTGCCGAGCTACCTGAAGACCGTCGAGGACGGAGAATATATCTCCCTGCCGCCGACCGGAGGATACCTGCAGCTGGAGATAGGCAGCGGCGTGCATCAGTTCGACTATAAACGCAAGGTTAAGGATATATACAAGTACTGCAGGTGGATCCTTTATAAGGAGCCGACCATCACCCTCTGTAAGAAGACCTATAAGGACGCCGACACGGAGGATATCGAGGACAGCGCGTGGCTGAACAAGGCCGCGAAGGAGGAGCTGGAGATAGAAACGAAGGTGGGGACGACTCCTCAGCGGCACGGCGTGGCCAACGGCAGAGGACAGGTGTTCTACGGCAACAGCGAGATTGTCTCGACATTCATCCGCGCCGGCAAGGAGGATCGTCTGGAGCGTCTGCTGATAGGAACGGTCTACAGCCAGTACGCATCGCGGCACGACACGCTCTCGGGCACGGTCAAGCTGCTTCCGTACTTCGGCCCGTTCGCTGACCAGAACGGCAACACCGCAGGCAAGTTTATCCTGCTGTCGGAGACGCAGAATGTCAGGATGGAGGAGTCGGAGATCACTATGGCCGAGTTCTCGGAAGACAACTACGAAGGTATCGAATACGAATAGTATGAAGAAATATAACGTCATTACCACAGCCAGAACCGCCGTACCGCGCAGCAAGAGGCTCAGGGAGGCCGGTTCCGGCCAATCCTCCTCCAGAGGTGCCGCCGTGGTCAACACGGGCGCAGCGGCGTCCGCTTCCACCTGTGACGGACACTCCCACGCGAACAAGGCGGCGCTGGACGCTATAAGCATAGACTCCGATTTCTACCTCTGGTTGAAGCAGAAGCTGGAGGATGCGGATGATTCCACCCTTGCGAAAGTGAAGTCGGGTTACGCCGATGACGCCGCACATTCTACGGAAGCCGAGCACGCGAAGGATGCGGACACCTGGATGCAGCACGCCTTTCAGGACTACCTCGACCAGGCCGTCCGCAAGAAGGATATAGTGGAGTTCGCGATGGTGGTTGCAGCCGTGATGCAGTCTCCGGATTTCCAGCAGGGCATCAATACCGGCCGAGGTTGGCAGATCGGAGCATCCGGTGGTGCAGAGCTGGACAGCCTCACACTGCGGCGCTTCCTCGAGGTGCCGGAGTTGCGTTACAACCGCACCACCGTCGAGGTAGGCAATAAGTGGAATGCTCCGGGCGGCGGACTCATCGAGAGCGTAGTGGTGGACACGGATGCCGACGGCAACGAACTGATGACCGGCACGGTCACTCTGCACCTCGAGGACGGAGAGCAGGGCGCGGTGGCTGTGGGTGACATCTGTATGGGTGTATTCCACTCCCTGGCGTCAGGGATGAACTCTGAGGAG
>CAVEAQ010000033.1:0-16306 GCA_963613775.1 bacterium | reverse complement strand
CCATAGACGCGCTTGGTCTGCGCAAGTGCCGTGCTGGTAGGAAGTATCGACTTCACATATCCGTTGTTAGATGCGTCATCGCCCATAAGTTCGTATCCGTCACCCACTGCCGATGCGTACTTCGTGCGGTCGCGGCACACATAGTCGTGCTGCGTAGTGCCGTCACCCACTCCGAGGTAGCCGTCCGCCCACTTGAAGATGTGCCCGAACGGATTTTCCACGCCGCGATAGGACGGCACGCTCTCGCTGTGAGCCGAGCCATAGGCCGCCGCCTGCGCATCGGTCAGCGTGAAAGTCTTGACACCCGTCTGATTGCCGAGCGAGTTGGTGAAGCCGCAAGGGACAAATGGGTTAGTCGAGTTGTAGGTGTTCCAATTGCTGAAGTTCGACACGCCTGCGCCGAGGCCGCCCTGATGATAGCCGTTGGCATCGAGGGCCGCGTTGAACGCCTTTTGCGAATTGAGGGTCGCATACTCGATTGCAAAGAGCCAATAGAGGTCCTTGTGCATATTGTAGTCGTAGCACCCCCACCCTGTGCCCCTGTTCTTCGCATAGGTGCGGAAGTTAGTCAGCGAGATAGAGGTGGCTGGCATCCCGAGCAGTGAGCGGTAGGTGCCGTCCCAATCTGCCGTGTTGTTGCCGCCGCGATACCTTGCGGAGGTGTTGACTATCGAGCAGAGCTTGAGGTCGGTTCTATCCACCGCCGCCTCGTACGCCGAGATGAGGTTGCGCGGGATGAGGATTGCCCCCTCAAATGGCTTGAGGGAGATTTCAACATCCATATAGCTGCCCGCCGCGTTGAGCGTGCACCGGAAGTAGTGCGCGGGGATTTCCACCATCACCTGCCCGTCAGTGCCGTCCAGCTTCGCCGCGCTTCCGTCCTCCTTGAGTGTGGAATTGGTCGCTCCGAGGTAGTACTTCACCGCCCCGGTGTCATCCACCACGCAGCGCCGCATAAGGCTCTGCACCGGGAGGTCGCGATGCAGGTCCGCCGCACCGATGCGCGTCAAGTCCGGCGAGGCGTTGTTGTAGAAATGCCGCACGCCGTAGATGTCCGTGTTCGCGTAGTAGCTGACTATCTGCTTCGTCCAGCTGCCGTTCCAAAGAAAAAGGGCCACCTCGCCGCTCTGCAGCGTGAAGCCGCCGTAGTTGGTGTACTTCCCCGGCTGGCTCGCCAGGAACGCCACATTCTGGTCGCCCGCCGTGAACGACCCCGACGGAGACACCTCCCCGCCGAACTGGTAGTGCTTGCCGAGCGCCTCAATGGCCTCCTGCAGCGTGCCCTGCAACTTCGCCGCCGTGATGCTCTGCGTGCCGTTGGTCCTTATGACCGCTTTCATCGAATTGATGAGATTTTGATAATTTGCCATTATGTCAAAATTTAAGATGTTAATCAAAAATGCCAGTCGCGAAGTCATTGTTGAAGTCACCCGCGCTGAAGTCCCACGGCGCGAGGTGAGCTACCTCGATCGGGAGGCCGCTGCACTCGTCCCGGAGCGTTATCGTGAAGCCATTGCTATCCGTGCGCGCCTTGCCGGTCGCCCCGTCCACCGTAGCCAGTTCCACGCCGCCCTCGCGCCCGAAGAGCCACATCTGGCCGTTGGCGTCCGTCACGATGACTACCAGGTAGTCCTGCGCGAGGTTCTCTATCTCCAGCCGCTTGGCCGTGTCGAGCCGCGAGAAGTAGAGCTCGATGTCGCTCTCGTAATAGGCAAGCCGGCCGTCTGCATCCTCCACCGAGGTCACCGTGAACTGCCCGCCCTCCCGGCGCATCGCGTAGTTCTTGAAGCGCACGCCGTCGCGGAGCACCACCGCCGTCACCACTCCGTCGGCGGTCACCAGCTCAACCACATCGTCGAGGCGCGCTATGTGCACCTCCCTGATGCCGCCCAGGTTCGCGCCGCATCCGAGCGTTATGCCGTTGAGAAATTGTCCGCACCCCATAGCTTATATCGTCTTTGTGACCTCGGCGCGGGTCGAGCGCGTCCATACGCCCTGCCCGAAGTCGTAGTTAAAGTTCCCTATCGCGTAGCCGCTGAAGTTCTCGGAGCAAATGCCGTCGCGCGGCACGCTGACCGCCACGGTGCAGAACGCCCCGGCGCACTGGTCAGTGAAGCGCTGGCTGAAGGTCGTGAAGTCCCAGTGCTCCAGCCCCCACTCCTCGGAGAGCTCCCGCAAGATGTTGTCGAGCACCTGCACGGCGTCGCTCTGCACCTCCAGCCGATTGCGGAGGTCATCCCTCAGCCGGTCCACATAGTAGAGCGAGAACTGGTAGGTCACGAAGTCGCTGTCTGCCTCCGCGCTGTGCGTGCCCTGCGTCCAGGCGAACACTCCGTACCTCGCGTCCGGGCAGTTGTTGAGCTTGAACACATCGTCTTGAACTATCATATTGACCGCCGGCTGCTTCGCCGCGGCCTGCTCAATCCTACTTATCGTCTCAAATAGCGTCATAAAATCAAAAACAATCAATCCTGCGGGCTTTCAGCGCTCCGAGCATCACTTTATTACCGCGAAGCCGGAAAGCCGCCAAATCGCCCCGTTTTGCGTTACCTCTCGTCCCACTTCCTGCGCGGTCGTCCCTGCCCCCTCTGACCGCCGAGCCATAGGCCGCTCGTAGCTGCGCTGGAGAGGTTGCTGCGGATGCGCATCCAGCTGCCCTCGCTCAACTCCGGGTAGTCGGCGCGCCGGTCGAGCAGCCAGCGCTGCAGGTCATAGCAGCAGCTATCCGCTTTCCCCTGGTACCAGTCACCCATCTGCGCGACCTCGTCCCAGTCAGCCCCCTGCACATTTTCGTCGCTCGTCTTGGCGACCCCGATGTTGCCCACCTTGTAGGCCACCTTTGGGATGAGCTCGACAATCGCCTGATATGCCAGGTAGTACTGGCATTTATCGAGCAGCGCCTTGTATTTGGCGTTGCCCTCGTCCTGGATGCTCCCGTCGCCTACCAGGGCCTTGAGCTTGTCCGTCAGCGTCTCCCCGAGCACCCGCTGCAGGCCGATATCCTGGGCCTCCCTAATAGAGGGCCGCAGATACTTCGCAGCCGTGTTGTCGCTGATGCTGCTCACGCCCTTCACGAACGCCTCGCTTGTCAATAGTACTTCGTCCGCCATATCTCCGTCACTTTATAGCGTCCTCGCCTGCCCCCTCGAGGGTGAACGGGACAATCGTTATCGAATTTTTCACGCCGAGCACCCGGTCGAACGCATCCACGATCACCCGCTGCACTGGCTGCACCTGCGTTCTATTGTAGAGCTTGAACGCCTGCTGGTATTCTTCCTCGCTGAAGCCGAGGCTCTCGGTCGGTATCCCGAACAAATTAGGGTTCGCGCGAAACGCCGTGAAAATCTGCTGCCGCGAATGCTTCGCGAGGCTCTCATATTTCGCGCCGTAGTCCTGCACGCTGAACTGGTCTATCGTCGTCCTTGTCTGCACGCCGTCATTCCAGCTTAGCATGATACGCCCGGCGTTGTTCTTGCCAGCGAACTTCTCCTGGACGCTCCGCTCTATCTCGTCCTTGATGTCGTCGGTAGGCCGGCCGTTGTTGAAGTTTATCATCACGGACGGCGCGAAGCCGTTGTTGATTTCATTGAGGTGATATTCATCTATGCTGCGCTCAATCTCGCACGCCTTGACGCTTGCCGCATATAGCGGGGCGGGGTAGACCTGCGCCCGCGTGTCCTTGACATAGAGGATGCTATCCGGGTGCGCCGCTCCGTCCATATAGGCCGGGTAGATGAGCACTCGGTCTGACCGCAAGTTCTTAGCGCCCCAGTGCTCGGAATAGTAAAACACATCGCACTCCCTGTTGGCGCGGAGGTAGCGCATATCGATGTGGTAAAGTTCCGCCACCTCGCCCAGCGCATCCCTGATGACCTGCAGGGCGAAGCCGCCGTAGGTGTACCAGTCGCGAGCGAGCAGCCGCACCAGGTCGCGGGCACTGTCACCCCTCTTGTTCATCGCCCTCTCCCACTGACCCGCGGCCCTCACCTCGTCGCCGGAGGCGTAGTCCACGCTCCCATTGATGATGGAGCGGAGCGTCGGGACATTGCGGTAGAGGTCGAGCAGATAGTCGGGGTAGGCGTTGTCGTCCCCCCAGCCCACATAGTCGCGCCCGCGGAGCTGCACCTCGGTAGGCTCCACGATGTTGGTCACGACCACCGGGTTCAGGGCCGCGAACCTCATCTCCTCCCGCCCGCTCTCCTGCAGGACATTAGAATTCGTATTGCTCATATCTCACTTTTTTGTCAAATTCCGTCATTTTGCGCTCGTAGTCGCCCACGGCCATCAGCCCGGTGGCCATCGTCTCGCCGGCCCTCGTCAATTCGTAGCCGTACTCCCCGGAGGGCAGACCCGCGGGCAGCTGCAGGTCGAACTGGTAGTAGAACGACAGCTCGGGGCCGTCCGTCAGCTCCCCCTCGAACTCCACAGCCCCGCTCACGCCGCCGGTGAGGGCCAGCCGGTAGGTCGCACCCACGGCCTTGTCGCCGCGGCTGCGCGGGAGGCGCACCTGCTGCACTTCGGTAGTATTTCGCAGATAAATCATCGCACTTTGTTTGCACTTATATGGAAGTCGCGCCGCTTTCGTAAATGCAAGAAGCCCCGCGGGCGTGTACCTGCGGAGCTTCAGCGATAAGAAAAGAAAAACGAGGTTGCCCTTGTTAGTCCACCAGCGGGGTCACCACGCTCTCCGGGACTTCCATCGGCCAGCTCTCGCTGTTGTCCTGGAGGGTGATGGTGTAGCGGTTGCCGTCCGTCCTTGCGGTGCCGGTCTGGCCGTCACCCGCGGAGGCGCATACCGGCTCGTCGGCACCGAAGTACCAGTACTTGCCGTTGGCATCCTTGACGATGACCGCAAGCTCGTTGACCGCGAGGGCGGCCATCTCCACGCGCTTGGTGGTCTCCATCCTATTGAACTGGAAGACGATGTCGGTCTGCACGAAGTTCACGCCGTTGGCCGCGTCCACCTGCAGGTTGCTTGTGAAGCTCCCCGTCCCCTTGCGGAACGCGTATTTCTTGAACTTCTTGCCGCTCGCCATCGCTACGGCCGAAATCGCCCCGTCGGTCGCGGACACAGAGGTCACATCGTCGTAGTTGGCGATGTAGGCCTCCACGATACCTCCAATGGAGGTGGCGCAGTCGCGGATAAGTCCGCTCAAAGTCTGATTGCAAGCCATTGATTTAATGATTTTAAGGTTGCACTATAAAACTCGGACGCGGGGCAGAGGGAGAGCCGGAGCTCGCCCCCTCCGCTGCCCGTCGTAACTACTTCAGGGTAGTGTAAGCACCCAGGACGATGCGGTCGCCGAACATATACTGAACGCCGGCGTTCCAGCTAATCTTGGTCTTGTAGAGGTCGTCGTCATCGCTGAACCATACCTTTGCCTCCTCCTTGTCGTTCTCGAGGTCGCAGCCATAGACGAGCTCGGCAGGGTCGGCCGCCACGATGTACTTCGTGTCGGCGGAGCTGGCGAGGCCCTTGATTTTTACCACCTTGGTGTCGGTGCCTGGGAATACGAACTCCTCCGGCGCGCCCTCTCCGGCGCTGTAGTGGTAGTAGTTCTTCTCCACGAGCTCCTGCAGGAACTGACGATAAACGGCCGGGCTCACGAAAATCTGTGCCTTGCCGAGGACCTCCTCAGGGATAGCCATATAGACGGCCTTGATAGCGTCGTAGGCGCTTGAACCGGCGGCGATGGTCTTGTCGATAACGGTGCTATCTGCGAGGGCGAGCTTGATGATGCCGTCAAACCACTTGAGGTTGGTGTCGCTGCTCGCGGTGTCGCCGAACCATACGGCGGCCTCCATCTTGTCGTTGATATGGGAAATCACATTTTCTATGATTTCCTCCTCGAACGGAAGATGCTCCGCGTTCGGGTTCGCGCCGATGCGTACCTGGTACTCGGCGTATTTGCCGAGCAGGGTCTGCGGGCACCAGCTCATGTTGACCTTGATAGCGCCGGTGTTGATTTCGCGCTGGGTGAGGGTGGTGTCGCCGGAGGCGTTGAAGCCGCACGCTGCGCCGCTCTGGAGCGCCGGGTTGGTGTCCAGGTAGTTGATAAAGGCGTCTTTCTTGATGCCCGTCTGCTTGGTCATCATCTCGATGGACTTGCCGCCGAGCACGACCTTGTTGATGAGTTGCTCCCTGTCAAGCTGCTTGAAATCCGGGAGGTCGTTAACTACAAATGCCATAGTTCTCTAAATGTTTAATGTTTAATGTTTTATCTCCTATTTCTTGCGTTGATGATGTTCATCAGCGATTTGGCGTGCGGGTCGGCGCTCCTGACCTCGCCTGCGCTCTGACGCTTGAACTCCTCGTGCGCCGGTGCGCTCTTCGGAGCTTTCGCCATCTTCTCGGTCACGGCGGCCAGCTGGGCAACTACGCCCTCCAGCTCCTCGAACCTCGCCTTGAGGTCAGCCAGTTCGGCTTTCAGCGCTTCGATTTCCTCATTTCCCTCCGGCGCTTCCTCCTCTGCCTGCTCCACTTCGGTCTCCGGCTCACGGATTTCAGCGACCTTGCCGTCCTTGACCACTATCACGCGGCCGTCCTCTGCGAGGTACTCCCCGTCCGGGGCCGGTGCGTTCTCGCCGTTCTCGCCGGCTACCTGCACCGCAGCGCCCTCGGCCAGCTCGCCGTCATAGATGAGCTCGCCCTTGTCGGTAGCGACGCTCGCCAGCTCCTGCTCCGGGGCTTCCGCCTCCTCGGCGTCTGCGATTTCAGCGACCTTTCCCTCTGCCACACGGATAACACGACCCTCCTCGGTCCTGTAGTCTCCGTCCTCTGCCGGGGTGCGTTCTCCGTCCTCGCTCTCGATGTAAACCGCGTCACCGGCCTTCAAGTCCTCGCCGCCATCCCAGGACAGCACCCCCTTGTCGGTGGTCACGCTTCCGAGCTGCGCCAGCACCTTGGCCAGAGCAGCCGCAAATCTTTTGAATTTCGTCATATCATCGTTCTTGAAATGTCTCCTGAAGAGGCCCTCCAGCTCGTCGATAATCTCGCGCACGAAGTCCTCGTCCTGCTCCGGCTCGAGGGCGAAGATGCCCTCCAGGCTGAAGCCCCTGAAAGTGCCCGCCTTGATTTCCGCCCAGACGGCATCGTTCGTTATGTGGTACTCCGCGAAGAGCGACCCATCCGCGATGTCGTCGAAGCCCCCGACGCTCACGCCGTCCCCCTTGATGAAGTACTGGACCATCTGCACGCCGTCCACATCGCTGCCCGCTTCATGCATAAGGTTCACAAGATTGCATCTGCCCTCCGCGAGGTACTTCTCCGCCATCTGCCTGATGGTCGCCGCCTTGTAAACGATGTAGTACTCGCCCATCTGCGGGTCGCAGCGGTAGATCGGGAAATCCGCTCGCATCAGCACGCCGCGGACCAGCCGCTTCTCCTCGTCCTGCACGGCGTAGAGCTGCAGACGCTTCTGCGCGTCGAACGCCTCGAAGTCGCGCTCCACGGCGGGGTAGTCCACGAGGGAGACGCGGTACATCCCGCACTCCTCATCGACTATCTGCGCGTCGTAGACCGGCAACCCGCCTATCGTAACTATTGAGCTCATATCAATGTCATTTTGCCCCCAAATGGCGCTCTCGGGCCAAACTGTTAAGGTTACATATACGACAACAGGGAGAGCCGAAGCCCTCCCCGCCACGGGACGCAACAATCTTTCCGTCAGAAGCTGCTCTCGTTGTATTGCATCTGCACCCGCTTGCCGTTCGCCTCGAGGTCGCTGCTCAAGATGTAGACTTTCTGGTCACCAGCCATCTTGTTCAGCCGCTCCTCGTCGCTCTTGCCGGTCAGGATGCTCGTCGTTGCTATCGTGGATGCCGGAGCCGGGCTGGCAACACTCGCCCCGCTGCTTGCCGCGCTGGTGCTCGCCGCGCTGGTCGCGCTCACAGTGGTGGCCCTTATCTTGGCGACTTGTGCCATACCCGCCGCCATAACGGTAGCCGCATTGGCCGCACCCACGATGATGCCCTGCGGCGGCCCGAGCTTCTGCGCCGTCGCATAGGCGGTCGCAGCGCCGGAGAGCGTGTCAATGATAGCTCCCGCGATGCGCAAGTTCTTCGCCGCCTTGGCCGCCTCCTCGTCGTCCTCGGTGCTCCCCTCGAGGATGTCAGCCACACTGCTGAAGATGCTGCTCGCGTTGTTGGCATATCCGCTCAGGTCGCTGACCTGCTTCTCAAGCAGCGACTGCTTCGCTTCCGTGTACTCCTTTTCCGCGGCCAGCTGCCGAGCCCGGAACGCCTCGTTGCTCTCGCCCTCGAGCTGCTGCAGGGTGTCCAGTTCGTATTTCTTGAGCTCTATGGCTGCCGCAAGGTACTCCTCACTACCGGCGACCAGCTCGTTCATCTTGTTCTCCCGCCGCAGATGCTCGAGCCCAATCTCTCCCTGGTAGAGGGCCTCGAGGCTCGCTTGGTAGGCCTGCTCTGCCGCGAGACGGCGCGCCTGGAACGCCGCATCACTCTCCCCGACCTGCTGGTAGAGGTTATCGAGGTCGTAGCGGGCGAGGTCCACGGCCGCGCTCAGCTGCTCGGTGCTGCCCTCCGCGAGGGCGTTCATAGTGTTGGCCAGCTCCTGCCGCGCCTCCGCTATGGTAGCGTCGGTCAGCGACTGCTTCGCCTGGGCGAGCTCCCTCGCCGCCGCTATCTGCCGCGCTTCGAACTCGGCGTCGCTCTCGTCATCCAGCTGCCGGAGGGTGTCCGCTTGGTGCTGCTTCAGCTCCACGGCCAGAGCGAGGTACTCGACCTGCCCCTGCTCGTAGGCGTTCATGCGGTTCTCGAGCTGCTGCTGCTCCAGGGCCACGATGTCGCGGGCGTGCTGCTCGTCCATCTGCGCGATGTCGCGGTTGTATGCCTCCTCCAGTAGCTTGAGCGTCTTGTTCAGCGTCTCCCGGTCCTTGATGGTGGACTTCTTGTTCGCCACATCGGCGGCGTACTGCTTGGATCGGGCCTCCTTTTGCAACTTCAGCCGCTCCGAGCTGCCCTTTTTGGCGAGAGCAAGCTCCTGCTCTATGAGCGTCTTTTCCGCGGTCAGCCTGGCAGTGGCCGCGGCCGCCGCCTCCGTCACCGCCTGCTGCTTGAGCTCCGAGATGCGCCCGGTCAGCTCCTTGGTCTTGTTGAAGTAGTCCGTCTCCGCTGCGACCATTGCGGCATAGGCCTGCGCCTCCGCTTTCTTCTCCTCGGCGCTGCTTTCAGTGAGGTCGTTCTTCGCTTTCTGCACCTCGTAGGCGAGCTTCGCGTCCTCATAGGCACGCTGCGCTATCTCTTTCTCCTTGGCGGCCGCCTCCTCCAGGAACGCCACGCGCTCCTTGGCGCTGTAGTGCTCCTTGTCCATGCTCTTGGCATTGAGCTCCGCTATCTCGCGCCGGAGGTCGGCGTTCTGCGTCAGGGTATCCCGCTCCCGCTTGGAGAGCTCTATCTCCTTGGCCGCTATTTCCTGCCGCTCCCTCATGGCATCGGAGACGAGCCCCAATTTGTCTGCCATCTTGGCCAGCCACTCCACGGCGGAAGCCAGTGCACCACCCAGCGCCTGGAATACCTTGGTCACGAGGTCGCCCGCGCTCTTCAGCGGCGCGAACGCCAGGGTCAGTGCGTTGGTCGTGTCCTCGCTTGTCTTGAGGCTATTGATGACTTTCTGCAGGACGGTAGCGAGCACCCCGAGGATAGCAATCACCGGGGTTGCGCTCATCGCCTTGAGGCTGCCGGTGAAGCCCATCACGGAGCTAATCGCCCCGCTCGCGCTCTTGCCTGCCGAGCCGAACAATCCGCTTATCTTGGCGACCTGCCCGGCATAGTCACCCACATTTCGCTGGTACTGCCCGATGCTCGCATCCATATTCTTCAGCTGGCTATCCAGCGCCTGGATTTTCCCGAGCACGCCGTCCTCGCCCATCTTGGCGTCCGCGATGCGCTGCTCCTCCGTCATGTTCTTCCAGGCCTTGCGCGCCTCCACGAGTTGAGCGTTCAAGTCGTAGTAGCTGCCCTTGACCGCCTCGGCGTGCGACTTCGTCGCTGCCATCACATCGTTGAGCGTGCGCTGGTAGCCCTGCAGCTTGTCCACGGTGTCGCTATATGCCTGCGACTCCTTAGCCGCATCGCCCATCGACTGGTCCATAGCTACGAGCTGGTCACGGCAAAGCTGCATCGCGGCCTTGAGGTCCTTGACACTCTTGATGCTCTGCGCGGTGTCGTACTTCAATATCGTTACGATTTCTTCTGCCATATCTCGGTAAAATTAAATTTCATATTGCCCGGAGAGGTAATTATTGGGCACCTTGACCTTGACGAACTCGCACTGGGTCGGGCCGTCCGTAGTCAGCGACCAGTTGCTTATCTTGTTGAGCACCCAGATTGCGCCGTCGAACGCCCATAGACGGCGGAGCAGGGCCTCGCCCACCTCGAGCCCCCGGAGGTCCACCCAGCAGGTCACCACCTTGCCGTCCACATCGAGGCGGTCGCCCAGGTAGCGCTTCCAGTAGCCGGTATAGAGGGTCGCCGCGTCATCGGCCGTCACCCCTGGCACATAAATCTCTCTCGGGGAGCCGAAGTCGAAGCTCCGGGCCATTGAGCCGTCTGAAGCAAAGGACCAGCGGGAGAAGTCAGGGAGGCTCTTGACCGGCACGACGCCGAGGCTCTCCGCCGTGCTGAAGTCCCAGCAGGGCGTGCCGTCATTGAGCGCCGTCATCGCGGCGTTGTCGTCGCTGAGCCGGAACTCCACGGCCGCTATCTCGAAGCTGCCATAAATGTAGGACGGGAGGTCCTTGAAGCCGTTGAAGAAGAGCAGCACGCCGCTCCCATCTTCCGCCTCGTTGTCAGCGCCGTGCAACTGCACTTTCGCCCAGCTATCATAGCCGTTGCGGTCGGCGTTATATGCGAACGGCGCAAAGCCATGGCCGGTAGGCTCGCAGTCAAGCGTCACCTCCTCGCCGTCCGCGTTCGTGCCGTAGAGCTGCCAGGTCACGCTCTCGCCCAGCAGCGGGAACTTGCAGCAGTAGTTGCCGAAGTCGCCATACTCCGGATCGGAGTTCCCGCCGAACACACGGAACGCCTGCGACCCCTCCAGGGCCATAGCCGCTCCGCGGAACGGCGAGCCGCTGTAGAGCTCTTTGCTCTCGGCGTCAAACTCATAGCCGGTGTCCACCGTCTGCGAGCCATAGGTGCGGCCATAGCGCTCCTCGTAGTTCGCCGCCTCCTCGCCGTAGGTGTCGAGCCCAAGCACATAGTACCGGCTCTCGATGCCGTACGGCGCGGCGCTGAACTCCTGCCCGCGGTCAATCCTGTCGCCGATGTCCGTCAGCCCGGAGAGGTAGAACTCGTTGCGGCTCATCATCGTAATCGTCTTCGTCGCCTTGTCGGTCACGAACACGCAGCCGAACATCTTGGCCCAGCCAATCAGATAGGCCGCCGGAGTATCGGTGCCGCTCAACAGGTCATTCAGGAAGCAGTTGTTCGGCGAGAGGTTGTCCCGGTCGAACATCGGGAGGGTCATCCAGCTGCTCTCCTGCCAGTCCATAGCGATGCCCTCGTCAAAGAGGTCCGTCTTAAAGGTCCACTCCCCGGTGTTGGCCTTGTTCTTCAGCGCCTCTATGATTGCCTTGATGCGTATCACCGGGCGCTGCAGGTAGGCACGCAGGTCCTGCACCTCCCACTCCGTATGCTCCTTTGCCATTTGCAGCAAGATGTAGCCGTTCGCGCCGCTCTTGGAGCTATAGCTGATATCCTCGGATACCTTGGTGTCGTAGAGGTTCGGCATCCGGGAGGTGCCCACCGCCTTGTAGACCGCCTTGTCCGTGTCGAACTTGCATTTTGGCAAGCCGTTGTAGCAGGGTGCGAAGTTCACCACATGCCAAAGGCCGGACGTGCCCGCCTTGAGGGCAGCCCACGCCGTCCGCAGGGTCGCCGCAGTCAGCGGGGTCTCATCCCTCGCCGGTATGACCTCGCCCCCGTTGTAGACCAGGGAAGCGAGCGTCTTTTTGTTCCCCTCGCCGTCGTAGGTCAGCTCGTAGAAGAAAGCTCCCAGCCCTCCATAAAGGGCCACGCCGTAGCTGCAGATGTCCGCACCCTTGCGGGTCACGCTCTCCAATTTCACATATCCGCTCTCGATAATGCCTCCCCGCTCGTCCCTTATCTCGAACGGCGTCTGCCGGAGTGCGTTGAACCAGCGGCCGGTCCAGCCGGAAGCGCTGCTCTCCGTCACGCGGTCCGCACGGAAGTAATGGCCGAAGATGGCGTTGTTGGCCGCCGTCCCTGGGAGGGACACTGTCTGCGAGTAGCTGTTCTTGACCACGGTCGGGTCACTCATCTCCTCGCGGGTGTAGTTGAAGAGCACGAGGCTCTCGTCATCGAGGTCCGCAGGGCTGCCCCCTATGATTAAAGATATACGCCTTTTCATAGATTACCTCCGCTGCATGTCTTGGGCGAGCTCGGCCGTGATGGTGTAGTTGACCAGCGCGTTGCCGTTGCTCCGATAGCTCTTGTGCTCGCACTCGGCGCTCGTTATCACTATCGGCGTCGGGTCACTATCGCCGTCCGCGAGGTCATCGAGGTAGACCTCCACACTGCCGAGCAGGTGGTGCATCCGCGATGCCTGGGCGTCCGTCAGCCAGCCGGTCACAAAGGTGAAGCGCCGGGTCACGGCGTTCACGATGTCCCGCCGTCCCCTTGCCGTCCGTGTCCCGTTGTCGTAGTCCAGCCGCATCGTGGTGCGCTCGTAGCCGTCCGCCTGCTTGGTATTGCCGCCAATGAGGAAAGTGTCCCAGCCGCCGTAGGCGTTGCGGTAGTAGAGCGCATATCGGGAGCAGGGCGCTGCTACGGTGTAGCGCACGATGTCGGCGTTCTCGTCTTCAATCTCGATGTCGTCGCCCTCCCCGAAGTTACCAGGGTCGAACGAGAGGTTGCCGTTCGGCTGCTCGCTCTCGAATGTCGCTCGGGTCTCGTACGCACCAACCGTGAAGTCGCCGTTGAAGTCGGAGCTGAAGTCACCCCGGCTATGGCGCTCGCGCACGGTTATCGCTCCGCCAGCGTAGGTGCTGTAGAGCAGCCAGCCCCTCGGGTCAATCTTGCCGTCAATAGGCTCGCTTGCAGGGCCGAGGTAAAGGCCGTGCGATGCCCGCTCGTAGTCGTAGCTCCAGTCGAGCACGAACTTCACCTCCGCAGCAGTCGTCGTCCCTACCTTGAGGGCGAACTCCCGGCCGAGGTCCGTGGGTGTGAACTCGTGGTCGTTAAGGCTGATTGGGTTCGAGAGGTAGTCCGCGCAGAGCTCGTTCAGCCGCACCTTGCAGCCGCCCGCGGCGTCCTTGTAGGCCCGTCCCGTGTAAATCGTCTCCGTGCCACTGGTCACGGTGTAGTCCACAAAGTCGGCCGTGCCGAGGTAGCTCTGCAGGTCGACTATGTAGTCCTTCCATATTGCTTGATAATCCATATCGATGTCGATTTGCCCTTAAATGGAGCTGCGTGCCGTTTGCGTTTTTGAAGCTATTTCGCGAAGTACTCCCGAGCGAGCCACTGGGCCGTGCTCTGCAGGTCCTTGGCGGATGCCTCGATGAGCTTGCGCTCGAACTCCCTATTTGCCGCCTTGACGGCATCGGAGAGGTCCCATCTGCCCTCCGTGCCCTCCGTCGCTATCTTGCGCCCTATGAGGTAGGCGAGCTGGTCTTCCGTGGGCTTCCGGCCCAGCGCATCGGGGCGTGGGAGCACCGGCTTGACACGCACCCACTTCCGCAGGGCGCTCACCGGCGGCCAGTGGGGCTTCGTGCCCCGCTCCAGGTACTTCCAGTAGTCCTCGAGCCGGAGCTGCACCTCGTAGCTCGTGGCCCCTATCTTCAGCATGTATTTGACGCTATTGAGTAACTTCTCGCTCGCCAGCGCATCGCTCTCTATGAGGTTGCGCCGGTAGAGCTCCGCCACCCGCTCCCCATATTCCTGGAGCACCTTGGCCACATTTGGAAATTCAATCAGTTCTCTTGCCATATCTCAATGCTTTTTTCTCCACTCGTTCATCTGGGACTTCTCCCACTCTCGCTTGTCCCGGAGGTAGCAGAGCGTGTTCAAGAAGTCCACCACGGTCATCCTGCAGACCTCGTCCCAGCTCACTCGGGTCGCCGCGCTCACCTCGTCGACGCTGTGCGTCCACCCCCATTTTTCAGCAAAGCCTCCGCCCGCTCCAGCATCTCCCTCTGCTCCGCCGTCCTCTTCGTCTCCGGCACCCTCTTCAATATGAGCTTCGAACAAATTAGCGTAGCCCTTGTTGAGCTCTCTAATTTGCGCAAAAAAAAAGCGAACAACTCCAGCGCGTCTGCGATGCTGAGGCTCGCGTTGATAGCCCGCTGCACATCGGCAGGGTCGTAGCCGTCGCAGTAGCGGTGCCCTTTCGGAACGAGCAGGCAGCTCAGCACCTCGGCGAGCTTGCCGTCCATCTTCGTGAAAGTCTGGAAGTCGATGTACTGGGCAGCCGTGAGCTTCCTGATGTCGAGCACCGGCACGAGGTCGAACTCCACCCGCTCCCCGCCGTCATCGTAATAGGCGAGCCGGTAGCTCTTGGCTACCCGCGTGCCTTTCGCTTTCGGAGGGTCGCTCTCCAGGAACTTGGACTGGTAGGCCAGCGCGTGGTAATCCGCAAGAGGGAGGTCGAGCACACTGTCCGCCGTAGTGTCGGTCAGTATGGCGAGCAGCTCTGTCTGCCGCTCGATGTCGGTCAGCCCCTCCTGCTTCATTAGGTCGGCTATCTCCAGGTACTTGCCGACCGGCAATTTGTCGTATGAGTTTATCATCGGATCGTGAAATTATACTGCCCCGCACCGGCCCGCTGCGCGAAGTGTGTATATACCGCGTAGCGCATCGCGTCGAGGGCGTGGTTGAACTTGTCTATCGGCACATTGAGCGAGTTGCCGTCCTTGTCTTTCGCCCACACATAGTTCCGCAGCTCCTTGATTACATTGACGCTGCTCTTTGTCACATAGAGCTTCCAGCCTTTGACGAAGTCAATCTGGAACTTCATCTTCTCGCTCCGCACCGGCGCGTCTTTGGTGCACGGCTTGATGTTGAAGCCCGCCTCCGCGATGTCGGCGATGCTCTTGGGCTCTGCGCAGTCGGCGTATATCGGCACGGTCCGCAGCGGCACGCCTGCCTGCTTCAGCGCCTCCGCGATGTCGGCGTTCCGCATCCTCGTCCTGTAGCATACCTCGTCCACCCATAGCTCCCGCCGCCCCGTGTCCGCATAGATATGGACCACGGCCGTGGGGTCGTTCGTGAAGCCGAAGTCGAGGCCGTATACCTCGGAGAAGCTCCGGCCCTCCGGGATGCCGTCCACCTGCTCGAAGTCGTAGATGGCTCCGTCCAGCATACCGACGAGGCCCTCGCCGTAGACGCGCCACCAGGCGGCGTCATTTCGGTAGCTCTCAATCTCTGCCACCTGCTCCGGCGTCAGGAACGCATTGTCCCGGTAGGTCGAGTGGATGCTGATGCAGTTCTCGCGCTGCTGGTAGTGCTCGTGTGCCCAAAACGCGTGGACGGGGTTGTAATCCCACGCCACCAGTCCGCGGGTACGCACAATCAGCTGCCTTGCCACCTCGAACGGCACATTGTTCGCCTCGTTGATGAAGAGGCGGTCACGGGCCGGGCCGTGCACCTTGCCGGGCTGGTCTGCGCTGAAGAACTCCAGTATCGCGCCGTTCGGGAAAGTGTAGATGCTGTGAGTGCTATTCCACGCGTCATCGTTCCACCTCCCATCCTCCGCCATTATCTCCTTGAAGTCGCGTATTGCGCCCCTGCTCAGATGCGGGCCGGTCTCGCTGACCACGGAGTTCACCGTGGCCCGCTTGTCGTTCGGCACCACCATTGAGAGCATCTGCAGCATCGCGAAAGTCTTGCCGCTTCGCGTGCCGCCCGCGCTATCAATGTATCGTGGGGACTGGACCCAGGCCGCCGCCAACTTGTCAAATGTCCTTGTCGTCTGCATCGCCGTTCAGTATCCGCGAGAGGTTGCGGGCGGTATCCTCGCTCCCGACCTTTATCACGAAGTCGCCGCCGCCTACCTCCACCTTCTGGACTGTCTCACCCAGGATGTCGGCCAGCACCTTAACATCGCCGATTTTCGGGTCGTTGGCCACGCGGGTCACGGCCTTGATAGCTATGTACTCGCGGCGTGTCAGCTTCGAGCCCTTGCTCGCCGGCTCGTCCAGCACCTTACGCAGAGCTGCGGCCAGCGTCGCTTTCTCCCGCCGCACCTTGCCGCTCTCGATGCCGCCCCTCCGGCCCATCTCCGCCGCGTTCTCCGGCGTGAAATTGATTAAATTCTCATCGTTCATATCTT
>CAVEAQ010000032.1:0-16511 GCA_963613775.1 bacterium | reverse complement strand
ATATGTACAACGAGGTCAACACCAAGTGCAACCTCCCTGCCCAGATCGACATCGAAGCCTGCGAGGGCGACGAATACCGCTTCCTTTGCGTTACCAAGGGCGGCGGCTCAGCCAACAAGACCTATCTCTATCAGGAGACCAAAGCGCGTATCCAGAACCCGGGCACGCTTGTGCCGTTCCTTGTGGAGAAGATGAAGACCCTCGGCACAGCTGCCTGCCCGCCATACCACATTGCCATCGTGGTCGGCGGAACTTCTGCCGAGAAGAACCTGCTCACCGTGAAGCTCGCATCAACACACTATTATGACACGCTTCCTACCACCGGCGACGAGACCGGAAGGGCGTTCCGAGATGTGGCTCTCGAGAAGCAGCTCCTCGAAGAGACCCACAAGATCGGCCTAGGAGCACAGTTCGGCGGCAAGTATTTCGCGCACGACGTCAGAGTCGTAAGGCTTCCGCGCCACGGCGCCAGCTGTCCTATCGGATTGGGAGTCAGCTGCTCCGCCGACCGTAATGTCAGGGCCAAGATCAACTCCGACGGCGTATGGATAGAGAAGCTCGATGACAAACCTTATGAACTGATCCCGGAGGAGCTTCGTGGTAAGGGTGAGGGCGAGGCTGTGAAGATCAACCTCGACTGCCCTATGTCAGAGATACTCGCGCAGCTTACCAAATACCCTGTAAGCACCCGCCTCAGCCTCAACGGCACCATCATCGTGGCCCGTGACATCGCGCACGCCAAGATCAAGGCGCGTCTCGACGCAGGAGAGGGGATGCCTCAGTACTTCAAGGACCATCCGGTCTATTATGCCGGCCCGGCCAAGACTCCTGCAGGTATGCCTTGCGGCTCAATGGGACCAACCACTGCCGGCCGAATGGATCCGTATGTGGATGAGTTCCAGGACAATGGCGGTTCAATGGTTATGCTTGCCAAGGGCAACCGCAGCAAGGCGGTCACCGATGCCTGCAAGAAGCACGGCGGCTTCTATCTCGGCTCCATCGGAGGTCCGGCGGCTGTGCTTGCACAGAACAATATCAAGTCCATCGAGTGTGTGGAATATCCTGAACTCGGTATGGAGGCCGTCTGGAAGATCCGTGTCGAGGACTTCCCTGCATTCATCCTCGTGGATGACAAGGGCAACGATTTCTTCAAGACTCTCGGTCTATGAAAAAAGGGCTTAAAATAGCCCTTATCACAATAGTCGGCCTGGTCCTGGTGATATTTGCGGGGCTTCAGATAGCTCTCAATTCGAAGCTGGTGACCAATCTGGTCGACGACCTGGCCAAGGAGTATGTGGACGGGACTCTCGGGTATTCGCGCCTGAGAGTCCACCTGCTCCGGCGTTTCCCGAGGATAAGCATCACCCTCGATGACCTCGCACTGACCTACCCCCACGAGCGCTTCGCTTCCTTCGACGGGGGAGAGTTTCCCGGAGGAGAGTTTTCGGAGCCTGGCCGCGGGGAGAGCGCTGATACGCTGCTGAGCCTCGGCAGGCTCGAGCTGAGCGTCAGCCCGCTCCGGTTCCTGCACGGTGAACTCGTCGTGAACGAATTGAGCCTTAGCGGAATACGTGCCTTTATCCACAATTATGACAGCCTCTCGACCAACCTTTCCGCCATCAGAATACCGGAGACCCCGGACAGCCTCAAGACGGAGAGCGGGCCCCTGACTACGCCCCGGATCAATGTCGGGAAGCTCTTGCTCCGTGACATCGGCCTTGTCTATACCGATGCCCCCGGCAAACTGCGTGCACGCCTTGCACTGGATGAACTGGCCCTGAAGGCGGATCTCAAATTCACCGAAGACGCTCTTGCCCTCAAGGATGCAAGCATAGCGCTGGACTCGCTCAGCGCCTATGCCCTCAGCGCCTCGGATACTCTCGACTTCAAGCTCGGAAGGCTCGGTATCGAAGAGTTGCGTACGTCTGAGTATAATCTTGAACTTCAAGCACTTGCTAATCTGGCGACCGCCTCCCTCGGCAGGCTTTCAGCGCCTCTTGTCATCGATGGCGGAGTGAATTTCGAGAAGGCTTCCGATAATATGAAGATAGGAGCTTCGTCCCTCAAGGCGGAGCTCGCATACATACCTCTGAGCGTGGACGGAGCTGCAACGGTCTATTCCGACAGCATCGTGATGAAGGCCGGGCTCAATCTGGGCGAATGTTCGCTCGAAACCCTTCTGCGGCAGTACGCCGACCACATAGTGGAGATCGCGCCCTCACTCAGCACGGATGCCCGCCTCACGGCGGACTTCACGGCCGAGGGGGTCTATTCGCAGAACAGCATACCGGCCCTCACCGCCTGCATCAGGATACCTTCTTCCACTACCAGATATATTCCTGAGAATCTCCGGATCAGCCACACTGTCGACATTGATGCCGAACTCTCGGAAGACAAGACCCTCGTTGCGGATATCCACGAGCTCAAGCTTTCCGTCCCGGGCCTGAATATCGACTTTGGCGGCAAGGGCGACGACCTGCTCGGCAAGGACCCCTGCTACAAGCTTTCAGCCGACGCTAAGGCTGACCTCGAACGCCTCTTCGCCGCAGTGCCGATGCTGGATTCGCTCGGCATAGAGCACGCGGAGGGCGACATCAGGCTAGTGCTGGACGGTCACGTGCATCAGTCCGAGCTGCAGGATTTCCGCTTCGAGGAGGCCAAGCTCAATGGCGCCCTGACCAGCAGCCACCTGCACGTAAAGATGCCGGCCGATACTCTGGAGGCCTGCGTATTCAATACCGCTCTCGACCTGCACTCCGGCCCTCGCGGACTCGCTGTCAGCGCCGGATTCGACAGTGTATATTTCTACAAGGGCGCGGGCCTCACGGCCAGAGTGCGCGACATCCGCAACGAGGCGAGCATCACCAAGGTCGCCGAGGCGGGGGAGATGCTTCCGCGGATGGAGGTGAGTACCGACAGCGACCGTGCCTTCCTGCGGCTCGGGACGTCCAGGTTTGCGGCCAGCGGAGCCAATATCCGCGCGGCCGTGCAGAAGAAGGCTTCCGGCACCGAACACCGCAGCCGCTTCGTCTCCCGCGTGAAGGACAAGGCATTCGAGGATGCCGACCTGCAGTTCTCGCTCGACTCTTCTCTCGTGACCTACCTCAGGGAGTGGTCCGCTTCCGGACACATCAAGGCAGACTCCGGTTTCTTCGCCTCGCCATCGCTTCCGCTGCGTACCCGTCTGACGGCTCTGCACGCCGACTTCGACGATGACAAGATCGAGATTGACACCATCGGGGTCAGGTGCGGCACTTCCGACCTGAGCCTCACAGGTACTGTGTACGGCGCCAAGAATGCGCTGATAGCCAAGGATATGATAGCTTCCAAACTGGACATCAAGTCCCGCCGCATCAACGCCAACGAGATACTCGCTGCCTTCCTCGTCGGCAAGGAGGAGGGCGTTCCCGCCTCCGCGGAAGTCGCTCCTGACGATGAGATCGACGAGAGTTTCGTAACCGACACTCTCGCCGACGCGAGGGTGGATATCCACCAGTTCCCTGTGTTTGTCCTCCCCGCTAACCTCGACGTCACGATAGGTCTCGAGGCACAACGGGTGGACTATTCCGACCCCAAGATCGGACCGTTCTACTCCGGCATCAGGATCAAGGACAGGACAGCCCAGCTGACAGGTACTTATATCACTACCGAGCTTGGCCGCATCTATATGGATGCCTTCTACTCTACCCGTTCGCGCGACGACATCTCGGTCGGAGCCAACCTGAGCCTGACTCAGATGGCAGCCAGGGAGATCATCCAGCTCTTCCCGGCCGTGGATACGCTGATGCCTGTGCTTAAGTCATTCGAGGGCAAGCTGAGCTGTGACGTGAGCGCCACCGCCAAGATTGACACCGCCCGCAGGATCATAATGCCGACCTTCGACGGACTCGTCCGCATCACTGGCAAGGGCCTCAAGGTGCTCAACGACGGCCAGTTCGGCAAGGTGGCGAACTTCCTGCTCTTCAAGAATAAGGAGGTCCTTGACGTGGACAATCTGCACGTCGACGCCCTGGTGCACGACAGCCGTATCGAGGTGTTCCCGTTCGTGCTGGGCGCGGGCAAGTACCGCCTGGCGCTGCGCGGCACTCAGGGATTCGACAACAGTATGTTCTACCACCTCTCCGTGCTCAAAGCGCCGTTCCCGGTATTGTTCGGAATCAATGTCTACGGCACTCACGGCATCAACCACGTCCAGATCGGCAAGGTGCGCTACCGCGAAGGTAGCGTCCCGTCATATACTGCGCAGCTCGATACCGTGCAGTACAACCTGGCCCTGGGTATCCAGAATGTCTTCAGCCGTGGAGTAGAGAGCGTAATTCGCCGCAATGAGACTGCTGTAGGGGCACTTGAGAGCGGCAGCAGCGGACTTGAGACCGCCCCGGACGGACGCGAGGAGCTGGAAGAATCGGCTTTCGAGCAGTATGCCGAGATGGCCGACAGCTACATCGTCGAGCAGGAGATGAAAGACCAGGACGAAAAGCTCGAGGAAGAGATCAACGCTTCGCTGGAGTCCTCCACTCTCGATGCGGAGCGTATGATGAAGGAATATGAGTCCTCCATAGGCGACAGCCGCTTCGAGCGCTGGCTCAACAAGGTCCTCGGGAAACGTAAGAATAAATAACAATGGAGATACTGTTGGCATTCATAGGGGGTATTGTCCTCGCTGCGGTTGTCGCCCTGCCGGTGGCGCGGAGCATCGTGAAATCCCGCGTAGCCCAGGCAGAGCAGACTGCCAGGACGCAGGCCGAGTCGGAGCTCCGGGAGGAGTTCGGCAAGCGCAAGGATGAGGAACTCGCCTACCGCGACAAGGTGCACGGAGAGGCTATGGACGCTCTGCAGAAGCGCTTCGACGAGACTGTGGCGAAGCTCAGCGCGCAGCTCAAATCAGAGACCGGAGAGATGCTCAAGGCGCGCCAGAAGGAGTTTTCCGAGTCGAGCAAGCTCAGCATCGGGCAGCTTGTGAATCCTCTCAAGGAGAATATAGCCGAGCTCAAGAAGGCGATGGAGGAGGGCAACAAGGAGCAGGCGGAGCGCAACGGCGAGATGCGGGAGCGCATCAGAAACCTTATGGAGCACAGTGACGCGGCCCGCAAGAGCGCGGACGAGCTGGCGGCGGCATTCAAGCACGGCAGCAAGGTCCAGGGCGACTGGGGAGAGACCATACTCGAGGAACTCCTCTCCTCGCAGGGACTTACCAAGGGCGTGCATTTCGACACCCAGGCAGTCATCCTCGACTCCTCCGGACATCCCGTCCACTCCGCGACAGGCGGCACCTTCCGCCCCGATGTCATCCTGCATCTGGACGAGAGGCGCGAAGTGATCATAGACTCAAAGGTGTCCCTCACCGCCTATGTGGATTATGTCAATGCTGACAACGAGGCTGACAGGCAGACTTACCTCAAGGCTCATCTCGAGAGCATCCGCAAGCATGTCAGAGAACTTGCCGCGAAGGACTATTCCTCCCGTGTGCAGGCCCCGAAAGTCTCCGCCGGCTATGTGATAATGTTCGTTCCGAATGTGGGCGCGCTTTGGACTGCGCTCAACGCCGAGCCTGACCTCTGGCGCAAGGCTGCGGATATGAACGTCTATATTGCCGACGAGCAGAGCCTCTACGGAGCTCTCAAGATCGTACGCAACACCTGGACTCAGGTCGCACAGGCGCAGAACCACGAGAAGGTCTATGAGCTCGCCAACGAGATGATAGACCGTGTGGGTATCTTTATGGAGAAGTATGAGGCCGTCGGCAAGGCCCTCAAAAAGGCTTCAGACGAGTACGACGACGGACTGAAGAAACTGGACGCCAAGGGCCAGAGCATCATCAATACTTCCGGCAAACTCATAAGGCTCGGAGCCAAAAACAGCGACAGGCATCCCGTCAAGGCCCTGTTGGATATCGATGATATCCCCGCAATCCCCGACAGCCGAACCGCCGGGACCGAAGACTGAGCCGGTGCCCGGAGCGAAGCGACCCAGGGGGCCCCGGGATTTATGGCCTCAGGCCGCTGCCACCCTGGAGAGTGATCGTCTCGCCTGTCACATAATGGGCGTCCTCAGAGGCGAGGAATACGCAGACTCTTCCGATGTCGTCCGCAGGGTCGGCAAACCTCCCGAGAGGAATGCCCTGGATGGTCTTCTCGAAGAGCTCGGGGTAGTCCTTCTTCCATTCCTGAAGGCTCTCGGTCATCGCAAGCGGGCAGACTACATTGACCCTGACCCCGTCAGGGCCCCATTCTGCGGCCGCCACTCTAGATAGCCCGCGGATACCCTCCTTGGCCGCCGCATAGGACGACTGTCCCAGCTTGCCGAAGAGACCGGCTCCCGAGGCGAAGTTGATGACCGAACCCTTGACCTCCCTGAGGGCCGGGAAGCACTCGCGCATATAGAAGAATGCCGCATAGAGGCCGGAGTAGATTGCAAGGTCGAAGTCCGCCTTGCTGTGCTGCACCAGAGGTACGCCGGACTTGGAAACCTGGGCGTTGTTGATGAGGGTGTTGATCTTGCCGAAGCGCTCCAGCGCGGCTTTCACCACGCCTTTGACGCTCTCCTCATCTGCGCCGTCCGCCACTATCGGCAGCACGCTGATGCCGTACTCTGTCTCCAGTTTCTCCTTGGCGTTCAGCAGGCGGGATTCCGTCCTGCCGGTGATCACCAGATTTGAGCCTTCCTTCGCAAATGCGGTGGCAAGTCCGAATCCAATCCCCTTGCCGCCACCCGTGATGAGGGTGACATTGCCTTCAAGTCGTTTCATATCATTGCTTCGTTGAATGTTCTTGCTTCTGCGCCCATCCGGAGGCGCATCGTGCGCTAAGTTAGTAATTATTTTCTTTGCCGTATTGCGCGGAAAAGCTTATATTTGTCAAAATCGCTGATAATATATACCCGGAATGGAAAAAATAATCAATCAGGAATTCGGAGGCGAGCGCCCTCTATACTGCAAGCACAACCTCTATCTCGAGGGGGTCACCATCCACCTTGGGGAGTCTTCCCTCAAGGAAACCTCTGACATCGAGGCATACAAGTGCCGTTTCGAAGGGAAGTACGTGTTCTGGTGCTGCGACCGATTCAAGGTCAGGGACTGCGTCTTCGCGGAGAGTGCCCGCTCCTCGCTCTGGCACAGCACGGACGTCGAGATGACTGACTGCCTCGTGGAAGCACCCAAGATGTTCCGCGAGATGCAGGGCATTAAACTGCGCAATGTCAGCATGCCTATGGCTCAGCAGACGTTCTGGTCCTGCAGCGGCATCGATATCGACAATGTCGAGGCCAGAGACGCGGACTATATATTCATGTTCTGCTCCGACATCAAGGTCAACAACCTCAGACTATGGGGCAACTACTCCTTCCAGCACACCCGCAACGTAGAGATCCGCAACAGCGACCTGCAGAGCAAGGACGCCCTCTGGGAGACCGAGAATGTCACCGTCTATGATTCGTTCATCAACGGTGAATATCTCGGATGGCACTCCAAAAACCTGCGTCTTGTGCGCTGCCGTATCGGAGGCACGCAGCCGCTCTGCTACGCCGACGGCCTCGTGCTCGAGGACTGCACTTTCGAGCCTGACGCCGACCTCGCCCTCGAGTATTCCGATGTCAAGGCCACCATCAGGGGCAACGTGGTTTCCATCAAGAACCCGCGCACCGGCTACATCAAGGTGGATTCCTGCGGCGAGCTGATCCTCGACGAGAACATCAAGGCTCCGGCCGACTGCAGCATCGAGATAGGCGGGAAGGCAATATAGCCGAAGATCCTCTCACAAACGAATCAGTCCGACCCCGCAGGGCCGGACTTTGTCAGCAATAATATTTCAGTAAATCATCCCCTGCGGGAGTTCATAGGTGCTATCAGTCGTCGAGATCCATATACTTGGCGACCTTGAGGTCGTCAATCTTAGAGGCCTCGCGGCGAACTCTGATCATCTCAACGAATCTGTATGTCAGCGCTGCTGCCATCACAGAAAGAACGATAATTAATGCTTTCATAATATAGTTTGTTTTGTTTGTTTCTTACAGGTGCAAAGGTACTGCTGCTGCAAGAGCCTGGAAAGCATTGGCTACGCTTTGTTTCGATACTTTCGTTCGCTTTGGCTTATAGTCTTATCGCTTAACGCGATAGCGGCTATCGGCAGGCTAGACGAAGAAGAGGATCATCAGCTGCGCGAAGAGAACCCTGAAGAACATGGTCAGCGGATAGACGGTGGCGTATCCTACAGCCGCCGCATCGCTGTTCTTGTCCTGCTCGCCGGCGTAGGCGAGTGCCGGAGGGTTGGTGCTGGAGCCTGCGAGTACGCCGATGAGAGTGTTGTAGTCTATCTTCATCACATAGCGCCCGACGATACCTGCTATAAGCATCGGCACTACCGTGATGATGGCACCGTAACCGATCCAGACATATCCTCCCTTGTTGACGATGGTGTCCACGAAACCTTCTCCCGCCTCAAGTCCCACGCAGGCGAGGAAGATGCAGATGCCTATCTCGCGAAGCATCAGGTTGGCGCTGGCTGTGGTGTAGGTGATGACCTTGAACTGCGGACCGAAGTGGCTCATCAGCAGGCTGACGATAAGAGGACCGCCTGCGAGTCCGAGTTTGATCGGGAGCGGGATGCCGGGGAAGCGGATAGGAATGCTTCCGAGGATGCAGCCGAGTGCGATGCCGATGAATATAGGCACGAGGTTAGGCTCGTCGAGGCGCTTGCGCGAATTGCCGAGCACCTTCTCCACTGCGGCTATGCTCTGCTCGCTGCCGACCACCGTCACCTGGTCGCCGTACTGCAGGCGGATGTCCGGGGTCGCCTTGAGTTCGATACCGGCCCTGCGGATGCGGGTCACGCTCGCTCCGAGCACGGTGTCGAGCTCGAGTTTGCCGAGCACCATCCCGTTGAGCTTAGGCTTGGAGATGATGATGCGGCGGGAGATGAACTTCTTGTCGCTGAGGTGCTCCGGGGCTTCGATGCTGCGGGTGTCGATGATCTCCCGAGGCTTCTCTTCCTTATGCTTCTTCTCCGGCTTGAGGTTGCCGCGGTAGAAGAGGCTCTTGATGACCATAAAGCTGAGGATGCAGCCCACGACGCCGAGAGGGTAGGCGACTGCATATCCGAGCGCGATGTCAGGGGCGTTGGTGCCGAATGTGTCGGAATATGCCTGCTGCGCCGCACCCAGACCCGGGGTGTTGGTGACCGCACCGGACATTATACCGGTCATAGTGGTCATCGGGACATTGGTAATATAGTGCAGGGCAATCGTGGCGCCGATGCCGAGGATAACTACCAGGAACGCCAGAGCATTGAGCCCGAGGCCGCCGCTCTTGAGGCTGGAGATGAAGCCGGGGCCGACCTGCAGACCGATGCTATAAACAAAGAGAATGAGGCCGAACTCCTTGAGGAAGTGCAGCAGATTGCCGTCGAGCGTCATCCCGAAGTGGCTGAAAATGATGCCGATGAAGAGCACCCAGGTCACGCCGAAGCTGACGCCTGCAATCTTGATCTTGCCCATTATCTTGCCGAGCGCTATTACTAGCGCGAGAATGATGATGGAGTGCGCGATGCCGCCGCTCCAGGCACCTGCCGTGCCCTCAAAAAGAGAATTTAAGAAATCTATCATTACAGTTGCGGAATGTTAAATCCACCTTATATTTCTTGTGGTAACTTCATTGGATTCGCGGAGCATCTTGAGGAATACTTTCGCTGACTTCTTGCGGTAGGCTTTGCGGAGCATATGGATGCAGCCCTCCACCTGGTTGCCGTGGATATCGAGCGGGATAGCCTTGAGGTTCTCGCGGTGGTAGATGGTGGCCTCGGAGAGGAAGGTGAGCATCCTGCTGCCCTCCACCACATCGAGGAGCATATTCACCTCGTCCAGTTCGACCTGTATGTTGAGCCCCGATCCGTTCACGTCCATCATCCTGTCCAGCGCGTTGCGCGCCTGAAGCCCCTTGGCCGGCATCACTATGCTCTGTCTCTCGAGGTCCTTGATCCCGAGCACGCTGCGGTCGGCGAGAGGGTGATCCTTGCGGAGTATGACGGAAATCTTGTCGTCAAAGAGGGTCAGGGACTCGATCTCCTCGCTCAGACTGCTCGGCTTGAAGGCGAGTACGAAGTCCACTTCGCGTCTCTGCAGCATCTCCATAAGCTCCTCCATCCTGCGGCTGTAGATCTTGAGCTTGACCCCGGGATAGGCATCCAGGAAGCTGCGCAGGGTTTCGGTGAGGATGGGGCAGAACGAGTATGTCGCTCCTATTACGAGCTCTCCGGAGACCATCTCCTGCAGGTCCCTGATCTGGTTGAGGCAGTCCTTTGCGTCCTGTAGAGTCTTCTCCGCGAGAGGCAGCAGTTTCTCGCCGTTCTCGGTGAGTGAGACGGAGTGGGAGTCCCTCGTGAAGAGGACGATGCCCAATTCTTCCTCGAGCTGCTTGATCTGTTGGGAGAGGGTGCTTTGCGTGATGAAGAGACCTCTGGCGGCTTCAGAGAAATTGAGGGTCTCGGCGACCCTGACGAAATAGTGCAGTTGTCTGAGCTCCATTATATTCTGGAAATGAAATTCGCGCAAATATAAGTCAATTAATTAGTTTTTAAAAATTTTTCGTAATTCTTTATTTCGATGATGGCTATAATTCATTTCGATAGTATTGCTTTGTTGCTATTGAAAATATGCCCTGTACACATCTGTGGCTCATATTTGCCGGAGTTTGGATAAATTTCGGAACTAATCACTATATTTGCAATCACCGTGAAAAATTGTTTGAGTCTATGATACCTGAAGATATCGAGAAATACCAGGACGAATATTCTGAGAACGCGTTCTGGGCCAAGGTCAAGAAGGCCGCCAAGAAGGCTGGGCTCGGAGCAGTCTATGTGGCAATGATTCTCTACTATGAGATGCGCGACCCTGCTGTCAGCTCCAAGGAGAAGTCCATATTGCTCGGGGCACTGGGCTATTTTATCCTACCTATAGACCTCGTGCCGGACTTCGTGCCGATGGCCGGCTATGTCGACGACTTCGCCGCCCTCATCGCCGCATATTCCTATGTCAAGGGACATCTCTCCGATGCAGTGAAGAAGCAGGCACAGGACAAGATGCGCGAGTGGTTCGGGGAAGTGGATTTCACCAAGATAGACCCGGACGCACAGCAGCCTGAGCAGTAGGGGAGCGCCTTGCCCCCAATGATATACGAAAAGAACCGGCCTTGGTGGTCGGTTCTTTAGCGTGACGCCTGCAGGATTCAAACCTGCGACCTTTTGATCCGTAGTCAAATGCTCTATTCAGCTGAGCTAAGGCGCCAATTCGTAACCGGCACTTGGCCGGTTCGTATTTTATTCTGCCGGAGCGTCCTTCGCTACATTGCGCTTCGCCTCCTTGATGCGGGCCTTTTTGCCTGCGAGGTTGCGGAGGTAGAAGATGCGTGCGCGACGAACCTTGCCGACCTTGTTGAGCTCAATCTTCTCAATCGCCGGAGACTCGTAAGGGAAAATCCTCTCGACACCGACACCGTTGGAGATCTTGCGGATGGTGAAGGTCTTCGTGTATGGGGTGGATCCGCTGATCTGGATCACTACGCCACGGAAACTCTGAAGTCTGAACTTGTCACCTTCTTTGATCTTGTAGGTCACGGTGATGGTGTCACCTGCCTTGAACTCCGGATAGGATGCAGCCTTGTTCTCGTTGAAGGCCTGCTCCACTATTTTCATCAAATCCATAATATCAAATTATGTTGTTAAGCGCAGCGTCATCAAACCGTCTGAAGAGAGGCTGCTTTTTTCGGATTGCAAATATAGCGATTATTTGTAATCCTGCAAAATTTTTCAGAAGAATTCGCTCTCTTTTTTGAGGATTTCCATATCGTCCCTTGTCGGTGCGGGTTTGAAGGAGTCGCTGTTCCTTATAGCTTCCAGAGCGTCCTTCTCGCTGCGGTTCAGTTTGTGAGGCACCCAGATAAGGATCTTGACATAGAGGTCGCCCCTGCCTGCACCGTAGCCGCTGACGGCAGGGAGCCCCTTGCCGCGAAGTTTCTGAACTGTGCCGGACTGTGTGCCGGCAGGCAGCTTGAGGGTCTGCGGGCCGTCGAGGCAAGGTATGGTAATCTCACATCCGAGTATCGCGTCAGTTACCCTTATGACCTTGGTGTAGAAGAGGTTGACCCCGTCACGCTTGAAGAGTGAGTGCGGCGCTTCTTCGATGATCACACGGAGATCGCCGTTGACTCCTCCCTGTGGACCGGTATCTCCGCCGCCCTGCACGGTGAGCTGCATGCCGTTCTCGACTCCTGCAGGGATCTTGATGCTCACGCTTTCCTTGACTTTCACTACACCCGTGCCCCGGCAGGCCGAGCAGGGGTTGCTGACTATCTTGCCCGTGCCTTTGCAGGTCTGACAGGTGCTGATCCTGCTGAAGAGGAAACTTCCGCTCATTACCTGGCCGCTGCCTCCGCATGCCTGGCAGGTCTTGACATCGGAAGCGTTGGTCGTGCCGCGCCCGCCGCACTTCTGGCAAGGGCGGTTGCGCTCGACGGTGATGGTCTTCTCGCATCCGCTCGCAATCTCTTCGAGGGTGAGGCGCAGCTTGACTGTGACGTCGCTGCCCCTCATCGTGCGCGTGCCGCCGCGCTCTCTCCTGCCGCTGTAGGACGAACCGCCGAAGCCGCTGAACCCTCCGCCGAAGTCAAAATTGCCTCCGAAGAGGTTGTTGAGGATGTCATTGAGGCTGCCGAAACCCTGCGCCCAGTCCTGCTGACCTGCGCTGCCGGACACTCCGGCAAATCCGAACTGGTCGTATTTGGCCTTCTTGTCAGGGTCGCTTAGCACAGAATAAGCCTCGGAGGCTTCCTTGAACTTCTCTTCGGCAGTCTTCTTCTCGGCGTCCGTGCCGCTTACCCAGCGGTCAGGATGCCATTTGAGCGCAGCCTTGCGGTATGCGCTCTTTATATCGTCCGCACTCGCCCCCTTCTGGAGGCCGAGCACTTCATAGTAATCTCTTTTCTCTGCCATAATCAGTCTATGCTCCCACTACTACCTTGGCATAGCGGATGACCTTGCCGTTGAAGGTATAGCCGGTCTGGATCACGTCGATCACCTTACCCTTCATCTCCTCGCTCCCGGCCGGAATCTGGGTCACAGCCTCGTGGAAGTCGGTGTCGAACTTCTCGCCCTTGGCCTCGATGCGGTCGAGACCCTTGGACTTGAGGTAGCCCATCAGCTTGTCGTAGATGAGGTTTGTACCTTCCTTCGCGGCTTCGTCCGCAGAAGACGCGAGCATCTCGATGGCCCTCTCGCAGGCGTCGAGCACCGGAAGCATCCCCTTGATGGTATCGGCCGATGCGGAAGCGACGAGCGAGAGCCTCTCCTCGGCTGAACGCCTGCGGAATGTCTCGAACTCCGCCATCAGACGGAGATAGTCGTCCTTCTCCTTCGCCAATTTGTCAGTAAGCTCATCGACCTGCTTGCGCAGCGGGTCTTCCTTCTTCTGCTTTTTCTTCCTGTTCTCTACCGCCTCCGTCTCCTTCTCAACCTGGTTTTCCTGCTTTATATCTTCTGTTTCTGCCATAATTCATTCATTGTTTATGCCCCCATACGAATCAAATCTCCTGCCAATGACATATTGTCACCGCTTATCTGAAGAAGCGGTCTATCTCGCTGATGGACTCCGGCAGGGCGAATATGGCCACCCTGTCATAGGCCTCGATCTGCGTGTCGCCGACGGCGATGAAGGCATCGTTGCCCCTGATCACGCCGCCGATTATCGCATTCTGCGGGAAGTCTATCCCCTTGAGCGGGGCTTTGGTGATGGCGGCACCCGGGGCTACGGTGTATTCCATCACTTCCGTATTGGTGCCGGCCATATAGCGTACGAATCGTGCCTTGCCGGAGAGCGTCAGCCGGAAGATCCTGCCGGCGGTGATGAGCTTGCGGTTGATCACATTGTCCACGCCCATCTCCTCCGCGAGCCGGATGTATTCGATGTTCTCGACTCCTGCCACTGTGCGCGCCACACCGAACTTGCGCGCCACCACGCAGGAGAGTACATTGCTTTCGTCATTGTCGCCAAGTGCGATGAAGGCATCGTACTGCTGTATGCCTTCTTCGTATAGGAAGTCGGAGTTGCGCGGGTCGCCGTTGATGACCAGAACGCTGTCCGGAAGGTTCTCGGACAGCTTCAGGCAGCGCTCGCGGTCCTTCTCCACTATCTTGACCGAGAGACCGTTCTGCGCCAGGGTGCGCGCCAACATTTCAGCCGTGCGGCTGCCGCCGAGTATGAACGCGCTTCCGATGTCAATGTTGCACTTGCCGAAGAGCCTGTGCAGGAGTTCGACTCCCTCGCGGCGCGAGATGGTGAACACAAGGTCGCCGAAGCGGAACTTGGTGTTGAGCTTCGGAATGATGGTCCTGCCGTCGCGGGAGAGGGCGATCACGCGGAACTGCCGCAGCTGGTCCGCAGGCACCGTGCCGATGAACTCGGAGAGCTTCAGGTCGAGGAGAGGGGAGTCCTCGTTGAGCTTAAAGACGGCGATCTGCAGCTTGCCGCGCGCGAACTCCATAGTCTCCGCCGTGGAATTGTGCTTGAGGAAGTCGATGATCTCATCGGCGGCAATCCTCTCGGGATAGAACATCATATCGATGCCCAACTCCTTGAAGAGCAGCTTGTTCTCTGCGGAGAGGCAGTCCTCGTCGCTGATTCGCGCGATTACCTTGGCGGCCCCCAGGCGCTTCGCGAGCAGGGCGCCCACAATGTTGATCTCCTGGGCTGCGAAAGGGTAGACTGCGATGAAGAGGTCGGCGCTGCCCGCTCCGGCTTCGCGGAGCACCTTGAGCGAGGAGGGGTTCCCTGTGACGGTCTCCACATCGGAGGTGGCCGCGAGAGCATCTATCCGCTGCGTGTTGTCGTCGATGACCGTGATTTCGTTGCCCTCGGCCCTAAGCATCTTGGCGAGATGGGTTCCGATCTCGCCTGCACCTTCAATGACTATCTTCATAGCGTTGCGTATAATCAAATATTCCCTTGCCTCTCAGCATTGCCTGGAGGATGATGCAGACATCCAGCAGCCCCTTCGGCCGCCCTTTCGGTTCTGCAACTCTGCTGGGGGCGGCCTTCAGATGGCGGTATTCCCTGTGCGCCTCACGCACCGCGCGGAAGTTGTCCCGCTGACCCCTCAGCAGATAGACCAGCGCACTGCAGTCATCGATCAGGATGCGCGTCCGGATGCGTCTGCGTGCCCTGGCGGGGCCTATAGTGGCGGCGAGGTTGTTGTCCAGCATGAGCAGCCCGTTGCGGTAGTTGAGCTTCAGCTTGGCGGGCGAAGTCCGCGGAAGAGTCCCACCGCCGAGGTGATACACCTTCGCCGAAGGCACCACGCTTACCCTGTAGCCCAGCAGCTGTGCTTTCCAACAGAAGTCGATCTCCTCCATATGGGCGAAGAACCTGCCGTCCAGACCGCCAATTGCCTTCCAGAGACTGGCGCGGGTCACCAGACAGGCTCCGGAGACCCAGAGCACGTCTTTCTCTGCGCTGTAGCGCGGGGAGTCAGTGTCGGTGCGGGAGAGCACGCGCCCCCTGCAGAAGGGAAAACCGAAGCGGTCGAGATAGCCGCCTGCGGCGCCAGCGTATTCCAGAGTGTCGCCGCATCGGTACCCCCCGCCATCGTGCAGCAGCGCGAGCAGTTTGGGCCCGCAGACCCCGCAGTCGGGATGGGTGTCCATATAGGCGACAAGAGTGCCCAGCCAGTCCTGGCTTACGAGTACGTCGGAATTTATGAGAACGATATATTCCGGCTCGTCCGCACCGCCATCCAACAGATGCCTAATGGCCCGGTTGTAGCCCCCGGTGAATCCGTAGTTCTCTTCGAACCGTATCGTCTTCACACCGGGGAAGTGCTCCGCGAGCATCTCCGGCGAGCCGTCGCTGCTGGCATTGTCTGCCACGATGAGTCCGGCGTCCAGCCCCTGCAGACTCTCCTCGAGGGCAGGGATGAACTGCGCGAGGTAGTCTCGCGTGTTCCAGTTAAGTATGACGACGGCCGTCTTCAACGCTCAGACGTTCAAGGTCCTACTTGCAGTCGCAGGAGTCTCCGCAGCCGCACTCGCCATCCTTGCAGCCGCAGTCGCAGCTATCGCCGCAGTTGCACTCGCCATCCTTGCAGCCGCCCTTGCAACCGCCTCCGCAGCAGCCTTCCTTAGGGAGGTATTCTCCGTGCAGCCCTTCCTTGAGCTCCTTCTCGGTAGCTTCGCGCACCTTCTCCACCTTGCCGGTGAAGTGCAGGGTCTTGCCTGCCATAGGGTGGTTGAAGTCCATCTTGACGCTCTCTTTGCCGACTGACTTCACGAGACCCTGAACCACCTGTCCGGCGGAGTTGAGCATCGGGATCACATTGCCCGGCACAAGCAGGTCGTCGCGGAGCTTGCCGTCCACCTCGAACGCCGCCAGAGGGATGTCGATCTCGTACCTCGGGTCGTAGGTGCCGTAGCCTTCCTCAGGGCTGAGGGTGAATTCGAATTCGTCTCCGACTTCCTTGCCGTCAACTTCGGATT
>CAVEAQ010000031.1:0-16572 GCA_963613775.1 bacterium | reverse complement strand
GGCCACGCAGGAGTTCGTGGTACCGAGGTCAATTCCAATAATCTTTCCCATATCTGATGTTTTTTATAATTATCTTTAATTCCGCCTGCCAGCTCCGGCAGGACGACAGATGTATCTTCAAAAGCTTTGCCACGGGCAAATCTGTGACAAAATGTCAAAGCAAAGGCTCGGAAGCCTTGCGACATCCGAGCCTAAATATTTGCGCGTCAATTATTTATTCGACAAATGCGACAATCTCGCCCTTGACGACATCCTTGCCTTGAGGGGCGGTGACTGCCACGATGCGGCCGCTCACGGCAGGGAGGATCTCCTCCATCCCGTAATAGGTCTGCACATAGCCGCAGGCCTCGCCCGCCTTGACGGCGGTACCGGCGACAGGTGCCCCGGACGCGTCTTCAACATCTATCTGCCAGAGCATCTTGCCCTTGGCCGGAGCCTGCAGAGGAGTGGCCTTAGGGTACTTCTCCACATATTTGTCGATGTCGAACTCAGGCATCTCGACCACCGGGCGCTTCACCACGATTGGTGCGCCGGCCTTGGCCTTGAGTTCGGAGAGCTCCTTGTTGAAGCGCTCCTTGGCTACTCCGCTGCGGTAGTCGCGGTACTGCCTCTCGTGCATCGCGAGCTCGAAGAGCTCCTCGTCGTCCTGCCCGCAGTCCCAACCCTCGTCCTTCATCATCTGGCGGAACTTAGGAAGCTCGTCCGGATACATATCCTGAGGGTTGCCGGTGTAGAATTCCATACCCTTCTCCTTGGCGAGGGCGACGATCTCCGGGGCGAGCTTGCCCGGGAGAGTGCCCATCCTGCCGAGAATCATCCCCCAGGTGTCCTTGTCGATGCTGCTGAAGCGCGGCTTGTTCTGGCTGAGGGCGAGGAGGTTCATCAGGGCGGTGTTCTTGACATACTGACTGAACGGGGTCACGAGCGGAGGATATCCGAGCTTCGGCCAGACGTACTCGACTTCGTTGAAGAGCTTGACCATCAGCGTGTCGAGGCTGCTCTCCGGCTTGCCGCCTGCACGCTCGGAGGCGTTGATCGCGGCCTTGAAGCCCTTGAGGTCGGCCATCATCGAACCCATCATACCGCCCGGCAGACCGCAGCCCACCAGGAGCGAGGTCATCAGGGAGTTGCTCGGGTTGATCCAGTAGCCGAGGAAGTCATCGATGAACTCCTGGGTGAGGCGCCTCACCTCCATATATGCGTCCATATTGATGTCCTTGACGGTGAATCCGTCGGCGCGGAGCATCTGCTGGATGGTGATCACATCCGGGTGGACCTTGCCCCAGGCGAGCGGCTCGACTGCCACGTCGATGTAGTCGGCGCCGGCGCGGGCAACCTCCAGCATCGATGCCGGGGAGAATCCCGGGCCGCAGTGGCCGTGGTACTGTATCTTGATGTGCGGGTATTTCTTCTTGATGTCGGCGGTGAGCTCGGCGAGGAAGGTCGGACGGCCTACGCCGGCCATATCCTTGAGGCAGATCTCGTCGGCACCGTATTCCACGAGGTGGCTGGCTACCCCGAGGTAGTACTCTACCGTGTGTACCGGGGAATTGGTGATGGAGAGCGCAGCCTGGGAGATCATCCCGGCCTTCTTGGCGTACTCGACGGAGAGCTTGAGGTTGCGGTGGTCGTTGAGTCCGCAGAACGAGCGGGCGATGTCGGTACCCTGGGCCTTCTTGACCTTGAACATCAGTTCGCGGACATCTGCAGGTACCGGGTTCATACGCAGGGCGTTGAGACCCCTCTCGAGCATATGGGTCTGGATGCCGGCCTTGTGGAAAGGTGCGGTCCACTTGCGGACGGAGACGTTAGGGTTCTCCCCGTAGAGGAGGTTAACCTGCTCGAACGCACCGCCGTTGGTCTCCACGCGGTCGAAGCAACCCATATCGATGATGGCTGGAGCCACCCTTACCAGCTGGTCAACTCTCGGCTGATATTTGCCGGAGGACTGCCACATATCCCTGTAGACGAGGGAAAATTTTATCTCTTTTGACATATTGCGCTGTTTAGTCCTGCAAAGATAATCTTTTTTGGGGCACGGACTCTTGCACAGACGAAAATTCTTCGTATCTTTGCAGACCTATCGAGCGGAAGTATTCCGCGCTGATTGAACACGGTGCGATTAGTTCAGTTGGTAGAGCACCAGATTGTGGTTCTGGTTGTCGTGGGTTCGAGCCCCACATCGCACCCGAAAGGCCCTCCCGCAAGGAGGGCTTCTCGGTTTATTATTGGGGCAAACCAGGCAGCCGAATCAATACGCCAACACGAACAGCTTGTGGAGGGATCGGTGCCGGAGACCAATTACGGCTGGGTGACGCCGTCGATACGGAGCCGGAAAGTGCCGGACGGAGCGTCGACATCGACAATATCGCCGACCTTGTGGTCCATCAGGGCCGCGCCGATCGGGGATTTGAGCGAGATCTTGCCGGCTTCGATGTCCATCTCGTGCGGACTGACAATGGTGTAGGTCAGGGACGCACCGGTCTTAAGGTTGGTGAAGCTGACCCGGCTGAGGAGCGAGATCTTGTCTTTGGGCAGGGCTTTGGTGTCGATGACCCTGGAGAACTGGAGCACTTTCTGCAGGAAACGGATGCGGCTGATCGCCTTGCCCTGGGCGCGGCGGGCGGCGCGGTAACCGGCGTTCTCGCTCAGGTCGCCCTGCGCCCTGGCCTCCGAGAGGTCGTCCTTGATCCTCGGATATTCCACATTGATGAGCCGGTCCAACTCCGCCGCTATCTCATCATAGCGTTCCTTCGACAGATATTCCATACCGCAAAGTTAGTTCTTCTTAAATTTTATCCTCAAAAATCCTGTACAAACCGCACCAATTCGTCACAGCCCCACGGTGCTCCGACTCTCTCGGCGACCGCCCCTCGACAGGATAGCGGGTCGCAATCGGGAGTCGCCGACACACAAAATTTCGGGAAGTTGACGCAGGAGAGGAACCTCCCGGGACAACTCCCCGAACTGTTTATTCGCATATTGTTTCCCTTGCCTCTCTTGCCTGGAAGCCCGCGAAAGCAGACCGCCCGGAGACCGTGCTCGCACATTGCGGCCGATGCCTCTCTTGCCTGGAAGTGCTCGTCAGAGCACCGGCGCGGTCACGGGACTTTGCGCAGCAAAGTCGAAAAGCGACTTGAGCGCCGCTAGGGTTCGGGGCGGTAGCCCCGATAATTGTTAGGGCTGAGGTTAGAGAAGCCAGGCAAGTCGCGCAGCGACTACTCCTGCGGAGTTGCCGTGACGAACTTGCCGACCTTGATCAGTTCAACGTCGAATACAAGCGTTGAGCAAGGAGGGATGGTGCCTGCACCCTGCTCGCCGTAACCGAGCTCTGAAGGGATATAGAGCTTGACCTTACCGCCCTCGCCGATGAGCTGGAGACCTTCGCCCCAACCCTTGATGACCTGGCCGAGAGTGAACTTGATAGGCTCAGCATCCTCAGCGACCTCATCGAACACGGTACCGTCGGTCAGAGCACCCTTGTAGCGTACCCAGACTGTATCTGCAGCGCTAGGCTTCACGTCGTTGCCGGCCTCGACGATGGTGTACTGCAGGCCTGAATCGGTGGTGCTGACATCAGACTTCTTGGCGTTGGCCGCAAGGTACTTCTCTTCCTTCTCCTTGTTGGCGAGAGAAGTGTAGTTGTGCCTCTGCTCGAGATAGGTGTTGAAAGCATCGTTCATGGAGTTGGGGTCAACCCTGAACTGCTTTACGAAATCCTCTGAGCGATAGTCGCCCTTGGCGCCAAGGAAATCCTTGATACCCTCGACGATGGTATTGTAGCTGAGATCCTCGCCGAAATCGTAGTTCTTCATAAAGCTGCCGAACTGGATACCGAGCAGGTATGCAACGGAATCCTTCTGAGCCTTGCTCGGCTTGTAATCAGCGGCCTTCTTCACTGCCGGGACAGCCTCGTCCCCCTCTGCCTGTGCGGCTGGAGCCGCGCCATTGCAGGCAACAACTGCAACACCCATCACGAGGGCTGCAAAAACTTTGTACATTTTCATACTGACTATAAAAAATTTAAAAATCTCCTACAATTCCCAAGCCAGAGCAGACGCGCCGAGGATGGCGGCATCGGACTCCTTGAGCTGGGAGAACATAATCCTAACCTTTCCCTTCCAGTGCCCGAACAGGTTCGCCTCCATCGCCTCGCACATCGGCTCATAGAGGAACTCCTTCGCCCTTGCGAGGCCGCCGAAGAGCACAATCGCCTCCGGGGCGCTGAAGGCCACGAAGTTGGCGAAGCTGTGTCCGAGGATACGGCCGGTGTAGTCGAACACCCTCAGCGCGAGGGCATCGCCCTGTCTGGCAGCATCATATATATCCTTGGAAGTGATATTGTCCACACCCCTGAGCAGCGAAGGCTCGCTGCCGGCCTCCAGCCACTCGCGTGCCGTGCGGGCGACTCCGATCGCAGAGCAATACGCCTCGAGGCAGCCGGTCTTGCCGCAGCCGCAAGGGCGGCCGTTGTAGCGGACTACGCTGGTGTGCCCGAGCTCACCGGCGTTGCCGTCGTGCCCATAGACCACCTTGCCGTCGATCACGATACCGCTGCCGACGCCTGTGCCGAGAGTGATCATTATGAAATCCTTCATCCCGCGCGCCACGCCGTAGGTCATCTCACCCACCGCGGCGGCGTTGGCATCATTGGTGAGCGACACCGGAATCCCGTCCAGATAGCCGCTGAGCCCCTTGGAGAACTCCACCACGCCCCCGGACGCCCACTTCACATTAGGTGCATAGGCCATCTGTCCGGTGTAGTAGTTGCCGTTGGGCGCGCCCACTCCGACGCCGCGGATCTCCTCCAACGGCTTGCCGCTCTCGGCCACGCAGGTCCTGACGGCCTCCGCAAGAGCCCTGAGATACGCGTCGGCATCCTCACCGAAGCTGTCAGTGCGGATGACCGACTGCGCGAGCACCTCGCCGCGCGCATTGACTACGCCCAGCTTGGAGGTCTGCCCCCCGACATCCACCCCGACAACGTACTGCCTGTCCATCAGTCTACAGCGATATCTTTATTGACATTCTTGCAGCCGACTGCGGCATAGTAAAGGATGAAGCAGAGCATCGCAATCACAAGCCAGTAGCTGGCGATGCAGCCGAGACTCTTGGCGATGGCATCCTGGGCGAGAGGCATAAGGCCGCCGCCGACCACCATCATCATGAAGATGCCGGAAGCCTGCTCAGTGTACTTGCCGAGTCCCTCGGTGGACAGGTTGAAGATGCCGCCCCACATAATCGAAGTGCAGAGACCGCAGAGAGCGATGAAGATACACTTGGTAGGGATGGTGAAAGCCACCACACCGGCAGCGTCCGCCTCAAGCTTGAAGAACTTGGCCGCGCCGGAGTCTCCGGCGAGCTTGAAGTCGATGGTATTGGCTTCAGGAAGGAAGATCGCTATAAGCAGGAATATGATAGCCACGGACGACACGACTGTCATCTGGGTCTTGGTGCTCACCGCACCGCTGATGAACGAGCTCAGAAAACGTCCGCACATCATCAGCAGCCAATAGGCGGCGGCAAACGCTCCGCCCACTGATGCGGCACCCACAAAGTCCATATCGGTGATGTAGAAATTGAGCTCTGCCGGGATGCCGATCTCAACGCCGACATAGAAGAATATCGCAATCACACCGAGGGTGCAGTGGCGGAAACTCCAGGCGCTGCGCTCCAGCTTGACATTCTTCCTCTCTGCTGCAGGCTCAGGTATATTGACGAACGATATGATCACGAACGCTACCGCGAACACCGCCATTGCGATGAAGAGCAGAGGTGCCACATCGCTCATCTTGGTGGATTCGGTCACGGTACCGATCAGCACGCCCACCAGAAGCGGGGTGAGAGTGGCGGTGAGGGAGTTCATCGTGCCTCCGATCTGAATGTACTGGTTGCCCTTGTTGCCGCCGCCGCCGAGGATGTTGAGCATCGGATTGACAACGGTGTTGAGCATACATACGCAGAAGCCGCAGACGAACGCTCCGAGCAGATAGACATAGATTGCGGCGTCCCCGAGGAAGGTGCGGCTGGAGAGCCACTGGATGACGATGCCGACAAATCCGACCGCCAGGGCGATGAGGGTGGTCTTCTTGTATCCGACCCTGACGAGCATCTTGCCGGCGGGGATACCCATGAAGAGGTATGCGGCAAAGTTCATCATATTACCCATCATGCTTGCCCAGGAATATCCGTTTTTCCAGACATTCCCGAAAGGCGCGGCCATATTGGTGACGAAGGAGATCATCGCGAAGATGAAGCACATCGTCACTATGGCGACCATATTTCTTTTCTTTTCCATTGGTGTGTTATTGGTTTATGTGTTACTCGAGCGATTTGAGGTTCTTAGGGTTGAGAAGCTGCTTGCCCTCCGCCGTCATCGCGTACTCGATGCGGTCGGCGTAGAACTTCTCCACCTTGCCGCGCACCATCTTGGCGGTGGTGTTGAGCATACCGTTCTGCTCGGTGAAAGGAGTGTCGGCCACGATGATGGCGGCAGGGAGCCACTTCTCCGGGAAGAGTCCCGCGTGGCGTCCGCCGGCGCGGTAGGAGTCTACCTCGCCCTGAAGTATCTCGAGCTGGGCCTTGCGTCCCTGCTCGCTGTCCGGATCCTTGCCCTGCTTGCTCACGGCGTCGGCGAGAGCCGGCTTGTTAGGCACTACTATCACTACGGTATATGGGCTCTGGTTGTTGTAGAGCACTGATGCCTCGATGTACTTGGAGCCGTCGGCAAGGCTGTCCTCAAATCCCTCAGGAGAGTACTTCTCGCCGTCGGAGGAGATGAGCAGGCTCTTGAAACGTCCTGTCACATAGAGGTAGCGCGGATCTTCCTTGCAGATGTAGCCGCGGTCGCCGGTGTGCAGCCAGCCGTCGATGATGGTATTGGCTGTGGACTCAGGGTTCTTCCAGTAGCCCGCCATCACATTCTCGCCTCTGATCACGATCTCGCCTGTCTCACCTGCAGGAAGGCTCTTGCCATCCTCGTCGCAGATCTTGATATCCATAGGCTCCACGGTGCGGCCTGAAGAGCCGAAGCGGGCGTGGCCCGGAGAGTTGGAGCAGATCACAGGGGTAGCCTCGGAGAGGCCATAGCCCTGGAAGATAGGCATACCGATGGCGCAGAAGAACCTCTGGAGCTCGATGTCCAGCAGCGCGCCGCCGCCCACGAAGAACTGAAGCCTGCCGCCGAAGTTGGCTCTGATCTTGGAGAAGAGCAGCTTGTCGAAAAGCGACATCAGAGGCTTTCTCCACCACATCTTCCAGCACGGCTTGCCGGCGTTGTAATATTCTCTGTTGTAGACGATTGCATTGTGTACCGCGAAGTCGAAGAGCTTCTCTGCACGAGGGCCCTGCTTCTTGATGCCGGCCTCGATGTTCTTCTTGAAGTTGCGGGAGATGGCAGGCACGGAGAGCATCACCTGAGGGCGGGTCTCCCTGATGGCGATCGGGATGTTCTTGAGCATCGTGACGGCGCTCTTGCCGCCAGGGACGGTGGCGATGCTTCCGCCGTAGCTCATCATCACATAGAATCCGGCCACGTGTGCGAAGCAGTGGTCGAGAGGAGTGATGATAAGCATCACCCAGCCCTCCTCAATCTTCACCACTGAGCGGCACTGCTCCACATTGGCCGTGTAGTTGCGGTGCGTGAGCAGGATGCCCTTAGGATCGGCGGTGGTGCCGGAGGTGTAGCTGATGTTGGCGTAGTCGTCCGGTCCGACGCTCGCGATGCGCTCCTCCATCTCGGAAGCGTGCTCCGCGAGGAACTTGTCGCCTGCGGCGTATATGTCCTTGAGATGTATCTCTCCCTCCTGAAGCTCGATATCATCGATCACGATGACCTTCTCGACTGCCGGACAGCGGTCGATGACCCTGCGGACCTTGACTATCTGGCTCTCGGAAGCCACGATGAAGCGGGAGTCGGAGTGGGTGATGCGGAAGAGCAGGTCGCGGTCGGACTCAAGCTTGAAGGAGAGCGGCACGTTGACCGCACCGGCGTAGAGGATGCCGAGCTCGCTGAAGATCCACTCGTTGCGGCCCTCGGAGATGAGGGCCACCTTCTCGCCTTTCTTGAGGCCGAGAGCCATAAATCCGGCTGCGAGCCGCCTGCCGCGGATGCGGGTCTGCTCGAAACTGGTCTCTGTCCACTCTCCGTCCACCTTCTCGCGAAGGAAGGTTGAAGATGCGTACTGGCGGGTATACTTCTCTACGAAGTCAATGATTGTAGGTCTTTTGTTGTCTGTCATGAGTCTGAATTTTTATTCACCTGCGGGGGTCGGGGAGAAGAGGCCGTAGAGCTGCGCGTCGATCATATCGGTCACCTTCTCGAAGTCGGAAGGCTCGTTTGCGAAGTCAATATGGTCTGCGTCTATGACCAGCAGGTTGCCTTTGTAGTCCTTGATCCATCTTTCATACTTCTCGTTGAGGCCGGTGAGGTAGTCGATGCGGATGCTCTTCTCGTAGTCGCGGCCGCGCTTCTGGATCTTGGAGATCAGCGCAGGCACGCTGGAGCGGAGATAGATCAGCAGATCCGGGACTCCGACGAGCGACATCATCAGGTCGAAGAGGTCGGAGTAGTTCTCGAAGTCGCGGGTACTCATCAGCCCCATATCGTGGAGGTTGGGGGCGAAGATGCGCGCGTCTTCGTAGATGGTGCGATCCTGCACGATCACGGCGTCCGTATTGGCGATGTCCACCACATCCTTGAAGCGCTTGTTGAGGAAATAGATCTGGAGATTGAACGCCCACCTCTCCATATCATCGTAGAAATCAGCGAGATATGGATTAAAGTCGACCGACTCGAACTTAGGGGTCCAGCCGTAATGCGCGGCGAGCATCCTGGTGAGGGTGGTCTTGCCGCTGCCTATATTTCCTGCAATCGCGATATGCATATATTTAAGATGTTAACAATCTGCAAAGTTAGCAATTATTTGAACAGTCCGTAGAGTCTGGAGTCAATCTTGTCCGTCACCGCCTCGAAGTCCTCGGGCCTGTTCTCAAAGTCGAGCCTGTCGGCATCGATCACCAGCAGGCTGTCCCGGTAGCCCTCGATCCACTTGTCGTACTTCTCGTTGAGTCCGGCGAGGTAGTCGAGGCTCATGCTCTGCTCGTAGTCGCGCCCGCGCTTCTGGATCTGCGCGACAAGGTGCGGCACGGAGCACTTGAGGTAGATGAGCAGATCGGGAGGGCTGACCATCGACATCATCAGGTCGAAGATCTGCATATAGGTATCGTAGTCGCGCTGCGAGAGGTTGCCCATCTCGAGGTTGTTGGTCACGAAGATGTGGACGCCCTCGAGGATGGTGCGGTCCTGGATGATCACCTCGTCGGACTTGGAGATCTCGAGCAGATCCCTGAAGCGCTGCGCGAGGAAGTAGGTCTCGAGGTTGTAGGACCAGCGGGGGATGTCCCTGTAGTAGTCTTCAAGATAAGGATTGTGTGTGACCGACTCATACTTGGGAGTCCAGCCGTAATGTGCGGCAAGCATCCTGGTGAGGGTTGTCTTGCCGCTGCCTATATTGCCCGCTATTCCGATATGCATAAATACAAATTTAATAAAGTATTTCGTATTTTTGAGCGATAATCCGAAAAAGAAATGCTGAACATACTCCAATTCTCATTCAACCTCTTCCGGGAACGGGCGGCAATCGCCTGGCGGGAGGAGGGCCGCTGCGCGGTGGTGGACCCGGGATTCTACGAGCCCGAAGAGGAGCGGGAATTCCTCGACGCCCTGCGGACCCGCGGCCTCACGCCGGAGGCGATACTGCTAACCCACGCGCATCCGGACCACATCTACGGCGTGAAAAGACTGCAGGAGCTCTACGGCACCCGGGTCTATATGCACCCCTCCGAGAAGGCGGTGCTGGAATATGGCCGCGAGATGGCCGCCAGATTCGGCATCCGGGAGCCGGACTGCAGCTTCAGCGGCAGTGATATTGCAGACGGCAGCGTCATCGAAGCGGCGGGCATCAGCTTCGAAGTCATCGCAACCCCCGGGCACACCCCCGGCGGAGTGTGCTTCCTGGACCGGAAGGACGGAGTGCTCTTCAGCGGCGACACCCTCTTCGCGGGAGCCATCGGCCGCACTGACTTCAGGTACGGAGACTACGACGATGAGATCCGCTCGATAATGGAGAAACTCATCCTGCTCGACCCGGGGATCAGAGTCTGCCCGGGACACGGCCCCGACTCCACCATAGGCCACGAGCGGACGCACAACCCGTTCCTGGAGCCGTTCAACGAGCCACAGGAGACGGAATCCGAAGTCAAGCCGGTGGTTATCAGCGGGAATTGAACACCACGCTCGCGCTCGCACCGTTGACGTCGACCAGCGTGAGCACGTGCCGGCCCGGCTCCGGGGCGACCATCATCTCGTGCTCCCCGGAAGTCTTTCCTATGTAGTCGTCATCCAGGTGCCACCATATCTCGGCCGCGGCTGAGGAATGCGCGGCGCGGAAGACTGCGCCCCTGCGGGTGCCGTCGAGCCCCCTGGTAACGACGATGGTGATGCCGTTCTGCGGGTAGATGATGTCGATCGGGGAAGCCTCCGGCGAGCCTTCATTGTAGTCCGGGTGCTTGGGCGGCAACTGTATGTAGTCCAGATGGTTCTTCATATAGTACCACTCCTGCACCGGAGGCAGCACGAAGCGCACCTCGCTGCGGATCTGCGACGGAGGGCAGCAGTTGCTGTTGACCTGCCAGAGTCCGTCGGGGTCGAGATGGACCAGTATGTGGTAGCGGCAGACCTCCGGCCTTGCAGGCACATCCGGCGCCCATATCGTGTCGCGCTGCGGGCAGAGCTCCCCGGCGGGATTGCCGCTCTCGCAGCACACCTCCACCCTTGTCATATCCTCCAGCGGCATATCGAACCAGGGCGATGCGGGCAGATAATTGAAGACGTCGAACATCACCGGTGCGGCATAGTTGACCCCCGTCATCTGCGCGCGGCCCTCGCCGTCGCTGTTGCCCACCCAGACTGCGACGACATAGTCCCGGGTCACCCCCACGCTCCAGGCGTCGCGGTTGCCCCAGCTGGTGCCGGTCTTCCAGGCTATCTTGCGCCCTGAGCTGAACTCCATCCACGACGCCTCCTCCTCCGGACGGTTAGCCTTGGCGAGAGCCTCGAAAGTGAGGTAGCATGCGGCGCGCCCGAGAGGCATCCTGCTCTGATCCAGTTCAGTACGCGGCGAGCCGGAAAGGTAGGATAGGCTCTCATAAGGTCTCAGTCCCCTCAGGCCGGCGGCCATCCGGTAATATGCCCCGGCAAGATCCTGCAGGGTAATCTCCGCGCCTCCGAGCACGAGCGAGAGGCCGTAGTGGCCCGCATCGCGATCGATGGAGCTGAAGCCCATCCCGGAAAGTAGTTTGAGGAAACGGTCCGCGCCGTAGGCCTCCAACATCCTGACTGACGGTACGTTGAGCGAACGCTCGATCACCTCGTGAGCCGGCACCGCCCCCTCGAACTGGCGGTTGTAGTTGTGCGGAGAGAAGTTGTTGCGGTTGTAGGGGGTATCGCGGATGAGGGTCCCGGGCAGTATGCTCCCCTCCTGCAGCATAGCGGCATAGAGCAGTGGCTTGAGGGTGCTGCCGCTGGAGCGGCGGGCCGGAATCATATCCACGGCCTCCCCCCTGAGCGAAGGCGCGCAGCCGCGTGTGTTGCCATAATAACCTATTATCTCTCCGCTGCTTACGCTCGCCACAAGGATGCCCATATTGTCCACCAGGTTGGTATGGTTGTAGTTGAAGTGACGCTCCGCAATCTCGCCGAGGCGGCGCTGGAGGGCATAGTCTATAGTGCTGCGGTACGCCCTGTCCCCTCCCTCGCGGCGGCAGCGCTCCAGCAGGTGGTAGGCTGCGTCGGGCATACTGACCAGGCGGTCGGGGAGCGGCTCGTCACGGGCGAGTTCACCCTCGAGCCCGTCTATGATCCCCTGGGCGACCAGTTTGTCTATCAGGAAGTTGCGCTTGCGGAGCAGGGCGTCTCTGTTGCGGCCGGGGTGTATGGTGCCGGGAGAGTTGGGCAGCACTGCGAGCATTGCGCTCTCGGCCCAGGACAGCTCCCCGGCAGGACGGCCGAAATATCGCCACGAAGCCGCCTCAAGCCCCACTACATTTCCACCGAAAGGGGCGTTGGAGGCGTAGAGGAGGAGGATTTCGTCCTTGGAGCAGCGGATCTCCAGACGGGTGGCGAGGATCATCTCATAGAGCTTCTCCGGCAGAGTGCGCGGCGCACCCCGGCGGCTCATACGCACGACCTGCATCGTGAGGGTGCTGGCACCGCTGACCACCCTGCCGCGGCTGACATTCTGCACCAGGGCCCTTCCGAACGAGAGCAGATCCACCCCGCGGTGGCTGCGGAAGCGTTTGTCCTCGTAGCAGGTGATGCAGGCGGCGAACTTGTCCGGGACGGAGTCGGCAGGGGCAAACCTCCACTGCTCGTCCGCAGAGATGCGCGCTCCCATCAGGGTGCCGTCAGAGGCGCTCAGGGTGGCGGACAGAGGTTCGTCGAAGAGTTTCCGCGGCAGACAGAAGATATACCATATCAGGAATATGAGTACAGGTGCCGCGATTGAAAGTATTTTCCTATATTTGTGCACCGGGACAAAAATAATAAAGAAATTATGAAAATCTATAGCTCACTCGCGATTGCAGCGCTGATCGCGGCGGTCGGACTCACTTCCTGCGGCGGCAACAATTCTGGCAAGAGCCAAGGCAGTGATATCGCAATCACCTCGCAGGCAGGCGATTCCACGCTCGTGGACCTTGCCGAGCAAAGTCAGGAAGCCGTGACGGCTGCGACTCAGGCCGAGCCGGAGGCGCAGATCGCCGCAGAGGCAGAGGCAGAGGCGGAAGCGGAAGACGAGACTCCTAAGATCCAGTTCCTCAGCACCGGGTCCATCCTGCCTTCGAAGGGCGAGTTCAATCTGCTGTTCGGCGCCAGGGGCTATGCCAAGGCGCAGGTGAGAGTCAAGAAGGTCTACAGCGACAACATCCTGCAGTTCCTCCAGTTCGAGAGCTACGAGGCCAGATACAATCTCTACAAGGTAGCCGACGTCATAGCCGACACGACCCTTGTGCTCGGCGCTGCGAGCTCGCCGTCCATCCGCGAGTACCGCACCTACGGCCTGAGTCTGAGCGAGATGATCAGGCCCGAGACGGGAGCGGTCTACCACATCGAGATCCGCGGCCGGGAGCCGCTCGTGGAGGGAACGTTCTGGGACAGCGACTCTTATTTCGGCGACTACGCGACCTACAAGGAGCGGAGCGTGGACCTGCTCGCGAGCAATATCACGATGATGGCCAAGCACGGAGACAGGGGCTACAGCGTCACCGTGATGGACATCCTCAGCGGCAAGCCGGTGAGCGGTGCGAAGGTCAAGCTCTACAGCTTCTCGCAGCAGGAGCTCGGCAAGGGTCAGACCGACGCCGAAGGCAGGGTCAACTTCCCGGCAGTGGAGGAAGCCGCATTCGCTGCAGCCACTTCGGGCAAGAACCACGCCTACCTGCAGCTCAGCAACGGCAACGCCCTGTCCACCAGTAGTTTCGATGTGGACGGAGAAGACTCCGAGAGCGGCGTCAAAGCCTACATCTTCGGAGAGAGGGGCGTCTGGAGGCCGGGCGACACCCTGCACATCAGCACAATATTTATGGGCGACGGAGTTGAACTCCCGGAAGGCCACCCTGTCACCGCGGAGCTTCGCAACCCCGACGGGCAGGTCACACAGACCCTCAGCGGCAAGATCGACAGGACGCGCATCTGCTACTTCCCGTTCACTACCGCGAGCGATGCGCCTACCGGACGCTGGAGCGTTAGCGTCAAGCTTGGTTCACGCAGTTTCCAGAAGACTCTGAGAGTCGAGACCGTGAAGCCAAACAACCTGGATATCAATCTCAAATTCGACAATTCATACATTACCCCGAGCAAGGATTGCATAGGCACGGTCAGCGTGGACTGGCTCTACGGAGCGGTCGGGAGCAATCTCAAAGTCAACGGTTCCCTCACCCTGAGCGCAGCCAGGACCACATTCAAGGGATATGAAGGCTACAGCTTCTCCGACGTAGCCCGCAGCTTCCGCAGCCAGACCCTCAACTACGGGGATATGACCACCGACGGTGAGGGCCAGACCTGCCTCAACACCTACGTCTACATCAACAAGGCCAAGGCACCGGGTATGCTCAACGCTCTCTTCACCATCCGGGCATTCGAGCCTGGCGGCGACTTCAGCACCGTCTACTCCAGCATCAGGATGTCGCCGTTCGGCAGATACGTCGGACTGCGCACCGAGATGGACAAGGACGAATGGGGCAACGAGTACCTCCGCGCCGGCAAGTCCCACGACATAGAGGTCGCCACACTGGATGCTGAGGGCAAGGGAGTCAGCGTCTCCGCTCTGCAGGCCGAGATCTGGCACGTCAGCTGGAGCTGGTGGTGGAACGCCAGCTACTATGCCGCCAACTACAACTCCGGCAAGGTGGGCGAGAAAGTCTACAGCACCACCCTCTCCACGACCGGAGGCAAGGGCAGGTTCAGTTTCAACTGGCCGGAAGAGTGCCCTGCCGGTCCGTATGTGGTCAAGGTGAGCGACCCCAAGGGCGGACACAGCGCCACCCTGCTCTGCGAGGTGTATAATGAGCGCTCCGCAAGTGACGCATCCGAAAGTGCCACCAAGCTCAATATGCTGACTGACAAAGAGAGCTACTCTGTCGGCGAGACCGCCGGCATCACCATCCCGTCGTCCGAGGGCTCGCTTGCGCTGGTGTCCGTGGAGAAGGGCGGACGAATCCTCGTCACTCGCCGCGTCAGCTGCCACGCCGGGAGTACCCGCATCAACATTCCGGTCACCGGTGAGATGGCACCTAATGCATATGCCAACATTTCCCTTATCCAGCCGCACGGCAATGCCGCCAACGACGCGCCTATCCGCCTCTACGGCATAGCCAACATCAATGTGGAGGACGAGAGTTCACATCTGCACCCGGAGATTTCGATTGCGGACCAGGTTCAACCTGAGTCCGAGCTCAAATTCTCCGTCAGAGAGAGGGACGGCAGGCCGATGAGCTATGTGGTGGCTCTCGTGGACGAGGGACTGCTCTCCCTCACCGGGTTCAGTACACCGAATGCCTGGAAGTCGTTCTACGCCAAGCAGTCTCTGCGCGTGCGCACCTGGGACTCCTACGACAAGATCATCGGAGCCTACGGCGGGCAGATCGAGAAGCTCTTCGCGATCGGAGGCGGCGACGAGGGGTCGGGAGTCATCAAGCCTCAGCAGGCCAACCGCTTCACTCCTGTGGTCAGTTATCTCGGACCGTTCGAGCTAAAGAAGGGCAGGACCGCTCAGCACAAAGTGAACGTGCCGCAATATATCGGGAAGCTCAGGGCGATGGTCGTCGCGACCGACGGCAGGGCCCAGGGCAGCACGGACAAGGATGTGACAGTCACCAAGCCGCTGATGAGCCAGATCACTCTGCCGCGCACCCTCAGCACAGGAGAGAGCCTCAGCGTGCCGGTGAGCGTGATCACCCTCAAGGACAGCGTCGGCGACATTTCCGTCAGTGCCGCCGCTTCGGGTTCTCTCTCCCTCAGCGGAGCATCCAGCCAGAGCGTACGCTCCGACAAGGCCGGGACACAGCTCGCATACTTCGACGTCAAGGTCGGAGACAGGGCGGGGGTTTCCAGCTTTACAGCCACAGCGAAGAGCTCTTCCGACAAGTCCGCCAGCACGGTGGAGATCGATGTGCTGAATCCTAACCCGCAGGACACCAGGACCACAGTGTTCTCCCTTGCGGCAGGAGAGACCAAAGACCTCGATGCTGAGCTCTTCGGCATCGACGGGAGCAATGCTCTGAGCGTCGAGTTCTCCTCCATCCCTCCTGTCAATCTCGGCAAGAGGCTCACTTATCTGCTTGAATATCCTTACGGTTGCGTGGAGCAGACCATCTCAGCCGCCTTCCCGCAGCTCTATCTGGGCAGCATCCAGGACTGCAGCCAGTCGCAGCTCAGGGCCTGCGAGCTGAATGTGAGCGCCGCCATCAACCGGCTCTCCAGCTTCCTCAGATCCGACGGTTCCCTCTCCTACTGGCCGGGGGCCTACAGTACGGCTTCGGCCTTCGGTACAGTCTACGCCCTGCATTTCCTGCAGGAAGCGTCCGATAAGGGCTATGCAGTCAGCGCGGAGATGAAGGCGGGACTCATCAGGTATATCTCCGCCAATATCGTCGCTTCCAAGACAGAAAACAGCTTCACCAGGGCCTACGGGCTCTACGCCCTCGCTGCTGCCGGCAAGCCTCAGCGCAGTGCGATGAACAACCTTCGCAACGAGGTCAAGAAGCTGCAGAACAGCTCGATATGGCTGCTTGCGGCCGCCTATGCCATCGACGGCAAGAAGGCCGTAGCCGAGAGCCTGACCTCCGGTCTGCCGTACGCCGACGACGACAGGAAGGAATACGCCGCATTCGGAAGCGAGGACCGCAACCTCGCCATTGCGCTCAAGGTCAATATGATACTGGGCAAGAGCACCGAGGCGATGGAGCTCGCGACCAAGCTCGCTGGACAGCTCAACGACGACAAGCGATATATGT
>CAVEAQ010000030.1:0-16578 GCA_963613775.1 bacterium | reverse complement strand
CATAAAAAACTTTTTCATAATGAACTTTAATAATGTATTAGTTGTAATAATTATCTACGTTTAAAATCGGTGCAATTTAGCAAATTTTTTTCATTCGTCAAGAATTATTTTGATATTTCGCCTTTCAGGTTCTCTTCGAGCAGCTGCTTGACCATCCCGTTGTCGCGATATTTCCCCATAAGACAGAATAACTTACCGAGTGCGCTCTCGGTTGTGATGTCGTGGCCGGAGATTACGCCCTCGTCCTTGAGCTTGCGCCCGGTGGCATAGATGTCCATATTGACGTCCCCGCTCAGGCACTGGGTCACGTTGAGCAGGATCTTCCCCGACGCGCAGGCTTCCCCCACGATGCGGAGAAACCACGGCTTGGAGATGGCGTTGCCGGCGCCGTAGGTCTCGAGTATCACCGCTCTGGTCCCGCTGCCGAGCAGGATGTCCCGCACCGCCTGCTCCGTGATGCCGGGGTGGATCTTGAGGATGGAGACCCTGGTGTCGAGCTCCGGGTGGACGACTAGCGGTCCGCTGCCGTCTTCGGGATGGCGGATAAAGCTCCCGTTGTACCTGATGTTGATGCCCGCTGTCGCGAGCGCGGGGTAGTTCGGGGAGCAGAAGGCGTCGAACCCCGTCGCGTCGGTCTTTGTGCTGCGGTTGCCCCGTAGGAGGCTGGAGTTGAAGTAGATGCAGACTTCCGGGACGAGCGCCCGCCCTCGGGAGTCGGTCGCCGCGGCAATCTCCACGGCGGAGATGAGATTCTCCTTGCCGTCTGTGCGCGGCCTGCCGATCGGCAGCTGGCTGCCGGTGAAGATGACCGGTTTACTGAGGTTGTCGAGCATAAAACTCATCGCGGAGGCACTGTAGGCCATCGTGTCGGTGCCGTGCAGGATGACGAAGCCGCCGTAGTCGTCGTACTTCTCCCGTATCAGCTCCGCGAGCGACTGCCAGAGGGATGGCTCCACGTCGGATGAGTCGATCAGCGGAGAGAAGCTCCAGGTGTCGATGTCCAGTCCGAACTTGCGGAGCTCCGGCACTTCGTCCATCAGGCTGCTGAAGTCGAAGGGCTTCAGGGTGCCGTCGGCGGGGTCTTCCTTCATTCCGATGGTGCCGCCGGTGTAGATGAGCAGTATAGATTTCATATCGCGAAGAGTTTCCTGGCGTTCTGCGTGGTCACGCGGGCGACTTCCTCCGGCGGGAGGCCCTTGCGCTCCGCTATGAACGCGGCTATGATGGGGATGTTGGCGCTTTCGTTGCGTTCGCCCCTGTGCGGGGTGGGGGCGAGGTAGGGCGAATCGGTCTCGAGAAGTATCCTCTCGAGGGGAATGCGGGCGATGTCCTCGCCGATCTTCGACCGCTTGAATGTCACCACGCCGCCGATGCCCACCGACCAGTCGCCCAGACGGCTCAGACGCTCGAAGAACTCATAACTGCCGCTGAATGCGTGCAGATTGCCGCGGAGGTGGAGATTAGAGCAGTCTTTAATAATGGTGAAAAAGTCTTCGGTCGCATCGCGCAGGTGGATGTTGACCGGCAGATCCCATTCGGAAGCGAGCTCCAGCTGTGTGCGGAACGCCTCCTTCTGCTCCTCCCTGAACTCCGTGCTGAAGTGGTAGTCGAGTCCGATCTCCCCGACGGCGACCACGCCGCGGCTGCGGTAGGGCAGCATCGCATCGATCTCGTCCCGCCAGCCCTTCGTGACGGAACCCGGGTAGAGCCCCAGCATATTATAGAGGTGTCCGGGATGAGCGGCACTGAGCTCGAACATACGCTCCCTGGTGCCGGAGTCGATGTCTGCCTGGAGCATCGCGACGATGCCGGCGTCCCTTGCCCGGGCGATCACCTCCTCCTCGCAGCCCGCATAGGCTTCGTCGGAGTTGTGGGTATGGGTGTCTATAAATTCCATCAAGCCGCAAATTTACTCAAAATTGGCGTTAATGCTGCACCTCTGGAGTACATCTGTGCGCACAATCCCCTCGCCCTCGAGCAGACATACCGTCCGGAGCGTCTCGGAGTAGCCGAGCGACAGGGCCTCTGAGATCTCGCCGACGCTGATGTCCCGTCTGCCGCGGATGGCTCCGAAGACCTTCTCGGCCTTCCGCAGGCCCTCGGCATCGAGGCTTCCCTCCAGCCGGCTGCGCATGGACTTGAGCGGATCTCGCTTCCGCCTGCCCTGACCGGCTCCCAGTCCTGCCGCTTCGGCGACGGCATCGATGTCCACGAGCGGCTCGGCGACCTTCTCCGCGAGCAGGGCGTTGCAGCCTCCGGAGCGCGGATCGTCCACCCGCCCCGGCAAGGCAAAGACGGAGCGGCCGTAGCCGAAGGCCAGACGGCTTGTCATCATCCCGCCGCCCCTGATCCTCGACTCGATGAGGATGGTGACCGGCGACAGCCCGGCGATGATGCGGTTGCGGCGCAGAAAGTTGTAGGGCATCGGCATTGTCCCCGGAGGGTAGTCGGTGATGAGTGCCCCTCCCGCGCAGGAAGCTATCTTGTCCGCCGCCACCGAGTGGCTGTGAGGGTAGACTTCATCCACCCCCACTGGGATGACGGCTATGGTCGGAAGACCGCAGGCAAGGGCGGCGAGGTGGGCGGTGATGTCCACCCCGAAGGCCAGCCCGCTCACTATCACCGGCTTGACGGGATATCCAGAGAGCGCCCGGACAGTCCTTGTGCACCACTCTCTGCCGTAGGAGCTCATATCGCGCGTGCCCACTATCGATATCATCGGAGCGCCGCGCAGTATCTCAGCCGGGGAGGAGCTGCCGCGGATGTAGAGCAGCAGCGGGGCATCGGGGCAGTCCCTGAGCAACGGGGGATAGACATCCCTGTCGAAGATGCTGACGAATTTTATCCCGAGCGCGGAGAGCCGCGCGAATTCGGCCTCCGCAGCTTCTGTCGCCCGCTTTCCGATGTCGGGGGAGAACTTCCCGTAGGGGCCGAACATCTCCCTGCACTCCCTCTCGGAGAGTGCAAACACGGATTCGGCACTGTCGAATGCCTCAACTATTTGATTTGCAATTCTCGGCTCGTTGCCGAAGATGGCGTTGAGCGCTATCGCGCTGACAGCCGCAAGATGTTGGTCTCTGTCCATTTCTCATACTTTAAGTCCTGGACAAAGATAGTGATTTTTTAGATGATCAACATAGCGTCGCCGTAAGGTCCGAAGCGGTAGCCCTCCTGGAGGGCGCAGCGGTAGGCGTTCATCACCTTGTCGTAGCCTCCGAACGCCGCAACGGTCATCAGCATCGTGGACTCCGGCAGGTGGAAGTTGGACACGATGGCGTCCGGGATGGAGAAGTTGTACGGCGGGAAGATGAACTTGTTGGTCCAGCTGTCGTTGGCTCTCACCTCGTTCTCGGTGGTGACGTAGGTCTCCAGGGCTCTGATGACGGTGATGCCCACCGCGCAGATCTTGTGCCCGGAGCGCTTGGTACGGTTGATCTCGTCGGCCGCCTGCTCGCTGATGATGAATCTCTCGCCGTCCATCTTGTGCTTGGAGAGGTCTTCCACATCGACCGTGCGGAAGTGCCCGATGCCCATATGCACGGTGATGAATGTCTTGTCTATGTCCTTGAGAATCATCCTGTTGAGAAGCTCGCGGCTGAAGTGTAGGCCTGCGGCCGGGGCGGAGACGGCACCCTCGTACTTTGCGAAGATGGTCTGGAACTCCTCTGCGTCCTTCTCGTCAGGGTTCTCCTTGACCCACTCCGGGACAGGAGTCTTGCCGAGGGCGAAGAGGGCTGCCTTGAACTCGTCGTACGGACCGTCGTAGAGGAAGCGCAGGGTGCGCCCGCGGGAGGTGGTGTTGTCGATGACCTCAGCCACCATACTGTCATCCTCGCCGAAGTAGAGCTTGTTGCCGATGCGGATTTTGCGTGCCGGATCCACTATCACATCCCAGAGCCTCTGCTCGCGGTTGAGCTCGCGCAGCAGGAACACCATTATGTCGGCTCCCGTCTTCTCCTTCTTGCCGAGAAGCTTGGCCGGGAAGACCTTGGTGTCGTTGAGCACGAAGCGGTCGCCCTTGCCGAAGTAGTCGATGATGTCCTTGAACTTGCGGTGTTCGATCTCGCCGCTGTCCTTGTGCAGCACCATCAGGCGGCACTCATCCCTCCACTGGATGCGTCCGTCGACCGTGGGCATCAGTTCTGTGGCGATTCTTTCCTTGGGCAGCTCGAAGTCAAATTGTGAGAGTTTCATAACGGATCCGTATTATAATACCATTCATATACGGCCGCCTCCCCGGAAAAGTTTCACTTTGCTTCGCGGAACACTTCTATTATTGAGGGATAGGTGTTCTTGAGGAACGGCGGGAGGCTGGATTTGGCCACCCAGGCCGCCTTGCTGATATCCTCTTCGCGCTGCGGGGTCAGATCCACCGGGTCGGTGTAGAGCATATTGTACCACCAGGTATGCTTGAGATGCCAGATGCCTCCGCGCAGGTAGCAGTGGTCGGTGACGCAGACCAGGCTGCCCAGCTCCAGCTGGTCGACTCCGGTCTCTTCCCGGACTTCACGCAGCGCCGTCACCTCTATGTCCTCGCCATCCTCGCGATGCCCCTTGGGAAGGTCCCAGAGCCCGCTGCGCCTGATCAGCAGATAGTCCCCGCGGCGGTTGGAGACCAGCCCCCCGGCCGCATCCACTTCGCGGAACTCCGCGCAGACCCTGCGGTACATCCACTCCGTGTTGTCGGTGGGGATGTATATCCTGCCGAGCGACTCCGAGGCCTCGAACATCGCCACCAGACTGTGGATGCTGACGGTCTCGCCGAAGTGGAACTCGACCGAGTTCGGGTCGGCGAGCGCCTGCTCGGAGGGCTCGCAGATGATTATGCAGCGTTTCTCGAAGTATATTTTGTGCATTTTATTATCTTTGTGATGTGCAAAAATACGAAAAATTATGACAGCGCATTATACAAGCAAGCACGGCCAGGTGTCCAGGGGCCCGGAGGAGCTCTATATGGCGTTCTGCGATATGCGGAACTTCAGCACCCTGATGCCGGATCAGCAGAAGGCTGAGGTCACCGCGGACTACGACAACCTCCGCATCACCGTCCAGGGCTTCACGATCGGCGTGAGGGTGGACGACAGGCAGCCGTACCGTCTGATCCGGATAGGCAGCAGTGAGTCTCCGGTGGAGTTCGTGGGCGTGCTGCACTTCGAGCCGTCAGTCCTGCCGGGCAAGACCGACTTCAGCATCGACCTCGACGCCAATCTCAACTTCATGATGAAGACGATGCTCGGCTCCAAGGTCCAGCAGGCGCTCGACAAGGCAGTTGACACCCTCGTGGACATCTCCGAGGGCAAGATGCCTCATATGCCTGAAGGGATGTTCTGATGGGGGAGGCCTCGGTCGCAATAAGACTCAATCCGTTCAAGGGCGCAGCGGGACCTGAAGGTTCGCCGGTGCCCTGGAGCCGCTACGGACGCATCCTGGCGGAGAGGCCGCAGTTTACCCTTGACCCTCTGCTGCACGCGGGCTGCTATTATGTGCAGGACTCTTCGGCGATGTATGTCGGGCATATCTTCCGCCGCCTGGCTCTAGACGGCGACAAGCCATTGAGGATCCTTGACTTGTGCGCTGCTCCGGGAGGTAAGACCACCGACCTCGCCGCCTCCTGCCGGGAGGTGCTCGGGGACGGCTTCCAGCTAGTCAGCAACGAGGTGATGAAGGCGCGGGCCTCCGTGCTCTCCGACAACGTGGCGCTCTGGGGTGACCCCAATGTGACGGTGACGTCGGCCGACCCGGCGGCGTTTGCGCGCTTCGGGGGCTGGTTTGACGTGATAGTGGCCGATGTGCCCTGCAGCGGGGAGGGGATGTTCCGCAAGGACCCCCGTGCCGAGAAGGAATGGAGTCCGGATACGGTGCGCCTGTGCGAGTCGAGGCAGCGGCGCATACTTGCAGACGTGTGGCCCGCCCTGAAGGAAGGGGGGCTGCTGATATATTCCACCTGCACTTACGAGGATGCGGAGAACGACGGCAATCTGCTCTGGGCGGCGACCGAGCTCGGAGGGGAGATAATCCCTCCTGCGGACGAATTCCCGGAGTACGGGGTGCAGCTGACCCGTTTCGGCAGTCTGCTTCGCGCCGGGGTCGTGCCCGGTGAGGGACAGTGGGTGGGCGCGCTCCGCAAGACTTCAGCCCAGCGCAGCGTGCGTGCGGCGGACTTTTCTGCCCTGCATCCGCTACGCAGCGGGGTCTGCAGGGGAGTAAGCAAGGGCAGGGATTTCATACCGGATCCCGACTATGCCCTGAGTCTCGCGTTCCGCGAGGAGGAATACCCGTCGGTGGAAGTGGATCTGCAGACGGCTCTCAGATACCTGCACCGCGACAGCCTCACTCTGCCGGATGCCAGCCCGGGCTACAATGTGCTGAGGTATCTCGGCCATCCGCTGGGATTTGTGAAGAATGTCGGCCAGAGGTGCAACAACCTGCTTCCCAAAGGCCGGAGAATATTGATGGATATATGAAAACCAGGACAATAATACTCTTATCATCAATGATGCTGCTCGGTGTCCAGTGCTTCGCGCAGAGCAGCGCTGAACGCTATAAGGCAAGCTATGACAGGCAGGTCCGCTATGTCGGGGCCGCCGGTGCGGGTGTGGAGACCATCATCGACCGGTGGACGGCCGAGTGCCCGGACGACCCCGCCGCCTATGCGGCAAGGTTCAACTGGTGCTTCACCAAGGCGCGCGGCACGGAAGTGGTGCAGAAGGACGCAGCCCGCTATCTGGGTGCCAGACCTGTGCTCCAGCTCAAGGATTCGCTCGGCAGGGATGTCAACTACTTCGAGCAGTCCACATTTACGGATTCGCTCTTCGCCGACGGCATCCGCGCCATCGACAAGGCCATATCGCTCAGTCCCAAAGAGTTCCGCTACCGCTTCTGCAAGATATCCGCGCTGATGGACTATGAGAAGGAGAGCCCGGATCTGGCGGCCGGGGAGGTCAATGCCCTGATCGGCGAGTACATCGCAGGCAAGCAGGGATGGACTCTCGACTCTTCCGCGGCAGATGAGGACATCTTCCTGCAGGCCGTGGGAGAATACTGCTACACGCTGTTCCAGACCGGCTCAAACTTGAGCTACGGCTATTTCAGACAGATTTCGGAGCGGATGAACAAACTCTATCCGCGCAACACGGTATTCATCGACAACCTTGGCTCCTACTGGCAGGTGGCCGAAAAGAACAACCGCAAGGCGCTCAAGTATTACAGGAAGGCGCTGAAAATCGACCCGCAGGACTATGCTGCCAACAAGAACATAGGCATCATAGAGCGCTCGCAGCAAAAGAAGAAAAAGTAACTATGCGGCCCTGACCGTATCGGCGGGGTCGATCTTCGAGATGAAGAGGCTCGGGATCAGCAGAAGCAGCATTATCGCAACGAAGGCCACCGCATCCGCAAGCAGGATGTGCGCTATGTCCACGCTCACCGGCACGAACGAGACGAAGTAGTTGGCCGGATCGAGCCTGAGCAGGTGCGTGCCGCCCTGGACGGCGCAGAAGAGCAGTGCGGCGGCGTTGCCGATGAACATCCCGACTGCCGTGATCCTGGCACTTACCCTGAGGAACACTCCCGCCACTGAGCGGTCCGTCATACCGAGGGACTTGAGCACCCCGATCGTGGAGATGTTGCGGAAGAGCAGGATGAGCAGCCCGGAGATCATATTGAACCCTGCCACCAGAGTCATCAGGAGCAGAATTGCGACCACATTGTAGTCAATCAGATCCAGCCAGTCGAAGAGCTGGGCATAGCTTTCGGCGGAGGAGACTGCACCGAGTCCGTTCTCCTCTTCATCGGGGCTCATCGATACTGTGGCCCCGATCCGTTCCGTCATCTCCCGCATCGCCTTGCGGGAGCGGTATCCGGACTCCAGCGTGACTTCCAGCGCGGAGGCTTCGTCTTCCGTCCAGCCGTTCAGCCGGCGCATATCCGAGGCCGGTACATAGACGACCAGCCCCTCGTCGCTGTCGATGAGGCTGTCGTAGATCTCAGTGACCGTGAAGCGGCGCGGCTTGATCTTCTCTCCCACGAACCACACGTTGAGGCCGTCTCCGATCCCGACTCCGAGACTCTCCGCAAGACTGGCGGGGACTCTGGCGCCGAGTGAGACAGTGTCGGCTTCCGTGCCCTTGAAGACGGCGCCGCGGATCTCCTCTCCCCTGCGGACAATGCCTGTCCTGCAGATGACGGGATTGACTTCGCGCACTCCCTTGAGACTGAGTATGTCAGGCAGAAACGACGGCTTGGAGCTTATGGGCTCCGATCCGCTGAAGTAATTGACGCCCCTGTCGCTGATGACGATGTCTCCGGTGATCTCCGCGACTCCCGCGCGGATCTCCTCTCTGAACCCTGCAGAGACGGAGACAGCTACAATAATGACAAAGAAAGAGATGGCCGTCGCTATGACGGCCACCCTTCCCTTGAATCGAAGTCGTCCGGCTATGAAGGCCGAGACGTTCATTACCAGATGATTATCCTCTCGCTCTCAGGCCTCCACATAGGCTCGCCTTCCTTGATGTCGAAGGCTTTGAAGAAGCTGTCGAAGTTTCTGACTGCGACGTTGGTCCTGTTCTCCGCGAGGGAGTGCACATCGAGCTTGGTGAGCCTTGCCTTCTCCTCGTCGGTGGCGTTCTGGGCCCAGAGGTGGGCGTAGCCGATGTAGAATCTCTGATCCACGCTGAGACCGTCGATGTCGGCAGGCTTGCTGTCACCCAACTTGTTGTGCAGAGCGGTGTATGCGATGCTGAGTCCGCCGTGGTCGGCTATGTTCTCACCGAGGGAGAGCTCTCCGTTGGCGTGCAGACCAGGCAGGATCTCGACCTCGCTGTACTGGTCCACGAGCACTGCGGTCCTCGCCTTGAATGCGGCCTTGTCCTCATCGGTCCACCAGTTGTTCATATTGCCGTCCTTGTCGAAGAGGCTGCCCTGGTCGTCGAATCCGTGGGTCATCTCGTGTCCGATCACGACTCCGATGGCGCCGTAGTTGACCGCATCGTCAGCATCCGCGTTGAAGAACGGCGGCTGGAGGATGGCTGCAGGGAAGCAGATCTCGTTGGTGGTAGGGTTGTAGTAGGCGTTGACGGTCTGAGGAGTCATACCCCACTCGCTGCGGTCGGTCTCCTTGCCGAGCTTGCTGAGGTTGTCGCTCACATACCAGGCTGATGCGGAGCGGAGGTTGTCGTAGTAGCTCAGCTCAGGATCGACGCTGAGGGCGCTGTAGTCCTTCCACTTGTCCGGATAGCCGATCTTGACGGTGAAGTTGGCGAGCTTCTCGCGGGCGTATGCCTTGGTGGAGTCTGACATCCAGCTAAGGCTGTCAATATGCTGTCCGAGTGAGACCTGGAGGTCCTTCACGAGGGAGAGAACCTTCTGCTTGTAGGACTCCGGGAAGTATTTTTTGACATACATCTGGCCTACAGCCTCTCCCAGGATGCTGTTAGGCACGCTCATCGCGCGCTTCCACCTCGGCTTCTGCTCGGTGACACCGCTCATCTGGGTGCTGAAGAAGTCGAACTGGGCGGCATAGTAGTCGTCTGACAGGGAGCCTGCGGCGCCCTCTATCATCTGCGCAGCGAGGTAGTCCTTGAGGACATCGAGGCTGGATGAAGTCCAGATGTCTGAGAATCCCTTGAAGTATGAAGGCTGCTGCACGATGACCATACCCGGATCGGCGATGCCGAGAGCCTTGAGGAAGCTGCCGAAGCCGAAGCCCGGGAAGGCTGCATCGATGTCGTTGACGCTCATAGGGTTGTATTGCTTTGTGTAGTCGCGGTTCTCCACGCTGCTCCAGGATACCTTGGCGATCGCGTCCTCAACGGCTGCGGCATTGGCGGCCTTGGTGTCGGCTTCGTCGTATCCGGTCAGAGCGAAGAGTTTGGCGAGCATCTGCTCGTATCCCTTGCGGAGTGCGGCATTGTCGGCGTCGACATAGTAGTCGCGGTTACCCATTCCGAGTCCGCCCTGCGAGAGGTAGAGGACCTGCATTGAACTGTTGGCGAGGTCGGCGCTTACTCCGAGGCTGAAGAATCCTCCGTCACCATATTTGTTGAGGTCGGCGAGCACTGCGGCAAGCGCTTCCTTGTCGGCTGCGGCGTAGATGCTCTCGACATATTTCCTGACAGGAGCGCCGCCCTCCGCGTTGAGTCGTGTGGAGTCGAGCCCCTGCTTGTAGAGGTCAACAATCTTCTGGTCAGTGGTCCCCTTGGCCGGAGACATCGTGGCCATCTCGGCGAAGAGGTCGTTGAGGCGCTTCACGTTGTTCTCGCGGAGCACGTCGAATGAGCCGAAGCGTGCATATTCCGCTCCGAGCGGGTTCTTCGCGATCCACCCGCCGTTGGCATACTTGAAGAAATCCGTGCCCGGTGCAACGCTGAGGTCCATATCGCTCACGTCGATGCCCGGAACCTTCTCTCCCTTTGGCTGGCAGGCTGCCGCCAGCATCATCACAGGAATCATAAACACTAATAACTTTTTCATACTGTATATGAATTAAAAAACCGTAATTGCTGCGAAGTTACTGAAAATCGGGACAAATTCTCCTGAATTCTCCGTAAATCTCCATCACTTTGCTGACATAGGCGATGGTCTCCCGGCCCTTGAACGGCCCGAGCTTCACTGCTTCAGTGTCCCGGACCGACTCTTCGCTCATCTCCGGGATGACGCTGATCACGCTGTCCCAGTGTGATGTGTCCACTCCGCGGAGCTCCGCCAGACGAAGGATGTCGTCGACCCGCCCGACTCCGGCATTGAAGGCCGCCAGGGCGTATTTGTACCTTTCGGTATCGTCTGCGCCCACGTTATAGTAGCGGCGGATCAGGGTGCCGAGCAGCTGCGCTCCGCCGCGTATGTTCTCTTCGGGGGAGAGCGGGTCGCTGACGCCGTAGCGCCTGGCTGTCTTCGGCATCATCTGCATCAGGCCGCTCGCGCCCCGTTTTGACTGCGCCTCGATGTGGAATCGGGATTCCTGATAGATGACGGCTGCGAGCAGTCTCCAGTCCCAGCCGAGCGAGTCGGCGTGGGCTCGGATGAGGCTGTCGTAGGGGCTGATGCTGCCCCGCCTGCGGCTGCGGAAGGCATCGAAGCGCTTGAGATAGCTGTCACTGACCTCGTCGTGCTCCTCGCTCTCGTGCCACTCGGCGAGCCAGCGGTTGACGTCTGCCATATTGCTGTGGTCGTCGTGGCGCATAAGCCACACGCAGAGGCTGTCCACCGGCAGCGACACGAGCACGCTATCGGTCCGGAGGCTGTCTTCGGACGGCACCACGACTATGTCCACCCTTCCGGCCTTGAGGGAGTCAATCCAGGAGATGCTGTCGCGGGTGATGCCGATATCCACGGTCTGGCCGTTGCTCTCGGCATAGCGCTCAAGCAGGTAGTAGTTGTAGCCGGCGATGAGAGCCTTCTTGTTGCCGCTCAGCTTCCCGAGCTCCAGCACGCTGCGGATATGGGGCCTGAGACTCTCTTCCGCTTCGGGCTCCGACCGGAAAAGGGATGCGACGAAGGAGGCTGCGATCAGCGCGGCGCTCAATGTCAGGACTACTATGGCAGGGGTGTCTCTGCGTGTCATATCATCGTCTGCTGCTGCCTTCTGCCGGCGGTCTGCCGGTAGGCTGGACATAGAACGGCCAGAATATTCCTATCTTGAGGCCGTCCAGACCGTTGGAGGTGACGATGTGCCGGTCGGCGCTGAAGTAGTCGTGGGTATCCATCGGCCACCCGCCTCCGGCGTTCTGGTATTTGATGAAGATGCAGGCGCGCTTCCACTGCATATTGACGAAGACGTCGAAGAACGGGCCGTTGGTGTACTGCCGCTCGTCCTGGTTGTAGAACACGCCGACATTGGGGTTCCAGGCAGGCGAGTTCCAGGCGGTGTTGTAGTAGGCGTTGGCGCCGATCTGCATCTGGAGCACCTTCTGGATTGTGAACTGGAAATAGTAGCGCAGGTTGAGCGCGACCGCAGGCAGCGGCACCACCTCCGGCCTGGAGGAATACTGGAGCAGTACCTTGTTGTCGAGGTGCAGCGGCCCGATGGCGAAATCCTTGCGCAGAGAGGCCGAGAGCACGCTCATCGCCTCCCCGTTCTGGCGTATGATACCCTTGGAGTCGTAGTAGATGTTGTTGCCGAGCAGGGCATAGCCGAGTGTGGCGGAGGCATCCCAGCGCGGGATGTCCAGGCTGCCGGAGAGCTTGGTCGTGGAGATCTTGCCGAAGTCGTTGTCCCAGCTGTAGTGGTTGGCGTTGAGCCGCTGCTGGTAGTAGGTCGGCTCGCGCAGGGTGGTCTCGAAGTGCGCCCTGAGGGTGACGGGGCTCTTCCTCGCGCGGCGGAACGGGTAGAAGTTCAGCTCTCCGTCGGCTTCGAGCCCGAAGTCGCCGAAGTCGTGCCCGAGGGCCACATAGCGCCCCTTGGCGTTCCAGAAGAAGTTGCTGCGGATCTGTCCCTCCACCCCGGCGTAGATGTAGACCGAGTTCTCGCTGTGTCTCGTAGGCCGCAGGGAGGTGCTGTCGAAGTAGGTCTTGACATAGTCTCCGACCCCCAGATCGAGCTTGGACACGACACCCTCGCTCGACCACGGCTGCAGCCTGATATAGAGTTTGTTGTCTATCTTGGTGACGCCCAGCGAGTCGGCGCTCGCCGAAGGGTTGTGGTTGAAGACTTCGTTGTAGTATGCCTTAGAGACCGCGTCGGTGGTAGCGTCGGTGTATTTCCTCGAATATATGGAAATCTCGCCGCTGTGGCCCACGAACGCGGTGGTGATGTTGCGGTCGAGGCTGTCTGCGTTGTAGCGATAGCTGCTGTCGCGCCGCGCACGGAGTTCGTTTATGAAGTTGAACGGGATGCGCAGCTGCTGGTCGATGAAGAAGGTGCGCTTCTTGAGCTTGGTCTGTGCGCTCTTGAGGTTGACGGCGATGTCGCGCGAATCCACGGTGGTGTCGCGTATCCAGCTCAGCTCGCTCATTCCTCCGTTCTCTCCCATACTGATCGTGTTGCCGATGTAGCCGGCGTGGGCGCTGTATTTCTTGCCGAGGTAGTTGGCCTGCACGACGGCGGTCTTGTTGACGGTCTCCTCGTTCTCCAGCATACCACCGCCGCCGTACCTGTCGTAGAGGAGGGAGAAGTTGAACGCCGGGGTGATGTTCTGGGTGGTGAAGATGTGCAGGTTGTCGGACTCTTTGGCGTCCTTGGCGAAGAGGGTGCCGAAGTATGCCAGCTCGGTGTGCGGAGTCTTGCTGTTGTAGTGCGGGAGCGTCCTCGGAGAGAAGCTCCACGACTCGTAGGCATCATAGAACTCAACTCCTTCGTCGCTCTCCCGCTTGAGGAAGTCGTAGTACTGTACCGGACTTCCTGCCACTCCTAGCCAGGTGGCGTTGACGTCGCCCCGCTGGAACGGGTAGTCGTAGAAGTGGTAGTTGTATGTCGTGTCCGGGATGTACGGCTTGAGCTTGCCGAAGTCGCGGTCGAGGGTCCAGGCGATGATGCGCTTGTACTGCATTGAGTCCGGGATCGCATAGGTCTCGAGTATCCTCGGGGTGACTTCTATGATGCTGTCCCTGATCTCCTTGGCCTTCTCTTTGGCGGCACGCACAGAGTCGGCGCGGGCCATCTTGACCTTGATCAGCTGCTCCTTGTCATACTTCTTCCGCTCCTCCTTGGAGAGAGAGGCGTACCAGGCGTCGAACTTCGCCTTGGCCCTGGCTGTGGAGTCAGCTATATATATGGAGTCGAGCTTGTCCCAGAGGGTGGAGTCCAGCAGGGCTTTCAGCGAGTCTCTCGGACTCAGATACTTCCGGGCCAGCAGACTGGAGTCGGGGGCTTCCTGCTCGTCCGCGAGGCTGTCGGCTATGTCGAGGGTCGCGGCGGAAGTGCGCGGGCGGTAGTTGTACGGAGGGTAGATCACGGTGTCCCTGACCTCGGCTGCTCCGGGCACATCCCGCTGCAGGACAGGGGTGTCGCCCAGGTCCAGCACTCCGGCTGTGGTGAAGGTCATCACGGCCACGGGGAAGAATATGCGGGACAGTAACTTCATACGCGTAGCCTGCAAAGGTAATTACTTTTTGAAAATCTCGCAAAAGTGAGTATTTTAGCACTGATTATGGAAAGATTGTCTAAACTCTACGAATCCCGCTTCGGATATGCTCCGGAGGAGGTTTCCCTGCTTCCGCTCTCCGGAAGCGCGCGCAAGTACTACAGGATAGCCGGATACGGCGGGACGGTGATAGGCTGCATCGGCACCAACCCTGCCGAGAACAGGGCTTTCCTCACCATAGACGACAAGTTCCGCGCTGCCGGTCTGCACGCCCCGGAGATCTTCGGCGTGTCGGACGACGGGATGACCTATCTGATGGAAGACCTCGGTGACGGGCAGCTCTTCGAACTCCTGCGCCCCGCGCTCGCGGACGGCCGGTTCTCACAGCAGCAGCTTGACTGGCTGCACGATACGATGGCGCTCCTGCCGGCTGTGCAGTTTAAGGTGGGGGAGGGTCTCGACTGGTCGGTCTGCTTCCCGGACAGGGAGTTCAACGACAGGATGGTCAGTTTCGACCTCAACTACTTCAAATATGATTTCCTCAAGCTCACCGGGCTTGAGTTCGACGAGATAAGGCTGCAGGACGACTTCGACCGCCTGCGGGAGGATTCGCTCGACTTCGGCGGGGAGACGTTTATGTACAGGGATTTCCAGGCGCGCAACGTGATGATAAAGGACGGTGAGCCTTGCTTCATCGACTTCCAGGGCGGGCGCAGGGGGCCGGTGCAGTACGACCTCGCATCCTTCCTCTGGAACGCCGGCACACACTTCTCCGCCCCGCTGCGGCGGGAGCTGGAGCAGGTCTACCTCAAGGCGCTGCGCGAATACCGCGAGGTGGATGAGGAGCGGTTCTACGAGAAATACCGCCTCATCACCCTCGTGCGTCTGCTGCAGGAGTTCGGGGCTTACGGTTTCAGGGGCCTCGTGGAGCGCAAGCAGCTCTTTATCGACTGTATCCCGACGGCCCTCGGCTGCATCAGGGAACTGACTGCAGAACCGTTCGGGCGCTATCCTTACCTCACCGACACCCTGCGCCGCCTCAGCTCCGACTGGGACGGCAGGACCATCCTGCCGGGCGTAAGAGTCTCGCTATGAAGGCGATGATATTCGCGGCGGGGCTGGGTACCCGGCTTCGTCCGCTCACCGATACTATGCCCAAGGCACTGGTGAAGGTCGGCGGAGTGCCGATGCTGGAGCGGGTGATCCTGAAGCTCAAGGCTGCCGGCTATGATGAGCTGGTGGTCAATGTGCACCATTTCGCGGAGCAGATAGAAGATTTTCTCTCTTCAAAGGGGGATTTCGGCCTGCATATCGATATCTCCCGCGAGCCGCTCGAGGCGCTCGAGACCGGCGGCGGCATACGGCACGCTGCGCCGCTGCTGGAGGGCTGCGGCCGATTCCTTGTGCACAATGTCGATATTCTCAGCGACCTTGACCTCGGCTGGCTGGCTTCCGCCGACGATCCCTCTGCGCTCGCCACCCTGGTGCTTACTGAGTCCCCGGAGGCTGACAGGTATCTGCTCTTCGACGACGGGATGCGGCTCGCCGGCTGGACAAATGTCCGTACCGGGGAGGTGAAGAGCCCGCTGCCGGACTTCGACCCGCGGCGCTACCGCCGTCTCTCCTTCTGCGGGATACAGATCCTCTCGGAGGAAGTGCTCGGGATGATGCGGGAGTGGCCGGAGAAGTTCTCCATCATAGATTTCTACCTTGCCGCGGCTGCCGGAGGAAGGGTACGCGGGGTGCTCGCCGGGGGCTTGAGGCTCATCGATATGGGCAGTCCCGAGAAGTTCGCGGAGGCGGACAAGCTCGTCGCTTCGGGCGAATTTTCGGACTTTTAGTCCGATCGGCCATTGCCGTGTCGCTATTTATTCTTAACTTCGCGACTCGTTGTTTTACTATCCCGAATATGAGTTTAGAGACGCTCAGACAGAATCTTAGGACAGTACCGGATTTTCCTAAGAAAGGCATACTTTTTTACGACATTACTACCCTGCTCAAGAGCCCTGCGTGCTTCGCGGAGCTTGCCGACAGGATCTGCGAGCTGTACCAGGACAAGGGCATCACCAAGGTGGTGGGAGTGGAGTCCCGAGGCTATATCTTGGGCTCCGTGATCGCCGCAAGGCTAGGCGCCGGATTCGTGCCGGTGCGCAAGGCCGGCAAGCTCCCTGCCGAGGTCTATTCCGACAGTTGCGATATGGAGTACGGCAGCTCCCGGTTCGAGATCCACCGCGACGCCATCACTCCTGACGACGTGGTGCTGATTCATGACGACCTGCTCGCGACCGGAGGCACGATAGCTGCTGCCGCGCGTCTGGTGGGCAGGAACTCCCCGAAGAAGATTTACTTCAACTGCATCATCGAGCTTATGGAGCTTGAAGGGCGCAAAGCCTTCCCGGCCGGGACGGAGATAACGACCATACTGCAACTGTAAGCATATCCTTGAGGCCTGCCCAGCGGCGGGCCTCATCCCGTATTAAGAGAATTACTATACATATATCCAATAATGATGAAAAAAGTACTCATTGCGGCAGTAATTGCCGGCGCGTTCGTGGCT
>CAVEAQ010000029.1:0-17771 GCA_963613775.1 bacterium | reverse complement strand
TTCATATCCTTGAAGCGCCCTCCTCAGCGTCCTTGCGGCTGTCCGTAAACAGCGACGATATGCCTATGATGATCAGCATGATGAGTGCCAGCGCGGCACCGTAGTTCCACATCGACGAGTTGATGTTCTCCTGGATGATGGTACCGAAGAGCTTAATCTTGTTGTTGGTGAGGAACTCAGAGATGGCGAAAGTGCTGACGGTCGGCATGAAGACCATCAGGATTCCGCTGGTGACTCCGGGCATCGAGAGCGGCACTACCACTTTCCAGAACACCTTCCACGGCGTGGCCCCGAGGTCCTGGGCCGCCTCCGCATACGACTTGTCCATCCTGTTCAGAACATTGTAGATAGGATAAATCATAAACGGCAGGTAGTCGTAGACCATACCGAAGAGCAGCGTGCCCTTGCCAAGCGTGACACCGAACATATTGAAGAGCTCCGCTGTGGCGAGGGTGCGCATCAGCGCGTTGATCCACATCGGGAGGATGAAGAGCACCACCGTGACTGCACTGCGGTTAAGTTGCTTGTTCGCAAGGATATATGCAGCCGGATAACCCAGCAGTATGCAGATGAGCGTATTCTCTATCGCCACCTCAATCGAGAGGGCGAATGTCCCCACGGCATCCGAATCCGAGAAGAACTTGGTCAGATTGGCGAGCGTGAAATGCCCGGCGCTGTCCTGAAACGCATACACGAGCACAAGCACCAGCGGCAGAAGCACGAAGATGACCAGGAAGATCAGATAAGGGATGCACCAGTTGCTTCTCTTACTTATCAGACTACTCATTGCGCTTCTCTATCTTGATGTCCTTGGGTGCGAAGTTCACTCCCACGAGGTCTCCCTTGTCCCATATATCATTGGTATCCACCCAGATATGGTCGCCGTCTTCGGTGAGGACGGTAAGGTGGTAGTGATTGCCCTTGTAGAGCAGGAAGTGCACCTCTCCGTCGATCATTCCGTCTTCCTGATGGTCAAGCAGATCCACCTTGTCGAACGCCACGCTGACGCTGACCTTGTCGCCCGCCTGGAGTCCGGACTGCGGCTTGCACTCGAACTCCTCCCCGAGGAAGAGGACGTGGCTCTCGTCCACCATCTCGCCCTCGAAGGTGTTGCAGGTCCGCTCCTTGTGCATCACCTGTATATCGTTCGGCCGGATGAGAAGTCCGACTGTGGAGCCGACTTCGAAGGCGTTGTAGTCCTGGATCATCAGCTCATATCCGCTGTCGGTGTCCACGAACATCTCATAGTGCACGCCCTTGAAGGTGCAGGACTTCACCGTGGCGCTGAACTGCGCGCCCTCCAGCTGGTTCATTATGTATATGTCTTCAGGGCGGATCACCACATCCACCGGTACATTCTCGCCGAATCCCTCGTCCACGCAGTCGAAGCTGTGGCCGACGAACTCCACCTTGCGGTCGGCTATCATCGTGCCGTTCAGGATGTTGGACTCACCTATAAAGTCTGCCACGAAGGCGTTCTGCGGCTCGTTGTAGATGTCCACAGGGCTGCCGATCTGCTGGATCTTGCCCTCGTTCATCACCACTATGGTGTCGGAGAGGGTCAGGGCCTCCTCCTGGTCGTGGGTCACATAGATGAAGGTGATGCCGAGCTTGCTGTGCATCTCTTTGAGCTCGATCTGCATATCCTTGCGCATCTTGAGGTCGAGCGCGGCCAGCGGCTCGTCGAGCAGAAGGATCTTCGGCTGGTTCACCAGGGCCCTCGCGATGGCCACCCTCTGCTGCTGTCCGCCGGAGAGCGTGGAGACATCGCGGTCTTCGTAGTCGGTCATGCTGACCATCTTGAGTACCTTGCGCACCTTCTTGTCAATCTCGTCGGAAGGCACCTTCTGCAGCTTGAGGCCGAAGGCTATGTTGTCATAGACATCGAGATGCGGGAAGAGCGCATACCTCTGGAATACCGTGTTGAACGGTCTCCTGTAGGGCGGAATGGACGAGATGTCCTTGCCGTCGAGCATTATCGTGCCCTCGTCAGGCGAGAGGAATCCCGCGATGAGCCTGAGGGTGGTGGTCTTGCCGCAGCCGGACGGGCCGAGCAGGGTCACGAACTCCCCCTTCCTGATGTTGATGCTGATGTTGTCGAGTACCTTCTTGTCAGCGAAGGTTTTGCTCACTCCGTTGAGTGAGATGATAGTATTTGATTTGACCATTTCCTCTTAGTGATGATGAAAAAATAAGTTGGTGTAGTGTGTGTAGGATTTTTTAGACCAAAAAGACAAGCAAACGTACCAAGTTATTTTTTAGGAAGAGCTAGAACAGACTGATTACGAAGTTCCAACGGGCGCCGATGCTCAAGCTCGTCAGTGCGAGCTCGGAGTTGTAGGCGAGAAGCGCGTGCAGACGCAGATCCTGCGAATCCGCAAGCGGGAAGTATTCCATGATGCAGCCTGCAGTCCAGTGGTCCCCATACAGGTCGCGGTCGTGCGAGGCTACATAAGAGCCTTTGGCTGCGATGCTCAGGGCATCGGAGAAGCTGTATGCGAGAGTTGCGGCCACGGTGTTGCCCTTGCCGATGACGAACTCCTCATCGCTGCCGTAATTGTTGCTCCAGTCCATGGTAAGCGTGAAGTCGTCGAAGCTGACGCGCTGGCCGAGGTAGAAGATGTAGTCGTAGGTTTTGGGTTCGCGCTCCACGGCACTGACGCTCCAGATGTTGGACAGCGGGCCGTATTCCCCCCTCCACATCGCCGAATAGGTCCAGAGCCCGCTGGCGAACGGCTGCTCCCCATAAGGAGAGGCGGTCATCTGGGCGCTGAAGGTGCTCATCTCGGACGGGGTCGTCCAGGCGAGCTTGCCTCCCCACTGATAGCAGCAGAAGTTGGCGGCGAAAGGAGTCGAGAACAGCGGATAGATGTCCCAGTCCCAGTCGTCGTACTCGAATCCGCCCGTGCTGATCATATCCTTGCCGAGCGTGAAAGTCCAGCCGGAGAAGCTGAAGTCGGCTTTGAAATAGTCCAGCCAGTTGGTGGAGTCGGAGCGACCCATAGACTTGTAGGGCCAGAGGCAGTCTTCGCTGTCGTACTGGAGCCAGTGGTTGGCGACGGTCCAGGAGAAATGCTCGGAAAGCGAGCCTTCGAAAAGAGTGTAAAGTGAAGAATTGCCAAGGTCAAACCCGAGTTCCGAACTTTCGGAACTGTAGACCGGGTTCAGGTCAAGGCGTGAGATGACGCTAACCTCGGCGTGTCTACCGAGATTGTCAGCCTCTTGCGAGTACGCAAGGAAGCCAAGCAGCAGCGCTGCGACCGATAAAACTGTTTTCTTCATTTCCTACCATAAAAAAGGGATTGGTGAAACTTGGCCGCGAATATACGAAAAATTTATTGTAGATTTGCGTCCCGAAAAATCAAGCACAGGATTATGTACAATTTTGATGAAATAATCGACCGCCGCGGCACACGCTGCTGCAAGGTTGATACGCTTAAAGAGACCTACGGCCGCGATGATCTCACCTCCCTTTGGATTGCAGATATGGACTTCCGCACCCCGGACTTCATCCTCGATGCGCTGCGCCGCCGTCTGGACCATCCGATACTCGGCTACCCGACGACCGGCTCCGACTACTTCGAGATAGTATCCGCCTGGGTCGAATCCCTGCACGGATGGAAGGTGGACCCGAAATGCTTCCGTTTCATCCCGGGCATCGTCAAGGGTCTGGGATTCGCGGAGCGCTGCTTCCTCTCTCCCGGCGACAAGGTCATAATCCAGCCTCCTGTATATCATCCTTTCCACAATGTCACGGTGGCCTGCGGCTTTGAGGTCGTAAACAACCCGCTCAAGCCGGTGTATGACAAGGACGGATTCCTTAAGACCTACGAGATGGATCTCGACTCCCTCGAAAGCCTCATCGACGACAGGACCAAGATACTCATCCTCTGCAACCCTCACAACCCTTGCGGAGTCTGCTTCAGCGTGGAGTCTCTCCAGCGGCTTGCCAAGATATGCCGCAGCCACGGTATCATTGTGCTCTCCGACGAGATCCACGCGGAGATGGTGCTCGGCGGACGCAGGCACCATCCGTTCGCATCTGTGAGCGAGGATGCGGCACAGTGCAGCATCAGCTTCCTTGCACCTTCCAAGACCTTCAACATCGCAGGCGTAGTCAGCTCATACTGTATCGCGCAGAATCCGGAGATCTCCAAGAAGTTCTTCGACTACATCGAAGCTGTGGAGATCGACTACCCTACCATCTTCTCCGCAGAGGCCACCCGCGCCGCATATACCGACCAGGGACGCGCCTGGCGGAGTGAGATGCTTGCCTATGTGGAGGCCAATGTAGACTTCGTGGAGAGTTGGCTCAAGACCAACCTTCCTGTTGTCCACGCCGTCAGACCTCAGGCTTCATTCCTCATCTGGCTTGACTGCCGCAAGCTCGGCCTCAGCCAGGAGAAGCTCGTGGACCTTTTCGTGGGCGGAGCGCATCTCGCACTCAACGATGGCTCAATGTTCGGCAAGGAAGGCACAGGCTATATGAGACTTAACGTCGGCTGCCCGCGCAGCGTACTGCAGGGCGCGCTGGAGAGTCTCGCCGAGGCAGTGAAAAGATTGTAGAAATTTTTAATAAACTTTGCCTTCAAGGCTTGCAGGTTCATATTTTTTGACTACCTTTGCAATCCCGAAAGGGCAATGAGGTGCTGTAGCTCAGGTGGTAGAGCAATGGACTGAAAATCCATGTGTCGCCGGTTCAACTCCTGCCAGCACCACCAAGCCGACTGAGAGAAATTTCAGTCGGCTTATTTTTTGGAATCACTTAATTAATAACTTTATGAGACATACCCATCAACTTCTTCTCTCCCTGGCGCTCTGCCTCTCGCTGTCCGCTTGCGTCCAGAGTCCAAGACAGGCAGACAAGCCTCTCTACCGTGACCCGGTCTACGATGGAGCAGCCGACCCTATCGTCGTCTATAACCGTCAGAAAGGGACCTGGTGGATGTTCTACACCAACCGTCGCGCCAACGCGGAAGGCTGCAACGGTGTCGAATGGGTGCACGGCACTCCGATCGGAATAGCCGAATCCACCGACGGCGGAGCCAGCTGGACCTACCTTCAGACTGCCAATATCAGGTACTGGGCCGACAAAGACTGCACCTACTGGGCACCTGATATCGTCGAGGACAACGGCCGCTACCATATGTTCCTCACCATCGTGCCGGGGATCTTTGACAACTGGCAGCACCCGCGTGACATCGTGCATCTGGTGAGCGACAACCTGCTCGACTGGGACTATGTCAACACCCTTTCTCTCTCCTCCGACAGAGTGATCGACGCCTGCGTGTTCAAGGCTGCGGAAGGTAGGTGGATACTGTATTACAACAACGAAGCCGACGGCAAGTCCATCTACTACGCCGAGTCTGCGGACCTAACCGACTGGACCGACAAAGGACTGCTCTTCAAGGGCAAGCCCGGCGAGGGCCCCAAGGTATTCCGCTGGAAGGACCGCAACTTCATGATTGTGGACCATTGGGACGGACAGGGGGTATATACCTCCGAAGACCTTGTGCACTGGACTCAGATCGGGGATGAGATCCTCGACACCTCCGGGGGCAAGGGTCCCGATGACGCTCCCAACGGCAACCACGCCGATGTGGTCGTGCGGGGCGAGAGAGCCTACATCTTCTATTTCACGCATCCGGGCAGAGTCCCGGGAGCGCCGCGCGATGAATACAACCAGCGCCGTTCCAGCGTCCAGGTGGCCGAGCTTGAATATGCCGACGGCGTCGTCACCTGCGACCGCGACAAACCGGTCTACATAGATCTCAACGCGGAATAAAAATCCCTCAAGACCTGCTACATCAAAAAGAGCGAGTATTACTACCCGCTCTAAATGTTTGCACAACGGAATAATCCTTATTGTGAATTGCTTCTTTTTGTCCCGCTAAGGTAGCAAAACTTTGTCAAATTACAATATAAATTCGTAGATTTGTAGGGAGTACCAATAAAAAGCACTTATGAAAAGAGTTTTAGGTCTTGATTTAGGAACTACCAGCATAGGCTGGGCCATTGTCAATCAGGCAGAAACGGCAGAAGAGAAATCTTCGATCATTCGGACAGGCGTGCGGGTAAATCCGCTCTCCACAGACGAGAAGGACAGTTTCGAGAAGGGAAAAGCCATAACGACAAACGCAGACAGGCGCCTCAAACGCGGCATGCGCCGTAACCTCCAGCGATACAAACTCCGTCGAGACCATCTCATATCAGTGCTTCGCCGTGAAGGCTGGATAGGAGAAGACACTCTGCTTTCCGAGCAGGGGGCGGCATCGACCTATCAGACTTTTAAGTTGCGCGCCGACGCTCCTGCAAGGGAGATTTCCCTTGAGGACTTGTCCCGTGTATTGCTGATGATCAACCGCAAGCGTGGCTACAAGAGCAACCGCCGCACAGACAGCGGCGAAGAGGGACATCTGATTGACGGGATGGAAGTTGCGCGGACCCTCTATGATGAGGGCCTCACCCCGGCCCAGTATTCTCTGCGTCTAATCAGTAGCGGCTCGAAGATTACCCCGGACTACTACCGCTCCGACCTTGTGCAGGAGTTCGAGAAAATATGGTCGGAGCAGGCTACCTGCTGGCCTGAGATTCTGACCGACGAATTCAAGCATAGCATCGAGGCCGATTCGCGGAATGGAGTCAGCAAGAAGTTCTTTGCCAGATATGGCATATATACGGCCGACAATAAGGGCAAGGACAAGAAGCGCGTGGCCCTGGAGTGGAGAGTCAAGGCTCTGACTGACAAGCTGGAGCAGGATATTCTCGCCTATGTGATTGCCGATGTGAAGGGAGAGATTCAGAACGCAGGCGGATATCTCGGTGCCATAAGCGACCGCAGCAAGGAGCTAGTATTTGCCGGACAGACGGTCGGGCAGTATCTCTATCGGCATATCCAGGAAGATCCCAACTACAGCACCAGGAACCAGGTATTCTACCGTCAGGACTATCTTGACGAATTCGAGAAGATATGGGAATGCCAGAAGCAGTTCCACCCCGAGCTCAGCGATGAGCTGAAATCCGAAATTCGGGACATCGTGATATTCTATCAGCGCCGCCTCAAGTCGCAGAAAAATCTGATAAGCATCTGTGAATTCGAGCATCGTGAAGTTGAGCTCGAGATCAACGGCGAGAAGAAGCATAAGACAGTCGGTTGCCGGGTTGCGCCGCGATCTTCGCTTCTGTTTCAGGAATTCAAGATATGGTCGGTACTCAACAATGTCGCCATCAGGAATAGGGAGACAGGAGAATCCCGCACACTTACTGATGAGGAGAAGAAAACCGTTTCTGATACCCTCAGTGTAAGGGAGAAATTGAAGTCTTCGGAGATGCTTCGTCTGCTCGGCTGCAAGCCGCGCGGGTACGAAGTCAACTATCCTGAACTTCAGGGCAATCTCACGATGGCCGCATTCTACAGGAAGTTCATCGAGATTGTTGCTGCTTCCGGGCACGGAGAATACGATATAGACCAGCTTCCGTCCGATAAGGCACGCGGTATCATCAGGGAAGTGTTCGGGACGCTCGGCTTCAATACGGAAATTCTCTCGTTCGACCCGTCTCTCCCTAAGGAAGAGTATGAGCGGCAGCCGCTCTTCAGGCTCTGGCATCTGCTCTACTCGTACGAGGGGGACAATTCCGCGACGGGAGACGAAAGTCTGGTACAGAAGGTATCCGAGATCTGCGGAATGCCTTCAGAATATGCACGGCTGCTGACTTCCATCCGCTTCGTCCAGGATTATGCTTCGCTCAGCCACAAGGCTATGAGGAAGATTCTTCCTCATCTCAAGGACGGATGTACCTATGATGTGGCCTGTGCCCTTGCCGGTTACAATCATTCGTCATCCCTGACATCGGAAGAGAATGCCGCGCGGGAGTTGAAGGACAGGCTGGAGGTGCTTCCCAAGGGGGCTTTGAGAAATCCTGTGGTGGAGAAGATTCTCAACCAGATGATCAATGTCGTGAACTCTCTCAGCGACCAGTACGGCAAGCCGGATGAAATCCATATCGAGCTGGCCCGAGAGCTCAAGCAGAGTGCCCGACAGCGCGAGAGGGCTACCAAGGATATCTCCGACAGGACAAAGGCCAATGATGATATAAGGAAGATTCTTCAGGAACAATTCCACCTCTCTTATGTGAGCGCGTCTGACATCCTTCGGTACCGGCTTTATGAAGAGCTGAAGCCGAACGGCTATAAGACACTGTATTCCGATAAATACATTCCTCGGGAACTGCTCTTCTCCAGAGACATCGACATTGAGCACATTATCCCGCAGGCGCTCCTCTTTGACGATTCTTATTCCAATAAGACGCTCGAATACAGGGATGTCAATCTTGAGAAAGGCAAGGAGACCGCGTGTGACTATGTGGCGAGGAAATATGGCGTGGAAGGCCTCAACGAATACAAACTGAGGGTCAATGATCTGATGGGTAAAGAGGTGATTTCTCGCAAGAAGGCTGAGAGGTTGCTTATGACACAGAGCGAGATACCTTCAGACTTCGTCAACAGGGATTTGACCAACTCACAATACATAGCGAGACAGTCCATCGAGATTCTGAAGCAATATGTCCGTACCGTTGTCCCTACCAATGGAAGTATCACGGCGAGGCTGCGTGAGGAGTGGCAGCTGGTGGACATAATGAAAGAACTTAACCTGCCCAAGTACCGTCAGGCCGGGAGGACATATTCGATAGAGAGGCTTGATGGTCAGAATCTTGAGAAAATTGACAGCTGGACGAAGCGTAACGACCATCGCCATCACGCGATGGATGCTCTGACCATAGCCTTTACACGTCCCGCCCACATCCAGGTACTGAATTCGCTCAATGCGCTTGAGGGTACTGAAGATTATTCTCTAAAGATGAAGATGACCACTATGGTTGACAGGAAGCGGATATTTATCCCGCCGATGCCTCTTGGCCAGCTTCGGGCTGAATTCAAGGCCGCTCTTGAATCCTCCCTCGTTTCCATCAAGGCGAAGAACAAGGTGGCGACGAAGAATGTCAATAGAACCAAGCGTGGCGAGGGTAAAACCCTTGTTGTCAGCACTTTGACTCCGCGCGGACAGCTGCATAAGGAGCAGGTGTACGGCAGGCGCCGGATTTATGATACATTCCAGGTCTCTGTCGGCTCCAAGATGACCGCCGAGATGATTGCCTGCGTCGCTTCACAGGCGGAGAGACTTGCGCTTACGAAGAGGTTGGAGGAATTCGGCGGCGACCCTAAGAAGGCGTTCACAGGCAAGAATTCCCCGGACAAGAATCCCGTCTATGCGGACGCTGCCCATTCAGCGATTGTGCCGGCCAAAGTTAAGTGCGTACGGCTCAAGGATGTGTACTGTATCCGTAAAGAGATCGGTCCGGATCTCAGTGTCGACAAGGTGATGGATGGCCGGGTCAAAAAGATACTTCAGGACAGGCTCGCAAGATTCGGCGGCGACCCGAGGAAAGCCTTTGTCAAGCTCGATGAGGACCCGATATGGTTCGACGAGAAGCGTGGCGTGAAGCTTAAGAGAGTGACAATCGCGGAGAATTTCGAACTCTGCGCGATAAGGGATAGACGCGACAAGGACGGGCGGCTGATTCTCGACAGCAACGGTAATCCGGTGCCTAATGATTTTGTGAATCTGCGTAATAATCACCATATTGCGATATATCAGGATGCCGACGGCAACTATCAGGAGCAGGTGGTGACGCTGATGGAGGCATTGCAGCGCGAGGTCTCCGGGGCCCCGGTGGTCGACCGGGAATTCCACAAGGACCTGGGCTGGACTTTCGTCTTCAGTATGAAGATCAACGAGATGTTTGTATTCCCCAACCCTAAGACCGGCTTCCGCCCTGAGGATATTGACCTTACCGACCCCGCCAACTATGCGGCGATCAGTCCTAATCTATTCAGAGTACAGAAACTTAGCAGTAAGGATTATTGGTTCCGCCATCATTTTGAGACTTCCATCGAGGATGTCCCTGAGTTGAAAGATATCACTTGGAAGAGAATCACCAACCTTAAAAATTTGGAAGGAGTTGTCAAGGTCCGGATTGACCATATAGGCAGAATCGTAGCCGTGGGAGAGTATTGATATGATCAAGCGGACTCTGTATTTCGGCAACCCGGCTTATCTTTCTCTTGACAACAAGCGCCTTGCGGTCGAGAAAGCTTCGGACGGAGACCTGCCTCTCGGGGATCCTGCAGACAAAAGGTTCATCCCGGTGGAGGATATCGGCGTAGTCGTGTTGGACAATCGCCGGATCACCGTCACTTCCGGCCTGATGTCAGCGCTTCTGGACAACAATGTCGCGGTCGTGACCTGCGACGAGAAGTCAATGCCCACAGGGCTCCTGCTGCCGCTGAGTGCCAATACGGTGCAGAGTGAGCGTTTCCGCAGTCAGATTGACGCATCGCTTCCGCTTAAGAAGCAGCTCTGGCAGCAGACGGTCGAGTATAAGATTCTCAATCAGGCGGCAGTGCTCAAATATGTGTCCGGTGAAGATGCAAGGAATATGCTGGCTTGGGCGGATCAGGTCAGAAGCGGCGATGCGGACAATATGGAGGGACGGGCGGCGGCGTTCTACTGGAAGAATATCTTCCCGGAGCTGCCGTTCTTTGTGCGCGGGCGTTATGACGGCGCCCCCAATAATCTCTTGAACTATGGCTACGCTGTTCTGCGTGCAGTGATGGCGCGTGCATTGGTGTCGAGCGGCCTGCTGCCGACTCTCGGAATCCATCATCACAACCGCTACAATGCTTACTGTCTTGCGGATGATGTGATGGAGCCATACCGGCCTTATGTAGATCGGCTTGTGGTTGACATTATGAATGATTGCAATCAATGTCCGCAGATGACCAAAGAGACGAAGGCCCGTCTGCTGGGGATTCCGGTGATTGATGTCGTGATAGGAGGAAGAAGAAGTCCGCTGATGCTGGCGGCGAGTCAGACTACGGCTTCTCTTGCAAAGTGTTTTTCTGGAGAGTTGAGGAGGATTGTTTACCCTGAGATGTAGGGGCGTGTCCAGGTTTAGCGAATACCGTGTCATGTGGGTGCTTGTGTTCTTCGATCTTCCGACTGAGACCAAAAAGGAGCGCAAGGCTGCGGCCAAATTCCGTAAAGAGCTGTTGGGCAATGGCTTCTCTATGTTCCAGTTCTCGATCTATATCCGTCAGTGTCCTTCGGTGGAGAATGCGGAAGTGCATATCCGAAGGGTCAAGGGGCTGATGCCGGACTATGGCAAGGTGGGGGTTATGTGCGTGACTGATAAGCAGTTCTCGACTATGGAGCTCTATATTGGCAAGAAGAATGTCAGCCTGCCTCAAGTCGAGCAGCAGCTGGAGCTTTTCTGAGCCGTTGCAATCGTGCAATTCATCTTCAGGCGGCTGTGCCACACTGGGCCGTAGAATGAGGATCCTGCTGAATAGCGAGCTGCCTTAACTCTTCGACATTCTGCCCAGTACCCGCCCGACAGCACTCTGCGGCCCTGATAGCGTTTGGCAAGCAGTCTTCTACAACCTCAGAGTGAAGCCGACTTCACGCGTGGCTACCCGGAAGATTGCAGGTGAATCCAAAAATCTCCGCTGGAAGGGCGGAGATTTTTAATCCTGTAATGACAGGTAACTGTTTGTTGTCGTGCGGTTTACGCGGATTGAGCTGTAAATGCCGATAACAAAGATACAAAAAGAAAGCAATTCACAACGCAGGGCCTGTTCTATCCAAAGGCGGGCGAGCTGTAAATGCCGATAACAAAGATACAAAAAGAAAGCAATTCACAACGGTTCTTTTCGCTATGTGTCAAAATATTGTGCTGTAAATGCCGATAACAAAGATACAAAAAGAAAGCAATTCACAACTGATAATTTGCCATTATGTCAAAATTTAAGGCTGTAAATGCCGATAACAAAGATACAAAAAGAAAGCAATTCACAACTGCGCGTCGAACGCCTCGAAGTCGCGCTCCGCTGTAAATGCCGATAACAAAGATACAAAAAGAAAGCAATTCACAACTACAAGGCGGTCGGAGTGCTCGGCGGGTTGGCTGTAAATGCCGATAACAAAGATACAAAAAGAAAGCAATTCACAACCTAGGCTTGGCACTCCGATGGGTCCGTCATTGTACGCGATGCCGTGACTGAGCAGAGGGTTTCTCCTGCGGACATCCTCTCCCTTGATGGGGAGATAGACACAGCAGAAGAACCGCTGCCTGGCAGGGCGATAGACCGCATCCCGACCAACGAGTCCGGTGAGCCGGTATTTGAGCAGGGAGCGGTCGGGGATACCTGGCAGGCCCTTCTCGATATGAACGAGGGAGACAGCGCTGAAGCCAAAGACACTGCGGAGCAGATGCTCCGGATGGCCGAGGCGGAGCGCGACAAGCTCGCGAAGCAGAAACCGAAGACCGGCGGAACGGTGTTCGAGATACAGGCGCGGAAGGCGGAGGCGAAGAAAGCCGCAGCCGAAGCGCGGCAGAAGGTGGATTATTGGCAGTCCGTAGTGAACTATGAGGCAGAGCAGGCAGCGGAAGCGGCCGCAGCGGAAGCGGAAGCGAAGCAGGCCGAAGCGCGGCAGGAAGAAGTCAAGGAAGACCTCCCGGAAAATAACGCCGAGCAGGAGGAGCAGCCGCAGGAGGCAGCAAGCATCGATGAGCAGATTGCGCACCTCGAAGAAATCAAGGATTATCCGGGTGCAGACAAGAAATTAGTCCAGGCGGAAATCGACCGGCTTAAAGAGCAGCAGGAGGAGACTCCAGCCGCCACCGAGTCGGAGCAGGACGGGTTGTTCGAGGATAATCAGCAGGAAGAAGAGACTGAAGGAAATGCCGAGGCAGACAATTCTTCATCTTCACAGAATAGGAATACCTCCGACTCACAGGGTAATCCTATAAATGCGGATGGCACTCTTAAAGTAGATGTCATCAACTCTATCGACGAACTGGCCGACGAGGACTTCACGAAACCTACAAGGAACGTGCAGCTCCCTGCAATACACCAGAATGTGGACGAAGCAATCGGGGCTAACGGGAAGCCAATCATCATCAAGAAGAATATCTTTGAGAAGAACAGGGATGGCCACAAAGACTTATCCCCTGGGCAGAGCCGCGAAATTCTCATAGATGCGCTGTATTCTCCGAATCTTTACGGGCAAAACAAAAAGGCATCAAGGCCGTATAATTGGATATTGATTCATAATGCGGACAAGCACTCCTCTGTCATTCTTGAAGTTAATCATAATAAGGATAATGTAGAGATTGTGAATTGGCACTACCTTGATGACAAGGGCTTGGAACAAAAGAAAAAACAAGCCATTAAGGAGGGTGGCCGAATCCTCACGCTCGCAAGCGCAGTTGGCAATACTCTCAATGGCCTGTCTTCTGGAGGCAAAGATACGAACATTTCCGAAATTTCCAATAATCAGGAAGTTAATTCTTCGGAGAATGGTAGGGGCAATATCGGGCAATCCATAGAAAGGAACAACCACGAAGCGCAGTATCAGAGAGACCTCAAGAACCAGGGAAGCATAGAACGGCTTCCGGCAAGAGTGACCAAGCCAAACCTCGGCAGCTTCGTCAGAAAGAGCGGGGTAGAAACGGACAATCTGGGGGGCATATACCATAATGAAGGTTACAGGATTGCCTCCAATGGCTTCGTGGCCATCGCGCTTAAGGAGAGCTATGACCCGGCTCTTGAGGGGAAGTATATCATACCAGGTGGGAAGGAGAGAAGGGGGAAAGCACTCGATTGGAAGCCAGTCTTCGGCGGGGCGAATGCTCCCCTTGAGATGAACCTCCGGGACCTCGCCGCCTTTATCAGAGGCGTCAAGGCCCGCCAGAAGAAAATATCGCCAAATACGGACAAGGTTTCATTCGTCTCATTCAAAGACAAGAGCGGAGCTATACTCTCCTTCAGACTGCCAAATCTGGAGAAGTTCGTCAACGCCGCCCTCTATCATAATTGCGAATTAAGCATTTATAAAAGCGAGAGGAATCCGGAGCTGTGCAGGCTCGTAGCGAAGAATGAAAATGGCGACGTGATGCTCGCGCTTATATCTGCCCCGACCTGGAGAGAAGGAGACAAAGTCAGCGACAGGGAGAACATCTTTGTCTATACCCCGGAAAAAGCGCAGCCGGCGCAGAGCAAGACATCCGAGAAGAAACAGGCTTCCGAACCAAATACGGCAGCCGCGAAAAAGATTGAGGATGTCGGAGAGACCGACAATGCGGTGCCGTTTCAGACCATAAGCAGGGCTCTCGGCATCAAGACCCCCGAGCAACAGCTCGCCTTCGATACCGTTTCGGAGATGCTCTCCAATGCCGGTATCCCGGTCGAGCAGCTCTCCGATGAGGCTATGATGCAGATGACAGAGAGAAGCGGTGTGCAACTCCAGACAAAACTCAATTCTCTCGCAAAGGCATCGAACACTATTAGAGACTGGCTCGCTCGCAATAAGAGGGGCAAATCATTTACTATTGAACTCTCCGAATGGTCACTTCGGCAGATTCGAAGAAAGATGGGCAGAGACCTCGAAAGCCATACCATAACGGCCAACGGAATTGCTCACGCGAAGAAGAATCACGGTGAGAATGGCAAGAAACTAACGGAGAAGTCTATCCCGTTGCGGGATGAAGATTTCGCCCTTGCCCCATACATTATGACTTGCCCGACCCGTGTCGAGAAAGGCACTACCAAGAATGGCCGGGATTCGGTTCGATTCTACAAGACACTTGAGAATGGTTATGCTGTAGTCGTGGAGAAAGAATTGGACAATAGCGCAGATGACCTTGAGACAATCAATATGTGGGCAGAACTCTCTGATGTGTCTAATGCCAAGAAGACCCTAAACAGAACGTCCGAAACGCCAACCATCAGCAGGAGTGACGCTGCAAAGATAATAAAAGATGCAGAGGATACAATAGCATCCGAGAATAAATCGCAGTTTATGACCGTCTATCACGGCAGCGGTGCGAAGTTCGATGCGTTTGATTCATCCCATATGGGAGAGGGAGAGGGCGCACAGGCCTTTGGCTGGGGGCACTATGTCACCGAGGTCGAGGGGAACGGTAGAGCTAAGGACTCCGACCTCAAGATAACCGACCGCGTCGAGTTCCTCCGTGACGGAGACGTGGTGTACGGCGCCGCCGTGGGAGGGAAGATATACCTCAATGCGGAGCACCTTAACCCGAACACCCCTATCCACGAATACACCCACCTGTGGGACAAGGCCTGCAAGGCGAAGAACCCGGAGCTCTGGAAGCGCGGCATTGAGCTGATGAAGAAGACATCCCTTTGGAAAGAAGTGGAGAACGACCCTAACTATGAGGGTCTTGATGAGGATGGCATTGCATCGGAAGTACACTCCCGCCTTACCGGAGAACACGGAGCGGAGCTCCTCGAAAGGTTGAGCCGCGAGGCTATGGGAGCCGAGGGAGTGTTCGGCAAGGCCGAGAAAGTATCGGTCATCGCCGAGCTGAAACATTGGCTGTCCTCCTTCTGGCACTGGGTCAAGGACACTATGGCTCCGTGGAGCAGAGAGGAAGCCGGCAGAGTTTCCCTTGAGGACTTTGTCAATATGCCGATTGCAGACCTCGCGAAAGGCACGAGGGTGACGGAGATACTCTCCGGGGAGGATGGCTATGCCAGCTTCTCCATCGTCACTGACAAGAACGAGATAGAGAGACTCAACAGCGAGCCGACAATCAAGGTCTATCGAGCAATGCAGCTCCGCGACGGGAAGCTCTATCCTCCTATGGCCGGCAAGGTAAAAGGCAAGTGGCAGCAGGGAATCGCGGTGGAAGACCTCGGAAAAGTGTGGGAGAAGTCTGAAGAGCATCCGGAGCTCGCGGATGATAAGGGATACTTTAAGCTGAACAAAGGCAATGGAAAATCTCTCAAAGCAAGATACAACCCATATTTCCATTCATCCATCACACCGCTGAACGACCAATTCGCCCAGGCGCAGGACAGACCGGAGCTTGTCACCGTGGAGGTCGAAGTCCCGGAAAGCGAACTGACTTCCGGCTACAAGGCGGACAAGGCCAAGGACAGCGTGGGCAAGGTGGAATGGAAAGCCGGTGCTATCCAGAAGAAGCTCACCGGCACACGCACGGTTATCCTTTCCAGATGGGACAAGCCTGTAAGAATCGTTCCGGACAGTGAAGTCGCAGACAGGATTGTCGAGATGTTTGACGGCAAGGACATCACTATGCCGTCCAATGTCGTGACACCATCCCTTCGGGCCGAACTTGAAAAGCGCGGCATTCCGTTCGTGGAGACCGACAACCAGGGCAAGCCGGTGGAAAACGGAAATGAGAAGGGGAATCCCAATGTTAATTCAGCCATTGAAGCAATGTGGAAGATTGTAAATGGCGCAGACTATGTTCCAAACGCAGTTAGCCGCGAAGACCTGAAAGAATTTGGCGGTGATGCGAACATCGGATTCTATTGGGGCAAAGCCGGAAACCCCCAAAAGTCTTTCAAGGGAGGTTACGGACTTTCGCATATCGGGGCGAAACACGGCGCAGAGGTTATAAGTCAGATTATAGACGTGCTTGCCAATGGCAGGATTGACAGATATGTTGCCGGGAACAAAACCGTCATTTTGACTAATGGAGACTTTGAATGTGTACTCGCTCTAACAAGGAACGGAGATAAGGAAACGTGGTTGTTAACGGGGTGGGATAAAAAAGAAAAGGCTGATGGCAACAGTGAGGTTAGTACTCAATCTGTCCCTATGCAAGACAGTCCTACGTTTAGTCGTACTGACTTGGGAGCAGCCCTATCTGCCACAAATGTAGCCATAAATTCCGAAAATCCAAATGGTTCCGAGAAATTCCGTGGTCCTGTCGGCGGCAACAGCGGGTATGAAGGTTACTCAATGAGCAAGAGAGCCGCGCAGGCGAGAGCCGAGGGCCGTTTCCCGAAGGGAGACTTCTGCCGGGAATACGGAGTATCCAAGGCGCACTTCGACACCCTCGTCAAGGCCGGCATCATCGACAACTCCGAGTGGCACCACACATCGAGCTACGGCAACAAGACCGAGTTCTATGAGTGGGCGGAGCCGGAGTACCGGGAGATGTACGAGGAGCACAAGCGCGAGATAGGCCAGATAATCAGCGGCAGCAAGCTCTAAATGCCGATTGAGGGCCTGAATCCAGACTGACAAAACAGCGCTTGATAAAAACAGTTCCGGGAAGATGGCCGCGGGTGTATTTTGTCTACACCCGGGACAACTTCCCGGAACGTTATCGAATAGACGCGTCCCCCGATGCTTCGACTCACTCAGCAACCGCAGGTTCGCGCTGCGAGCAAAAACCCTACTTCAGTGCCTTCCAGACGAGGGCAGCGAGAGCGCCGCCTGCGAGAGGTCCCACGAAGAATACCCAAACATTGCAGAGAGCCTCGCCGCCTACGAAGAGAGCCGGCCCGAGGGAGCGTGCAGGGTTGACTGAAGTGCCGGTGAGGTTGATGCAGACAAGGTGGATGAGCACGAGGCTGAGGCCGATGGCGAGACCGGCCAGATTGCCTGCACCCTTCTTCTCGTCAGTCGTGCCGAGCACAACGAGCACGAAGATGAAGGTGGCGATAAGCTCCACTACCAGAGCGCCTGCAGGGCCGCCTGCATTGGCGACACCGTTGGTGCCGAGACCAGAAGGGTCACCCATTGCGCCAGGAGCGCCGGTCACGGAGACGATAAGATAGAGCAGAGCCGCACCGATGATGCCGCCCAGGATCTGCCCGACCCAGTAGCCGCAGGCGTCCTTCCAGCTCATACGGCCGGAGAGAGCCACGC
>CAVEAQ010000028.1:0-17816 GCA_963613775.1 bacterium | reverse complement strand
ATCGTTGCGGTAGAAGAGATTGTCGCATCTGATGCGGCTGATCTCCGAGTAAACTTTGTCGCGCGCAGCGGCGATGTCACCGCCTTCGGCCACCACCATCATCACGCGCCCGCCGGCCGTGACGAGCTTGCCGTCCCTGATGGCGGTGCCCATGGAGTAGAGCTTCACGCCCTGCAGATCTTCTGTGCCCTCAATCACCGCGCCCTTGTCGTAATGGCCCGGATAGCCCTTGGAAGCGAGCACGACACCCATAGTGACGCTCTGCTTCCATTTGATCGGCTCGGGTTCACGGCCGGCCGCAACTGCGTCGAACACGTCGTAGATGTCGCTCTCCAGCAGAGGCAGCACTACCTCGGTCTCAGGGTCGCCGAAGCGGGCATTGAACTCGATAACCTTCACTCCCTGTGGAGTTTTCATAAGTCCTCCGTAGAGGACTCCGCTCAGCGGCCTGCCCTCGGCACACATAGCCGAGGCTGTGCGGCAGAGGATTTCCCTGTATGCGAACTCCCGCTCGTCCTCGGAGATGAACGGCAGCCCGGTATAGGCTCCCATTCCTCCTGTATTAGGCCCCTTGTCGCCGTCAAAAGCCCTTTTGTGATCCTGGGCAAGCGGCATAGGATAAACCTTCTCCCCATCCACGAAGCACATAAAAGAGAACTCCGGCCCGGTGAGATAATCCTCGATCACCACCTTGCCCTCGCCGAAACTGCCTTCGAGCAGCATGCTTCTGAGGGCCTGTTCGGCCTCGGAGAGATCCGCAGCGATGACCACCCCCTTGCCTGCGGCAAGTCCGTCATACTTGATGACGGCAGGGAAAGGCCTCCCGCTCACATAGTCGAGGGCTTCTTTGAATTCAGTGAAGCAGCGGTAGGCTGCAGTCGGCACTCCGTACTTGAGCATCAGGCGCTTGGCGAACTCCTTGCTGCTCTCTATCTCGGTCGCGGCCTTGCTGTGGCCGAAGATTTTAAGGCCGGCAGCCTTGAAGCAGTCAGTGATGCCGGCTGCGAGCGAGGCCTCGGGACCTACTACCGTGAGGTCAATTGCATTCTTGACCGCGAAGTCCCTGAGGGCCTCGACATCAGTATCGGCAATAGGGAGGTTATGTGCCTGCAGGCCGATGCCTGCATTGCCCGGAGCGCACCATATCTCCCCCACCTGCGGGGAACGGCTGAGTGCATCCACTATGGCGTGGCAGCGTCCGCCGCCGCCAACGACTAATACTTTCTTCATCTCTAATGCTTAAAGTGTCTTACTCCGGTCATAAGCATAGTGATGCCGCACTCGTCGGCCTTGGCCACTGCATCGGCATCTCGGATGCTTCCGCCAGGCTGCACGATGGCGCTGACTCCATACTGGGCAGCAAGCGCCACGGTGTCGTCGAACGGCAGGAAGCCGTCGGAAGCGAGCACCAGGCCCTCGGTGTAGCCGGCCTCACGCGCCTGCTTGAGAGCGATCTCGGCTGAGCCGACACGGTTGGTCTGACCGGCTCCGACTCCTATGGTGTGACCGTCGCGCACTACTGCTATCGCATTGGATTTGATGTGTTTGACTATCTTCCAACCGAAGTTCAGATCGGCCATCTGGCCTTCGGTCGGTTTCGCGGCAGTGACGCACATCTCAGGGGTCACGGCCTCAACTGCCTTGTCCTGCTGCTGCGCAAGCATCCCCCCGATGACGGAGATATACTGCATCTGAGGCGCAGGGTCCGGTGTCATATCGACCTTGAGGACACGAAGGTTCTTTTTGGAAGAGAGTATCTCCAGCGCCTCATCGGAGAACGAAGGAGCGATGACGATCTCGAGGAATATCGGCTTCATCCCGCGTGCAACTTCGGCGCTGAGCTCGCGGTTGACCACCACGATGCCGCCGTAGATGCTGACCTTGTCGGCCTCGTAGGCCGCCTGCCAGGCCTGTTCGATGCTCGGGGCAACTGCAGCGCCGCAAGGGTTCATATGCTTGAGGGCAATACAGCACGGCTCACAGAAGTCGCGAATGGCGCAGAGTGCAGCGTTGGCATCCTGTATATTGTTATATGACAGCTCTTTGCCCTGGATCTGGGTAGAGAAGGCAAGGGAATAAGAGCACTTCTCTGGAGCCGCGTAGAACTTGGCGCTCTGGTGAGGGTTCTCGCCGTAGCGGAGCGGCTGCCTGATCTCGTATTCGAGGAAGAGCTTCTCCGGGAGGCCGGCCTGCGCACGCATATAGCCGGCGATGCACATATCGTACTCGGCGGTGTGGGTGTAGGCCTTGGCGGAGAGGCGCAGGCGCGTCTCATCGCAGGTGCAGCCGTTTGCCTTGAGCTCATCGAGCACGGTCCCGTAGTCCGCAGGGTCGCAGATTATGGTCACGTCCCTCCAGTTCTTGGCAGCGCTACGGACCATGGAAGGCCCGCCGATGTCTATGTTCTCGATAGCGTCTGCCATCGTGACTCCCTCGCGCTCAATGGTCTGGCGGAAAGGATAGAGGTTGACGCAGACAAGGTCGATGGTCTCTATCCCCTGCTCCGCGAGGGTCTGCATATGCGCAGACACATCGCGGCGGGCCAGGATGCCTCCGTGCACCTTCGGGTGAAGGGTCTTGACCCTGCCGTCGAGAATCTCCGGGAAACCCGTGACCTCGCTAATGCCGATTGTGTGTACTCCGCTGTCTTCCAGCAGCTTCTGTGTGCCGCCAGTAGCCACGATCTCCCAGCCGAGGGAGACGAGTCCCTGCACGAACTGCACGAGACCCGTCTTGTCGCTTACGCTGACTAAAGCTCTCTTATTCATATTGTTTCAGTAATTTGTCAATTGTTTCCACATATAGGCTGTGCTCGATCTTCTGGCCGATGCGGTGCACCTCTGCGGGATCATCCCCGTCATAGTCGAATGCCCTTTGGGCAATGATCTTGCCCCCATCGAGCTCGGCTGTCACATAGTGGATGGTGATACCGTAGACCTTGACCCCGAAGGCTACCGCCTGCTCCACCGCGCGCGCACCGCGGAACGACGGCAGCAGGGACGGGTGGATGTTGACGATCCTCCCGTCATACGCCTCCAGCAGCACATCGGATATGATGCGCATATAGCCGGCGAGGCAGACAAGCTCGACCCCCTTACCGTCCATCAGGGCAATGATCTCCCGCTCATAGTCAGCCTTGCAGGCGTAGTCCCCGGGGTTGAACACGAAACTGTCAATCCCTCTTGCGGCAGCCTTGCCCACCACTGCGGCGGCAGGCTTGTCGCATACCATCAGCACCACTTCTGCATTCAGCCTCCCGTCCGTGCAGGCATCGGCTATGGCTTCAAAATTGGAGCCGGTGCCGCTCGCGAACACAGCTAATCTGTGCTTCATATTATGTTTACGCCCGGTTTGTCAGTGACTTTGCCTATCACGGAAGCCTTCTCCCCGTGGGAAGCGAGGATGGAGATGGCCCTGTCCGCTTCAGATTCGTCGAGGACGATCACCATTCCGATGCCCATATTGAAGATGTTGAACATCTCCCTGTGAGGCACTCCGCCCCACTTCTCGAGCATACGGAAGATAGGAAGTATCTCCCAGCTGCCTTCGCGGATTTCGAGGCCCTGGCCGCCCTGCAGCACACGCGGGATATTCTCGTCGAATCCGCCGCCTGTGATGTGGCTGATGCCGTGCACATCGCAGGTCCGGATCACGTCCAGCACCTGTTTGACATAGATTCGGGTCGGAGTGAGGAGGACCTCGCCGAGGCGGCGTCCGCCCAGCTCAGGAATCTCGTCAGTATATGACAGACCGCTGTCGGACACTATCTTGCGCACGAGGCTGAAGCCGTTGGAGTGCACTCCTGTGGAAGCGATTCCAACCAGCACATCGCCGGCTTTGACTTTGCTGCCGTCGATGAGCCTGGACTTCTCCACGACTCCGGTGGTATAGCCGGCAATGTCATATTCGCCGCCTTCGTACATCCCCGGCATCTCCGCGGTCTCGCCGCCGACGAGCGCGCAGCCCGCCTGACGGCAGCCTTCCGCCACTCCGGCCACTATGGCCTCAACCTTGGCAGGTTCGTTGTGGCCCACAGCCACATAGTCGAGGAAAATGAGCGGTTCAGCGCCCTGGGCGAGCACGTCGTTGACGCACATCGCCACGGCATCGATACCCACAGTGTCGTGCTTGTCCATCGCAAAGGCGATCTTGAGCTTGGTACCGACTCCGTCGGTGCCGCTGACGAGCACCGGCTCCCTGACGCCGAGAGAAGAGAGGTCAAACATCCCCCCGAACGAGCCGATGCCTCCCATCGACCCCGGTCTGGCAGTTGATGCCACGTGCTGTTTGATGCGGCGGACAACTTCGTATCCTGCTTCGAGGTTTACGCCCGCGCTTTCGTATGTTTTAGCCATATCTTATTGATTTATTGCTGTTAGTCGTTTGAGAACCTCCTCATAGGAAGGCATGATGCCGCCGAGGTCGTGGCGGAAGCGGTCCTTGTCCAGACGCTGTCCCGTGGCTTCGTCCCAGAAGCGGCAGGTGTCGGGGCTGATCTCGTCGGTCAGCATTATCCGCCCGTCGGAGTCGCGCCCGAACTCAAGTTTGAAGTCCACAAGCCGGATGCCGGCACGGGAAAGGAGTCCGCTGAGGGCCTCGTTTACCCTGCGGGCGATGCCGTAGATTCCGGAGAGCTCCTCCGCGCTGACGATTCCGAGTGCAATCGCCTGCGAATCATTGATCATCGGGTCGCCGAGAGCGGAGTCGTTGTAGTTGAGGTCGTATATGACCGTCGCGGGCTTCGTGCCCTCCTCGATGGCGAGCCTGTCGGCGAGCGAACCGGCAATCCAGTTGCGCACCACCAGCTCCAGCGGGATGACGCTGCACCTGCGGCAGAGCTGCTCGCGCTCGTTGAGTGAGGAGATGTAGTGGGTATAAATCCCCCTGTCGGCAAGGTAGCTGAAGATCAGGGCGGAAATCCTGTTGTTGACTATGCCCTTGTGGGGAAACACTGCCGTCTTGACATTGTTGAACGCAGTGGCGACATCCTTGAAGCGGAAGATAACCTGCTCGGGGTCGTCGGTCGCGAATACCTGCTTCTCGTTGCCGTCGAAAATCAATTCTCCCTTGGTCATAGACTACTTCTGCTTCTTTTGGAAATACTTCACCGCGTTGCGGAAGAGCGGCTGCTCGAGCTCCTCGTCGATATTGCGGAAGACGTTTCGCTCATAGCGTTCGCTGTGTCCCATCTTGCCGAGTATCAGGCCGTCGCGGCTGATGATACCCTCGATGGCGTAGAACGAGCCGTTAGGGTTGTAGGGGGCCTGCATCGTGACGTCGTCCGTGATCGGATTGACGTACTGGAAGGCCACCTGGCCGTTCTCGAAGAGCTCGCGGGCGAGGGTCTCGCCGACCACGAACTTGCCTTCGCCGTGGCTGACCGCTATCGTGTGTATGTCTCCGAGGTTCATCCCGGCGAGCCAGGGCGAACGGGTCGTGCTGACGCGGGTAGATACCATGCAGGAGACGTGGCGGTTGATGTCGTTGCGGAAAAGGGTCGGAGAGTCGGTCGTGACGCAACCCGTCCTGCCGTAAGGCAGAAGTCCGCTCTTGACGAGGGCCTGGAATCCGTTGCAGATGCCGAGGATGAGTCCGCGGCGCTTCAGCAGGCCGTCTATAGCCTCGGATATCTCTTTGTTTTCCAGCACATTGGCGATAAATTTGCCGCTTCCGTCAGGCTCATCTCCGGCGGAGAATCCTCCGGAGAGCATCAGTATCTGACACTCGGAGATGTTCCTGCTCATCTCGGCGATGGAGCTGAGCACTGCCTCCGGGGTAAGGTTGCGGAAGACCCCGAAACGGACCTCGGCTCCCGCCTTGCGGAAGGCCTTGGCGCTGTCGTAGTCGCAGTTGGTGCCAGGGAACACCGGGATATAGACGAGCGGCTTCTCCACAGGGCCACCCTCGTACTGAGGCTGCCTGTATGCAGGGGCCGTACACTTGAGCGAGAGCATCTTCCTGTGGGTCGCCGGGACGCTGGCCGGATAGACCTTGGAGTATCTCCGGGCATTGGACTCCATCAGGGAGTCGATGCTTATGCTGCTGCCGTTGATGCGGAGCGTGCAGTCGTCCCCGTCGGTGACGACTCCAAGCTTCTCGGCTGCAGGGAAATCCAGCTCTGTCTCGGACTCGACCACTATCGAGCCCGGCATGCAGCGGAAGAGCTCGTCCTCTCCGATGCGGACATCCGCCCCGAACATATTGCCGAAGGACATCTTGGCGAGAGCCTCGGCCACTCCGCCGAAGCCCACTGCCCAGGCGGAAACGATATCTTTGGATGCTATCTTCTCCCTGATATAGCTCCACATCGCCTTGAGCCCCTCCACATCAGGCATCCTGTCCGCGAGAGGAGTGTGGCGGAAGATGTAGATATGGTTGCCGCCCCACTTGAACTCCGGAGAGATCACCTCGCCGGCGCCTACAGTGGTGATGCCGAAGGAGATGAGGGTCGGCGGCACATTGATGTGCTCGAAGGTGCCGCTCATCGAGTCCTTGCCGCCTATGGACGGCAGGCCGAAGGCGAGCTGCATCCTCAGGGACCCCAGCAGGGCCGCGAGCGGCTTGCCCCAGCTGTGCGGGTCGGAGGTCATCCTCTCGAAATACTCCTGACAGGAGAAACGCATATGCGCCCAGTCGCCGCCGGCCGCCACCACCTTGGCGCAGGCCTCTACCATAGAGTAGGCGGCGCCGTGGTAAGGGCTCCAGGAGGAGATGTAAGGGTTGTAGCCGAAGGCCATCATAGAGGCCGTGTCGGTGTAGCCGTCAGTCGGGAGCTTCTGCACGGAGACCTGGGTCTCTGTGGCCTGCAGCGCACCGCCATAAGGCATAAGGACGGTAGATCGGCCTATCGTGGAGTCGAACATCTCCACGAGTCCCTTCTGCGAAGCCACATTGGGCATATCCATCACGGAGAGCATCTTCTCCTTGAGGGTGTTGCCCTCAGGCTGCAGGGCGAACGGGTCGCGATCCTCGACTCCGCCGACCTTGGCTGAAGCGTAGTGCTTCGCTCCGGCGCTGTCGATAAACTCGCGGCTGAGGTCGGCTACCTTCACTCCGGAATTGTACATCCTCATCCTGCCGCTGCCGGTCACGTCGGCGACATAGGTCACCTCGACATTTTCGCTCTCGCAGAGCTTCTCGAATTCCTCCCTGTCGGATGCGGCGATCACCACCGCCATCCTCTCCTGGGACTCGCTGATGGCGAGTTCGGTGGAGTTGAGGCCGCTGTACTTGACAGGCACCCTGTCCAGGTATATGTCGAGTCCGGGAGCGAGCTCGCCGATCGCGACACTCACTCCGCCGGCTCCGAAGTCGTTGGATTTCTTGATGAGACGGGTCACCTCCGGACGGCGGAAGAGCCGCTGAAGCTTGCGCTCCTCAGGGGCGTTGCCCTTCTGCACCTCGCTGCCGCAGGTCTCGATGGAGGCTTCGGTGTGCTCCTTGGAGGAGCCTGTGGCGCCTCCGATGCCGTCGCGCCCCGTGCGTCCGCCCAGGAGCAGGATCACATCGCCCGGCGCAGGGCTCTCGCGGCGGACATTCTCAGCCTTGACCGCGCCGACCACCGCGCCGACCTCGAGCCTCTTGGCGACATAACCCTCGTGGTAGATCTCCCTGACGTGGGTGGTCGCGAGGCCTATCTGGTTGCCGTAGCTGGAGTAGCCGGCAGCCGCCTTGCGGCTGATAAGCTTCTGGGGAAGCTTACCGGGCAGCGTTCCGCTGACCGGCCGGCAGATGTCGCCGGCCCCGGTCACTCTCATCGCCTGATACACGTACGCCCTTCCGGAGAGAGGGTCGCGGATAGCCCCGCCGAGGCAGGTGGCCGCTCCGCCGAAAGGCTCGATCTCCGTAGGGTGGTTGTGAGTCTCGTTCTTGAACTGCAGCAGCCACTTCTGCATCTGTCCGTCCACGTCCACATTGACATAGATGCTGCAGGCGTTGTTCTCCTCGCTCTGCTCCAGATCGTCAAGCAGGCCCTTCTTGCGGAGGTAGCGTGCGCCTATCGTAGCCAGCTCCATCAGACAGAGGCTCCTGTCCTCGCGTCCGAGCTCCTTGCGCACGGCCTTGAGCTCCTCTATGGACGCCTCGATCTCCGGCCGGATGAACGAGTCCTCCACGCCGATGCTCTCAAGCTCGGTGGTGAAGGTCGTATGGCGGCAGTGGTCGCTCCAGTAGGTGTCGAGGATGCGCAGCTCGGTCTCCGTCGGGTCGCGGTGCTCGGCCTTGAAGTATCTGACCACCTCGCCGAGGTCGTCGGAGTTCATCGCAAGCCCCCAGCGGCGGCAGAAGTCCGGACAGTCCTCCGGCTTCATCTGCGTGAACCCGTCCAGGGAGGCGAGCGGCTTCACCTCTGCCTTGTTGTTGAAGCTGAGGATTCCGAGGTCCTTCTGACGGGACTCAACGGCGTTGATGTAGTAGTGTCTCACCGCGGCGAGCTGCTCTTCGGAGAAGTCGTCGTCGAAGATGAGCAGACGTGAACTCCTGATCCTCACATCGGCCGACGGGTCGATAAGGTGTACGCAGTCCACTGCAGATGAGGCCCTCTGGTCAAACTGGCCGGGGATGTATTCCACAGCCAGATATTTGCGGCCTTCGAGCGGGCAGTCGTCACTGACGGTGTCGGTGACGGTCTCGCCGAAGACGGTGTAGCGGCACTTCTCCAGCAGCTCACTTGAGAAGCCGAAGAGGTCATAGACATTCAGAAGTCTAAGGGAACGGATTGAGAGAGAGAGGTTTTCGTTGAATTCGCGCCTGAGGCTCTCAGCCTCCACCCGAAACTCCGAACGCTTCTCTACATATATGCGGTGTGATTCCATATTCTATATCTCGGTCTGCAGTACCTTGTCAGCCTGTTTCTGTCTGAAAGCATCGAGCTTTTCGTGCAGAGTCCCGTCCTGGAGCGAGAGGATCGAGACGGCATAGAGGGCGGCATTTTTCGCCCCGTTGATAGCCATTGTCGCCACAGGAATGCCGGACGGCATCTGCACTATCGACAGCAGAGAGTCGAGTCCGTTGAGAGCGGCGCTCTTGATCGGAACGCCTATCACCGGGAGGGAGGTCATCGCGGCCGCCATACCGGGCAGGTGTGCGGCTCCGCCGGCCCCCGCAATCACTATGTCCACTCCCCTCTCGCGGGCAGAGGCCATATATTCGCAGAAAAACTGAGGTGTACGGTGGGCGCTGATCACCTTCTTCTCGTAAGGTACGCCGAACTCGTCGAGAGTCTCGCAGGCGGCTGACATTACATCCCAGTCGCTCTTGGACCCCATGATGATACTGACTTTCATTATTGCTGACCCTAAGTGAAACTAACAAGCCGCAAAGTTACAACTTCCGTTCGGGGTCTGCAAATGAAGTTATCGACAATCTGCTGTTGATAACTATTTTCCGTTTTGAACATTTTTTTACCTATCTTTGTACGATTGCGGCTGCAATCATTTCAAACAATGATTCAGGACATTTTGCTCAGAGGCAGCGGCCCCGACATTCTCGTGCGGGACGGCATCATCTGCAGGAAGGGATATAACCTGCAGGTCGGGGGCGATGTTCGCATAATCGACACTTCAGGATGCCTGGTGAGCTGCGGCTTCGCCGACATCCACGTCCACTTCAGGGAGCCGGGATTTTCATACAAGGAGACGATACGCAGCGGCTCCCGGGCAGCGGCTGCCGGCGGATACACTACGGTCTGCGCAATGCCGAACCTCAACCCTGTGCCGGATTCTCCTGAAACTCTTGCCGTCGAGACGGACATTATCAGACGCGACGCCTGCATCGAGGTACTCCCCTACGCCGCCATCACGCTCGGCCGCAAAGGCGTCGAGATGGTGGACTTCGCCGCGCTCAAGGACAAGGCCGTAGCCTTCTCCGACGACGGCAGCGGAGTGCAGAGCGGGGAGATGATGCTCCGGGCGATGGAGGCCGCGGCCCGCGAAGACTGCATCATCGCAGCCCACTGCGAAGACAATTCCCTGCTGCGCGGAGGCTACATCCACGACGGACGCTACTGCGCCGCCCACGGCCACAGGGGCATCTGCTCCGAGAGCGAATGGGGGCAGATTGCAAGGGACCTCAAGCTCTGCGCTCAGACCGGCTGCCATTACCACGTCTGCCACATCTCCACGGCGGAGAGCGTGGCCCTGATACGCGAGGCGAAGGGCCGCGGGGTGAATGTGACCTGCGAGACGGCGCCGCACTACCTCACTCTCTGCGAGGATGAGCTCCGCGAGGAGGGAAGGTTCAAGATGAATCCGCCTCTTCGCAGCGCAGAGGACAGGGATGCCCTGGTCGAGGGTCTGAACGACGGCACGATAGACGCGATAGCCACCGACCACGCTCCGCACAGCGCGGAGGAGAAGTCCCGCGGGCTGGAGGGCAGCGCGATGGGCATTACGGGCCTGGAGACGGCTTTCCCGGTGCTCTACACGAGCCTTGTACTCGGGGGCAAAATCTCCAGGGAGACCCTCCTCAATGCGCTCTGCGCCTCTCCGCGCAGGATTTTCCGCCTCGGCGGAGGAAGTCTGGAGGAGGGCGCGCGGGCCGACATCTGCATCATTGACCTCAATGAGGAATACACGATAGACAGCAGCCGCTTCCTCTCGCAGGGGCATTCGACCCCGTTCGACGGGTGGAAGGTGCGCGGGCGGGTACGGCTGACCCTCAAGGACGGGCGGATCGTTTACGAAAGACACTGATATGGAAAAAATAATATTTACTATCAACGGCAACGATGCGGTGGCACGGGATACTTTCCGACTCCGGCTCAGTGCCGATGTTCCCGTCGCGGTCCGCAGCGGCCAGTTCGTGGACATCGCGCTGGACGGATTCTACCTCAGGCGGCCGATTTCCGTCTGCGACTGCACTCCTGACGGACTCACCCTGGTCTACAAGACCGTGGGCGCGGGTACGCTGCAGATGTCGACGATGCTACCCGGAGAGAAGCTTGAGCTCCTCACCGGTCTTGGCCACGGCTTCAGTCCGGAGGCCTGCGGGGAGAGTGCCCTGCTCGTCGGCGGCGGTCTCGGCGCGGCTCCGCTGCATCTTCTCTGCAAGGAGCTGCTCGCAGCAGGCAAGCGGGTCAGCGTGGTGCTCGGATTCAACAGGGCGGACGAGATCGTCCTCAGGGACGAGTACCGCGCCCTCGGGATTGAGCCAGTTATCGCCACCCTCGACGGCAGCGTCGGGGTCAGGGGCTTCGTCACGGACGCGATACGCGGGACGGCCCCGCAGTGCGACTTCTTCTACACCTGCGGGCCGATGAAGATGATGCAGGCGGTATGCGCCGCACTTCCCTGCTCCGGAGAGGCAAGTCTCGAGGAGAGGATGGGCTGCGGCGCGGGATTCTGCTACGGCTGCACCTGCCACACGGCGGTGGGCGCGAAGCGGATATGCAAGGACGGGCCCGTTTTCAGAAAGGAGGATATAATATGGTAAAGGATCTTTCGGTCGATCTCTGCGGGGTGCATCTGGACAATCCGGTGATCCCGGCCAGCGGCTGCTTCGGCTTCGGACTGGAGATGGCGGACTCGTTCGACCTCAACAGGCTCGGCGGCATAAGCCTCAAGGGCACCACAGAGCAGGAGCGCTTCGGCAACCCGACCCCGCGCATCGCGGAATGCAGCGGCGGGGTGATCAATTCCGTCGGGCTGCAGAACCCGGGCATCGATGTGCTTGTCGGCGAGAAGATTCCCCTTCTGCGCGAAGTATACTACGGCACCGTCATCGCCAACATCAGCGGATTCTCGGTGGACGAGTATGTCCGCTCGTGCGCGAAGGCCAGCGACTGCCCGGGAATAGACATAATAGAGGTCAACGTCTCCTGCCCCAATGTGCACAACGGCGGGATGGCGTTCGGCACCAGCGCCCGCGCGGCGGCGGAAGTCACCGCTGCGGTCAAGGCAGTCTGCGACAAGCCCGTATTCGTCAAGCTCAGCCCGAATGTGACTGATATTGTGGAGATTGCCCGCGCCTGCGAAGATGCCGGCGCGGACGGCCTGACGCTCATCAACACCCTGCTCGGGATGAGGATTGACATCCGGCGCCGACGTCCGGTGATTGCCGCCGGTATGGGCGGGTTCTCCGGCAGTGCCGTGTTCCCGCTTGCAGTCAGGATGGTCTACCAGGTCGCGCACGCCTGCCATATCCCGGTGATGGGTTGCGGCGGAGTGGCGAGCGCAGAGGATGTGGTGGAGATGATGATGGCGGGTGCCGGCGCCGTGCAGGTCGGGGCGGAGAATCTCCGCAACCCGTTCGTCTGCCCGGAGATAATAGACGCCCTCCCGGCTCTCCTGGAAGAACTTGGGATTGAAAGCATCAGCGATATTAAGACAATAAGCTAAGTATATGCCAAAAGACGTAATCATAGCCTGCGACTTCAGCGGCAGGAAGGAGACGATGGACTTTCTGGAGCTCTTCGGAGGAGAGCGCAGACCCTTCGTCAAGATCGGGATGGAGCTCTTCTACAGCGAGGGCCCGGATATAGTGAAGGCCATCAGAGCCCGGGGCCACAGGATCTTCCTCGACCTCAAGCTCCACGACATTCCCAACACGGTCCGCAAGGCCTGCAGGGTGCTCTCAGGGCTCGATGTGGATATGTGCAATGTCCACGCCGCCGGCACCGCAGATATGATGCGGGCAGCTCTTGAGGGGCTCACCCGCCCCGACGGCAGCCGTCCGCTGCTGATTGCAGTCACCCAGCTTACCTCCACCAGCGAGGAGCGTATGCGCAGCGAACTCCTGATCAATGCCCCGATCAACGATGTGATAGTGCATTACGCCTCCAACGCCCGGGCTGCCGGGCTGGACGGGGTGGTCTGCTCTCCTCTCGAAGCGGGGATGGTCAAGGCCGCCTGCGGGCAGGATTTCCTTACCGTCACCCCGGGAGTACGTTTCGCCACCGACAGCAAGGACGACCAGTCCCGTATCACCACGCCTGCACGCGCACGCGAAATCGGATCCGACTACATCGTCGTGGGCCGTCCGATCACCGCCGCCGCCGACCCTGTGGCAGCCTACGAGAGATGCATAAAAGAATTTCTGAATCAATAAGATAATGGACAGAATCATCGCAAAGGAACTCCTTTCCATCGGAGCAGTCTTCCTCCGCCCGGAGGAGCCGTTCACCTGGGCCAGCGGCATCAAGAGCCCTATCTACTGTGACAACCGTCTGACCCTCTCCGCCCCGTCCGTAAGGCAGAAGATCGAGGCCGGCCTGGCGGGGATAGTAATGAAGCAATATCCTGAGTGCGAGATGCTTATGGGCACCTCAACGGCAGGTATCGCCCACGCCGCCATCACCGCTTCCATCCTCGGACTCCCTATGGGCTACGTGCGCGGCGAGGCCAAGAGCCACGGCCGCGGCAACCGCATCGAGGGCCGTATGGAGAAGGGCGCAAAGGTGGTGGTGATTGAAGACCTCATCTCCACCGGAGGCAGCGCGGTCGAGGTTGTGGAAGCTCTCCGCGAGGAAGGAGCCGAAGTGCTCGGCATCGCCAGCATCTTTACCTACGGGATACGCAGAGGGCTCGAGCGCATCGCCGGAGCGGGCACCGTCAACTACTCTCTCAGCAAGCTCGACACCCTCGTGGAAGTCGCTGTGGAAGAGGGGTATATAGCCCCGGAATGGAAGAGCAAGATAATCGAATTCAGAGACAGCTTATGAAACACCTCATCGACCCTACTGACCTCAGCCGCGAAGAGACTGACCAGATAATCGCACTCGCGGAAGACATCATCGCAAACCGCGGGAAGTACCAGGAGAAGATGGCCCACCGCAAACTTGCGACCCTCTTCTATGAGCCGAGCACCCGCACCAGGCTGAGCTTCACCTCCGCGATGATGGAGCTCGGAGGCAATGTGCTCGGATTCTCCGACGCCAAGAACTCCTCCGTGAGCAAGGGAGAGACCGTGCAGGACACCGTCAGGGTGGTGGGATGCTTCGCCGACATCATCGCTATGCGCCACCATCTCGAGGGCGCGCCGCTCGTGGCCGCCGAAGTCTCCAAAGTGCCTATCATCAATGCGGGTGACGGCAGCCACAGCCACCCGACCCAGACCCTGACCGACCTTCTCACTATCAAGCGCGAACTCGGTGAGATCGAGGGCATAACCATCGGCTTCTGCGGCGACCTCCGCTTCGGACGCACCGTGCACTCGCTGATCAAGGCGCTCTCCCGCTACAGGGGGGTGCGCGTGGTACTGATTGCCCCTGACGAGCTGAGGCTTCCGGACTATATCAAGCACGATGTCTGCGACAGGATGGGCATCGAATACAAGGAGACCCGCAGCCTCGACGAAGTGCTGCCGGAGCTAGATGTGCTCTATATGACCAGGGTGCAGAAGGAGCGCTTCCTGGACGAAGACGAGTTCGACAGGGTGAAGGACAGCTTCGTGCTGGATGCCAGAAGGATGACTCTCGCCAAGAAGAAGATGGCAGTGCTGCATCCGCTGCCGAGGGTCAACGAGATCCTCACGGAAGTGGACGCAGACCCGAGGGCCGCTTATTTCCGTCAGGTAGAGAACGGGAAGTTCGTCAGGATGGCGCTGATCTGCAAGCTGCTGGAGTGGAAGGACGACCCCGCCCACGCTATGCCGGAGCAGGAGCCGCCGGTACTCGATGCCACGCTGCACTGCAACAACCCGAAGTGCATCTGCAACAATGAGCACATCCAGCCGCGCTTCCGCACCTCAGACGGCGGTGTGATGCGGTGCTGGTATTGCGACGCCAAGGTCAGGTAGGGGCCGGACCCTAGAAGGCGAAGAGGCCGATGACGCCGCCGAGGAGTATGATGGCGATGGGGCCGAGTTTCCTGGTCTGGCTGGCCACGAGGGCGGCGGCGAAGAGCGCCCAGGAAATCCAGTTCGGGAAGTTCTCCTCAATCACGGAGACAGGGTGCATATGCAGGGTGAGCACAATCGCGGCGGCGGCGATGAGTCCGGCCACCACCGGACGCAGACCGGCCATCGCATAGGCATAGGCCTGGCTTGAGTGGTACTTGTTGAATATCCTGATCACCACCAGGAACACCAGGAACGAAGGCAGCACCACCGCGAGGGTGGAGAGGAAAGACCCCAGGATGGAGAACCCGACCCCGTAGCCAGCGGAATGTATGACCTCGTAGCCCACATAAGTGGCGCAGTTGATAGCCACCGGTCCAGGCGTGCTCTGCGAGATGCCCACGATGTCCGTAAATGCCCCCTCCGTGAGCCATCCGTGGAGCGTAACCACTTGACTCTGAATCAGTGACACCATAGCTCCACCTCCGCCGAAATTGAGCAGGCCGATTAGGAAGAAGGTATAGAAAAGCTCCCAGAAGAGTATCATCGCGTCTTCCTCCTGTCCTTGAGCACCGAGATGCTGACGGCACCTGCGATGACGGTAAGTATTATCCAGATAGGCGATACGCTGAGGAACGCCACGAGGAAGATGGTCCCGAGGGCAAGCGCCGCCGACCACCAGGTCCACCTGGAGCCCTTGGTCATATCCAGGGCCGCGGAGAGTATGAGTGCCACCGCCACAGGCCTCACTCCCTGGAAGAAGCTGCGCACATAGACATTGTCCTTGAAGTTGGTGAACACCATTGCGATGGCGAGTATGATCAGGAAGGAAGGCAGAGCCGCACCTATGGCCGCGACTATGCTTCCCTTGACGCCCCTGATGCGGTAGCCTGCATAATATGCGATATTTATGGCGAGTATGCCTGGAGCGCTCTGCGCCAGCACTGTGACGTCCTTGTAGTCCTCGGCGCTTATCCAGCCACGTCTGGTGACCTCGTCACCGATGAGGGGCAGCATCACATAACCTCCGCCGATAGTGAAGGCTCCTATCTTGGAGAACACCCCGAAGACCTTCCAGAGCGATATCTCCCGGTCCGGCTGACTCATAGACCGTATTTGCCGGACTGCTCGCGGGTGAGGGCTTCCAGCACATCGGCATCGAAGTAGTCGATCTTCATCGCCCTCTTCACCTCCGAGAGGGTCCTGGCAGCAGTCTCGCGCGCCACTTCAGAGCCCTTGCGCAGCACCTCATAGACGGCCGGGATATCCTTCTCCAGCTCGTGGCGGCGAACTCTGATGGGCTCAAGCTCCGACTGGAGCACGGCTTCAAGGAACTTCTTGATCTTCACATCGCCGAGGCCTCCCCTGCGGTAGTGGTCCTTGAGCTCGTCGAGGCTGGCGTAGTCCGGGAGGAACTCCGGGAAGTGCTCCGAACGGCAGAATGCGTCGAGGTAGGTAAATACCGTATTACCCTCCACGTGCCCCGGATCGCTGACCTTGAGGTGCAGAGGATCGGTATACATCCCCATTATCTTCTTGTGCACGGCTTCCGGCTCATCGGCAAGATAGATGCAGTTCCCGAGCGACTTGCTCATCTTGGCGCCGCCGTCGGTGCCGGGCAGTCTGCGGCAGGCATTGCTCTCCGGGAGCAGAATCTCAGGCTCCACGAGCACCGGTGCATAGACCGAGTTGAACTTCCGCACTATCTCGCGGGTCTGCTCGATCATAGGCTCCTGATCCTCGCCGGCCGGCACCGTGGTCGCCTTGAATGCGGTGATGTCCGCGGCCTGGCTGATCGGGTAGCAGAAGAATCCGACCGGAGTGCCGGCCCTGTTGTCGGAGCCGTCCTCGCTGTCGGAGAATCCTCTCAGCTGTATCTCCTGCTTCACCGTCGGGTTGCGCTGCAGCCTCTGCACGGTAACGAGATTCATATAGAAGAACGTCAGCTCGGTAAGCTCGCTCACCTGGCTCTGGATGAAGATCGTCGACTTCTGCGGATCAAGTCCGGCGGACATATAGTCCAGCGCCACCTCGATTATGTTCCGGCGCACCTTCTCGGGATTGTCTGCATTGTCGGTCAGAGCCTGGGCATCGGCTATCATCACGAATACCTTGTCGTAGAGTCCGCTGTTCTGCAACTCCACCCTGCGTCGCAGGGATCCGACATAATGTCCTATGTGCAGGCGCCCGGTAGGGCGGTCACCTGTGAGTATAATCTTCGCCATATCAGTCCTTTACTGTATTTAACGCCTCACGCACCTTGGCCTCGATCTCTTCGCAGAGCTCCACATTGTCCTTGAGGAGCTGCTTGACCGCCGCGAGCCCCTGGGCCAGCTTCTCGTCGTTGTAGCTGAACCAGCTGCCGCTCTTGTGGATGATGTCGAAATTGACAGCAAGGTCCACTATCTCGGCCACGCGGGAGATGCCCTCGCCATAGACGATGTCGAACTCGGCCTTCTTGAACGGAGGGGCCATCTTGTTCTTGACCACCTTGACCTTGGTGCGGTTGCCGAGAGCCTCGTCGCCGTCCTTGAGCTGGGTGGTGCGGCGCACGTCGATGCGCACTGAGGCATAGAACTTCAGCGCATTGCCGCCGGTGGTGGTCTCAGGGTTGCCGAACATCACGCCGATCTTCTCACGAAGCTGGTTGATGAAGATGCAGCAGGTATTCGTCTTTGAGATGTTGGCGGTGAGCTTGCGGAGGGCCTGGCTCATCAGGCGCGCCTGGAGTCCGACCTTGTTGTCGCCCATCTCGCCCTCGATCTCGGCCTTAGGGGTCAGCGCGGCTACGGAGTCGATGACGATGATGTCGATCGCGCCGCTGCGAATGAGGTTGTCGGCAATCTCAAGCGCCTGCTCGCCGTTGTCCGGCTGGGAGATGAGAAGGGTCTCGAGATTGACTCCGAGAGCGTGCGCATAGCTGCGGTCGAACGCGTGCTCGGCATCGATCATCGCCGCGATGCCGCCCGCCTTCTGGGCTTCCGCTATCGCGTGGATGGCCAGCGTGGTCTTACCGCTGGACTCCGGTCCGTATATCTCCACGA
>CAVEAQ010000027.1:0-17946 GCA_963613775.1 bacterium | reverse complement strand
GGCTCAGCATATACATCTAAGGTCAGATATCGCCCATAGCACAAGCAAATAATCTCCGGCGGTTTCCCCCACCCACAATATGTCGGAGCAAGTGGGAGAGGCCTGCTGACACAGCGCTGCTCCGCACAATAAAAAAAAGAGGCTGACCTTGCGGCCAGCCTCTATATAGCAGGATAATCAATTAATTATCATAATCAGCGGCATTCTTGAAGCCATAACCGTTGACGAGACCTGCGGTCTTGAGAACAGTAAGCTCCATAGGAATGAGGTAGATAGGTGCCTTCTTTGCAGCATAGTCAGCATCGGAGTAGCCTCCCATAAACTTGGAACTCCACTCAGCCTCAGTGTTGGCATCGTCCTCACCGTTCTTCTGATACATTCCGACAGCCCAGCTGGTCTGCTTGTAGCCGCGGGCCTCGAGAGCCTGAGCCTCGGCGCTGCCCGGAGCGATGTAATTGAAGAGGCCCTGGATAGCGAGGTTGGTGTAATCCTCAACAACTGCAACCTTGACATTGTTGCCGCGGGTATTGATCTGGTAGTCCTTGGCAGCCTGCCAGTTGTCGTGCTGACCACGCCAAGCCGGATAGCTGATGGCATAGAGATCAGAAGACTTGTCAAGTCCGGCAGGAGTGCTCATAGTCAGACGGTAGCCATATTCCTTCTTGGCATCGACGAGCTTGGTCCATACATAGGCAGGGAGCTGGTTGCCGTTCTCGAACTGAGCATAACCCTTGGTCTTGAGTTCCTGCATATGCTTAACCATCTTGGCACGGAACTCGACTGCTACCTTAGGCAGATTACCGCTGCGGACAAGATCCCAACGACGGATGTTCTCACCCTGGAACTCGAGCTGACGCTCCTTGAGGATAGCCTCAACGAGAGCTGTCTGAGTCTCGGAAGCAGGAGTCTTGAGGAGTTCAGCGAACTTCTCGTCAGCGACAGAAGAGTCGAAAGCACGGTCGTGAACCTTGCGGAGCTGCTCCTTGGCACCAGCCTCGTTGCCGGTCTGTGCGTAAGCCTCAGCGAGCATAAGGATGATGTCAGCCTGACGCATATGGATGTAGCTGATACCGCTGTAGAGCTGACGGAGGTCAGGTGTAGCGACACGGTTAGGGTCGTACTTGTTGAGACCGATACCGATGGTCAGACGGTTACCGAGGGTGAAAGTATAGAGTGACTCTACACCGTTACCTGATGAACCGGTAACGTTCATAGATACGTCCCTACGCTTGTCCTGAGGATCGAACTCACCATAATAAACTTCAGGGTATGAGCAGATCTGGGCGTTGGCCTTAGGAGGCATTGCAGGAGAAGAACCTGCGGAGCCACGGCCGAAGTTATAAGCGATCTTCGAGCCGCCGCCGTTTTCCTTCATAGTGACCTCAAAGATAGTCTCCGGAGCCTTGTACTGCTCGTTGACCTGCTGGAAGTAGTACTGGAACGGGTTGTCATATACGCGTCCCTCATTATCGGAACGAGGGTCAACGGTGGTGAGCTGAGCTTCACCGGGAGTGTTGACAGCCTTCTCAAGATAAGGGACAGCAGCCTCGTAGAACTTCTTCCAGTCGCTGCGGCGACCATACTGGGCATTCAGGTCAACGTCGGTACCCCAAACTTCGAAATCGATGACCTTACCGTCCTTGTCGACATAGAAATCTGAGCCAAGGTCGGTACGACGGGTCTGGTAGCCGGCTTCCATGAAGCACATACGGGCGATGAGACCGTCGACGAAGTTACGGGTCATCTGGTCTGAATAGTGACCTGACTCACCGATGGTGTAGAGGAGAGGCTCGATGCGGTAGAGATGCTCAAGCTCGCTCTCGATGATGAAGTCGCGGGACACAAGTCCGGTACCGCTCTCACCGGGAGTAGTCACATACTCGACATCGCCGTAGTACATAACCATATCATAGTAGGTTGAAGCCCTCAGGGCATAAGCCTGTCCGAGAAGGTCGGAGAGCTCGTTAGGAGCGTCCTTGGTGATGGTCTCGTACTGCTGCTCAAGATAAGAGATGATATTGTTGCACTTGCTGATGGTAGAGTAGAAACGATCCCAGTTACCCTTCTGGAAATTGATGTTGAAAGCATCTTCGGTATAAGGATAATTGTAGAGCTGGGCACCTCCGACGAGGTCGGTGATGTTGCCCACGGAGCACCTTTCGATATCGGAGCCGATATTGGTGAAGTTCGGGACATAGCCGTTGTTGTAATCATTGATGAGCTGGTTGTAAGCTCCGAGGATTACGGTCTTGGCGGTCTCAGGACCCTGGAAGACGAAGTTGCCGTCCACGGAAGCAGGCGAGCTGGTCTCCAGATTGCAGGACATTACGGCTGTACCGCAAAGGGCCACAAACAGATATTTAATATACTTTTTCATTCCGTAATAATTCTTTACAGTGTGATGTTAAGACCGAAGGTGAAAGTCTTCGCGATAGGGTATGCATTGTTGTCCACACCCGGAGTAGGGAAGCTGGAGCCTGACACACTTCTTGAACTGTTGGTGTTGACTTCTGGGTCAAGACCGGTGTACTTGGTGAAGGTGAGGAGGTTGGAAGCGGTGACGTAAGCACGGATATTCTTGAGGCCAACCTTCTGAGCAACGCTCTTAGGGAGGGTGTAGCCGATGGTCACGTTCTTGAGACGCAGGTAGGAAGCATCCTCAAGCCAACGGTCGAAGAGAAGACCCTTCATTGAGGTAGGAGTATGCATCGTGGCGTTCTGGTTCATCTCGTTAAGCTCGTCCGGATCGGAAACGAACTCAAGCTCGCCGTTGTTCCAGCGGTATGCTGAATAAGCGTCGGAGACGAAGCTCAGGCGGTTGGCGCCGAAGTAGTTGTCCTTTGCGCCGTAGGTGGACATAAGTGACCAGTAGTTCATCAGGTGTCCGCCGATGACGTAGTTGAAGTTGGCGGAGAAGTCGAGGTTCTTCCAGCGACCTGAGAGGCTGAACGATCCGGTAGAGCGCGGAGTCATTTCGCCGAGCTCATAGGTATCGGACTCTGTGATCTTGCCATCACCGTCGAGATCCTTTGCCTTGGCAGCGCCAGGGAATGCAACCTGTCCGGAAGCAAGCTTGAATGAGTTAGGATATGAGTCGAGAGCCCAGTCAGGAATTCCCTCCTTCAGAGTATAGACTCCGGTGGTAGGATCGTAATCGAAGTCGTCGGTGGTATACCAGCCGTCATAGGCGTAGCCGTTGATGGAGCCGATGGATGCACCCTCACGGAGGAAGTACTCACCGGTGTTAGGGCTGTGCTCAGAGTTGGCCCACTGGCCGTAGTTGGTTGAAGTCACACTGTCTGCGAGCTTCTCGATCTTGTTGAGGTTGTAGTTGTAGATGAAGTTGGCGCTGAGAGTGAAGTCGCTGGTGCGGACGATGTCTCCGCCGAGGGAGAACTCAAGACCGCGGTTGGCGACGGTACCCATATTCTGGTACTGATAAGAGTAACCGGATGATGACCTGATGCTGATAGGCATAAGAAGGTCGTAGGTGGTGCTCCAGTATCCTTCGATCACACCGTAGATGCGCTCATCGAGGAAGCCGTAGTCGATACCGAGGTTGCGGGAGAGAGTTGACTCCCACTTGAGGTCAGGGTTAGGTGCCATACTGCCTGCAGAGTAAGCGAAGCCGTAGCCCTCGTTGGTGTCTGAACGTGAGTCAGAGATGGTGTAGCTGGTGGCAGAGCTTGACTGAGACCAGGTCTCCTTCCAGAGGCTTGAGCTGATGGCGTCAGAACCGGTCACACCATATGAGAGACGAAGCTTGAGGTTGGAGAGCCAGTCCTTGGTATTGGCCATGAAAGGCTCATCGCTGACACGCCAAGCAAATGCACCTGCAGGGAAGTAACCCCAGCGGTTGTTAGGAGCGAAGCGTGAAGAACCGTCGGCGCGCATCGTGAAGGTGAACATATACCTGTCGAGCAGAGTATAGTTGGCACGGGTGAAGAATGAGTTGGACTTGCCAGGGATGTCGACGTCCTGAGTGAAGGCGTTGGCCTTGGTACCGTTGACGAGCATCGCGAGAGTGGTCTCCCTGTCGAAGTAGCTAGGGAAGGTCTCGGCGTAGTACTGCATCCACTCGCCGTTGTTGTAGATGTACTCGCTGCCGACCATGATGTCAGCCCTGTGGAGCTCGCTGTTGAGAGGGAGCTCGTAAGAGACGGTGTTGGTCCAGTGGAGGTCTGCAGACTCGCTCTTGGAGAGGCTTGCAGAGTTGGTGGTGGAGCCGTAGCCGGCGACATAGCCTTCAGACTTGCTGAAGTTCTTGCTCATACCGATCTCGCTGCGGAGCTTGAGCCCCTTGATAGGAGTCCAGTTGGCGGCGGCGATACCGCGGAAGTTGTGGTTGTAACCGGTGTTCTGCTGATTCCAGGTAAGCTCAACAGGATTGGAGCCTTCGCTGACGTAGCTGTCATAACCGGCGCCGAATGCGCTACCAGCGACTGTCTGATCTCCGAGCGGCTCGATAGGCCTGTAGCGGAATGCAGATGCAAGACGAGGGTTGGAGCGGTTCTGCCTGTATGAGTAAGAGACGTTGAGCTCGATGTCGAAGTTGTCGCTGAGCTTCTCGATGGTCTTGAGGGAAGCGTTGATCCTCTTGAAGTAAGAGTTGATGACGGTACCGTCGTCGTTGAGGAAGTTGAGAGAGAACATTGTCCTGTTCTTGCTGGTACCGTTGCTGATGGTAAGGTTGTGGCTGTGGGCGATACCGGTCTTGTAGAGGTCGGACTGCCAGTTCTTTGCCTTCACGTTGGCATAGTCGGCATAGTGGTTGCCGTTGGCTGCGCCGATACCGAAGTACTTGAGCATATTCTCGTACATCGTGGAGTTGTAGTCCCTTGCGAAGCCGAGGTTGAACTTGAGGTAGTCGTAGGTATCCATCACCTCACGCACGCTGGATGAAGAATCCTTGATCTGCACGAAGCCGTTGTAGGTCACCTGGGTCTGTCCTTCCTGAGCGCTCTTGGTGGTCACGATGACAACGCCGGCGGCACCGCGGGAACCGTAGATCGCAGTCGCAGCGGCATCCTTGAGGACGTTGATGGACTTGATCTGGTCTGAAGGGACATTGACAAGGCTGCTTACAGGGAAGCCGTCCACAATGTAGAGAGGGTTGTTGGACTGGGTGATGGACTTGGCACCGCGGACGCGGATCTGAGGCTCAGCACCCGGAGTGGCATCGTTGAGGGAGACAACCACACCGGCCATCTTACCCTGAAGAGCCTCGCCCACATTGGCGACCGGAACTTCGAGATCCTTGGAGCTGACAGCGGCGACAGAACCGGTCAGGTCACGTACCTTCACGGTACCATAACCGATGACGACGGTCTCGTCAAGCATTGTGCTGCTCTCCTGAAGGACGATGTCATACTTGTCCTTGCCTGCAACGACAGTGAACTTCTGGTCGTTGTATCCGATGCAGGATACGACAAGATTTGAACCTGTAGGAACGGTAAGGGTCCAGCCTCCGTCGAGGTCAACGACAACGCCGTTGGTGGTGCCTTCAACGACAACACCGGCGCCGATCACTGACTGACCATTGGCGTCCAATACTGTTCCTGAGATTTTTTGCTGTGCAAAAGCTGATGCACAGACAAAGAGAAGCGCTGCGCCGACAAGGGCGAGTCTTCTCCCTAAAGAAATCAAAGATTGACTCTTCATCTGTAGAAAACAATTTGGTTAATAATTATGTAAGTAATTTGTGATTACTTATTATATGTATACAGCCTGCGAAGTTAGTATATTTTTTTTAATTAAGCCACATAAATCCCACAAATTGTTACAAAAATCCGGCGCAGGATGACTCCTGCGCCGGATAATGTACACTGTAAAAGCCGATTTATCAGTTCAGTTCGCGGAACTTGGCCGAAGTGATCTTGGTCGGCTTGACGGTAATCTCCTCCTTGAGCTTCCCGAGCACCTTGCGGTCCTCCACCTGCTCAGCGAGATGCTCCACCTGCTTGCGGTCCTGAAGGATGTTGACCACAGCCTCGTCGATCATCTCCTTAGGCACATTGCCGATGCCGTACATCGCGTACTGATAGGTAACGTAGGCCTGTGCAGCCTCGCGGAGGTCGGCGTCCTCAACCTTGAAGCCGTACTTCTCCATCAGGTATCCCCTGACAAGCTGCCACTTGAAGTCAGCGGCGAATCCGGGGAACTCCTTCTCCACATCCTCAGCGGTGACCTTGCCGCCATTGGCAGCCACAAGCCACCTCTTGAGGAAGGCCTCAGGCAGGGTAATGCCGGCCTTGTCCACGAAGTAGTCGCGGATATCCTTGCTGAGCCTCCACTCAGCCTCGTTCTTGTACTGAGACTCGAGCCTCTCGCTCACCTCCTTGTCGATATCCTCCCCGGACTTCTCCTCCTTCTTCTCCTCGTAGTATTTCTTGAGGCTCTCGGCCATGGAAGTCTTGTCCTTTGCGGCTATGGACACTGTATATGACGGCACGGTGTCGCTCTTCTCAACCTCGAACTCGACCTTCGGGGAGAGCGCGGCGTCAAACACGAAGGTGAAGTCGCCGCCGGCCTTCCACTCGACCTCAGGCTGCTTCTCGGAAGCGAGAGGCTCGCCGAGAAGATGGAGGTTGTTGCCGGAGATGTGCTCGTCGAGAGCGCTGCCGATCACCTGATTGACGGCCTCCACGAGGCACTGTTCGCCATAGACGCGCTGGATGAGGGAGGCAGGGACCATCCCCTTCCTGAATCCCTTGAACTCGGCGTTGCGCCTGCGCTCAGAGAGCTTCTTCTTCAAAATGTCCGCATAGTCTGCGGCCTCGATCTTCACGCTGAGCTCCAGATTGAGCTCGTCAATGTTGTTCTGTTGTACGTTCATAACTATTTTATGTTCAATTTACGCTTTGGATAGGCGATGCGCTCGTGGTTGAGCTGCGCCAGATATTGCTTGAGGGTCTCCTTGACCGTATTGAGCTCGCTGATGGTGATGTCGGCATTGTCGAACTGGCCCTCTTCCATCTTGCCGGCAACTATACCCTCCACGAAGTCGGAGTAAGCCTTGGGGCTGTTTTCCCTGATCGTCCTCGATGCCGCCTCGATGCTGTCGCAGAGCATCAGCACAATCTGCGCCTTGGTCACAGGCTTGCGGCCGTCGTAGCGGAACTCCTGCTCGAGCGCAGGATCACCGCCCTCTTTGAGGAACTTGTTGTAGAAGAAGCGGACGAGCGTCGTGCCGTGGTGGGTAGCAATGAAATCCACGATCTGACGCGGCATACGGTTCTTCTGTGCGATCTCGATACCGTCGGAGACGTGCCGTTTGATATCGTGGGCGCTCTGCAGCGGTGTGAGGTCGGAGTGGTATTTCTGTGACTCGTCCTTATTGAGCAGCGACTCGTTCTCCACGAAGCACTGCGGGTTGAGCGTCTTGCCAATGTCGTGATAGAGCGCTCCTGCTCGGATAAGGTCCGGATTGATGTGCACGGCGCGGGCCGCCGCATCCGCCATATTCATCACCTGCAGCGAATGCTGGAAGGTCCCGGGAGCCTTCTGCTCGAGGTTGCGTATCAGCGGATTGGAGGTATCGCAGAGTTCGACCAGACGCGAATTGGAGACAAGGTTGAATATGCGCTCGAAGAGATATACCAGCGGATAGCCTGCCACAGTGAGCAGGGAGCCGGCGAAGAGAGCGATCAGCACGCCCCAGATCTCCCCGGAGACCGCATCGGCAGCCCTGAAACCAAGGTAGATGCAGGCGAGGATGGCAAAGGTAATCATCGCAGACAGAAACTGCCTCCACCCCTGTTGGAAATGCTTGAATATGAATATCATCACGAGCCCGGCCACCGCATACATCACGAAGAGCACGGCCCCCGTGTCGCCGCAGAGCAGCAGCGGCACAAGCGACACTGCATAGACCGGCGCTATCTCGCGCGGCTCCATAAATGCCTGCAGCATCAGAGCGAAGAGCGTGAACGGCACGAAGAAGAGCAGAGTCTCACCGACCCTCGCCACTATCAGGGCTGCAAGCGCCGCAAGCAGGAATACCGTCACGATATAAGGGTAGCGCGTGTCCGCAAAAACCTCCGGGCAGCTGAAGCGTATTGCGAAGAACAGCAGCAGGGTGATGGCCGCAGCGATGATGAGGTTGCCAAGCAGCAGCAGGGCGAGCGGCCCCACATAGCCCACATTGGCCTCAAACTCCCGCCTGTAGGAGTCCAGCATCTGCTCTATCTCGGAAGTCACAATCTCTCCCTTGGAGACGATCACCTGACCGGCAGAGACATAGCCGGAAGTCGGGGAGATGCTGCCTGCGGCATCGGCGTTGACAAGCTCCGTAGTCTGTGAGTCGTAGATCACGTTAGGGACGATGAGATCATACACCCCGCTCACCCTGAAGAGGGAGTCGAGGTTGGCCTCGCTCACTCCGCCCAGGTCGGCGAGGAGCTTGGACATTGCGCCCGTCCTGGTGTAGACCTCGGTGACAGGCACTTTGTAGGCCCGCTTGTCTTTCTGGAGATATATCACCTCCGACACCGGAACGCCTTCGCTGCTGCGTTCTTCGCTGTCGGCGACGATACCTTTATTATATATAGCGCGTATTCCTGACGTCACGGCGCTCCTCAGCCCGCCCAGATCCAGAGCCGCGGCGGCGCTGATGTTCTTGTTGGCGATCTCATCGGAGAACTTGAAGTAAGGAGTGACGTCCACCGCTGCGGCACTGCGCTCCTCACGTAGTTCTTCGGCCGTCTTGTAGACCGGGAAGTCAAACTCGGCGAAGAGGGTCTCATACTTCCATACCCTTCCCTTGCGGTAGTCGTAGGGGAACTTGGAACTTCTCGGCAGGGCCACGAAGACCGCGGCGAACACGATGACGAGAGGTATGAGTATCTTCAGTCGGGAGAGCTTGTCCATCAGTGCGGTACGTTATGCGTCGATCTTGGCGTAGTGTGCGTTCTCCTCGATGAACTGGCGGCGTGGCGGCACATCGTCCCCCATCAGCATCGAGAATGTGCGCTCGGCCTGGGCCGCGTTGTCGATGGTGATCTTGCGCAGGCGCCTCTTGGCAGGGTTCATGGTGGTGTCCCAGAGCTGTTCGTCGGACATCTCGCCGAGACCCTTGTAGCGCTGCACGGTATAGCCCTTGTCAGTGCCCTTGCCCAGGGTGAAGGCCGCCTCCTCGCGCTGCTGCTCTGTCCAGCAGTAGATCTCCTCCTTGCCCCTCTTCACGAGGTAGAGCGGCGGTGTGGCGAGATAGACGTAGCCGTTCTTGATAAGGTCGAACATATAGCGGAAGAAGAATGTCAGGATGAGGCAGGCGATATGCGAACCATCGACATCGGCATCGGTCATTATCACGATCTTGTGGTAGCGGAGCTTGCTGAGGTCCATATGCTTCTCTCCGGTCTCGTCCTCCTGCGCCACGGTCACGCCGAGCGCGGTGTAGATGTTGCGGATCTCCTCGGAGTCGAACGCCCTGTCGCCGGACGCCTTCTCGACATTGAGGATCTTGCCTCGGAGCGGCAGGATGGCCTGGGTCTCGCGGTCGCGGCCCTGCTTGGCGGTACCGCCTGCGGAGTCTCCCTCGACAAGGAAGAGCTCACACTTCTCCGGGTCGCGGTTGGAGCAGTCGGCAAGCTTGCCCGGCATTCCGCTGCCGCTCATAAAGCTCTTGCGCTGCACCATCTCGCGCGCCTTGCGGGCGGCCGCGCGGGCTGTGGCGGCGAGGACGATCTTCTCGATGATCATCTTGGCCTCCTTCGGATGCTCCTCCAGATAGACCTCCATCGCTGCGGAAGTCGCCTGCGAGACGGCGGAGGTCACCTCGGTGTTGCCGAGCTTGGTCTTGGTCTGGCCCTCGAACTGAGGCTCCGCCACCTTGACCGAAATCACGGCTGTCAGGCCCTCGCGGAAGTCTTCCGGAGCGAGCTCGCCCTTGAACTTGTCGAGCAGCTTGTTCTTCTCGGCATACTGCTTGAGCGAGCGGCTGAGGCCCATCTTGAAGCCCTGCAGGTGGGTACCGCCCTCAATGGTGTTGATGTTGTTGACGTATGAGTAGATCTTCTCGGAATAGCCGTTGTTGTACTGGAGGGCTATGTCGATAGGGATGATCTTGTCGGAATTGACACAGATAGGGTCAGGGATGAGGGTCTCCGCGCCGGCGTCGAGGTACTCGATAAACTCGCTCAGGCCCTTGGTCGAATAGAACACCTCGCTGCGGTAGACCTTGCGTCCGCTGGCCTTGGACTCGCCGGTGACAGGGTCCGGGGTCATCTCGTCCACCATCTCGCGCCTGTCGGTGAGGGTGATCCTGATGCCCTTGTTGAGGAAGGAGAGCTCCCTCAGACGGGCGGCAAGGGTGTCGTACTTATAGACGGTGGTCTGGACGAAGATCTCCTTGTCGGGATGGAAAGTGATGATGGTGCCGGTGTCCTCGCACTCCCCCACTATCTCGACCGGTCCGAGAGGCTTGCCCTTGGAATAGTTCTGTCTGAAGATCTTGCCTTCACGGTGCACCTCTGCGACAAGGCTGTCGGAGAGAGCGTTGACGCAGGATACACCCACGCCGTGCAGACCGCCGGATACCTTGTAGCTGGACTTGCTGAACTTGCCTCCTGCGTGCAGCACGGTCAGGACCACCTCGAGGGCGGAGCGGTGCTCCTTCTCGTGCATACCCGTAGGGATGCCTCGGCCGTTGTCGGCTACCCGGATCGAGTTGTCTCCGAGTATCTGGACGTCAATGTTGTCGCAGAAGCCTGCCATAGCCTCGTCAATACTGTTGTCGACTACCTCATAGACAAGGTGGTGGAGGCCCCTCTCGGAGATGTCCCCGATATACATTGACGGGCGCTTGCGGACTGCTTCGAGTCCCTCGAGCACCTGAATACTGTTGGCGGAATACTGCTCCTCCGCACGCTTCATCTCTTCTTTCTCTATCATTATGCTGGTTTAATTCAAAAAATCCTACAAAGATACTAAAAAATACTATAAACCGAAGGTGATGCCCGCCGTGAAATAAGGCCCCTTCTCCACGCATCCCGGATGCCTCTCGATCGACATTCCTATCAGGTTGCCCAGATGCGCCCAGACTCCCCAGCGGCTGTTGAGTCTGTACTCGCCGTAGAGTCCGAGGTCCACATAACCCGGGATGTCGCTGACAGCAGAGGAAGTGCTTCTGCGCGCAGATGCTCCCTCGGCCAGCACCCCGGCCCAGATGCGCTTGAGCCAGTTGTACGTGATGCTCAGGTCGCCGCTGAAGAGCGCCGGAGCGAAGAGCGCCGATTCGGCGCTGATGTCGGCGTGCGCGAAGTGCAGACTGCCGTCGGCGTTGAGCCGCTCGGAGATCCAGGCAAGCTGCAGCTCGGCATATGCGAGCGAATAGTTCGCAAATCCCAGACCGCTCCGCACCGCATCGAGCGGGGAATCGTCGCGAAGAGAATATCCCCCCTTGAGGCCGTACTGCAGGTGCGAGAGCGCACTTCCCTGTACGCCGGCGTAGAAATTGATCCTCTCCCGTGCCGCATCTGGGCTGGAAATGCGCGTATAGAGGCGGTTGAGACCCTTGAGTGAATGGTAGGAATTGAGGCTGCGGCCTCCGTCCATCCCGGCATAGAGCTGCATGCCGAGTTTCTCCAGCTCGAGCGACGCCCTGAGCACGGGGGTGAGGGTGAACGAAGTCGAGGAAGTCAGATAATCCAGCCTGACGCCGGCATCGATATCCACCGCACCGAGCAGGAAGCTCAGATGAGGAGTCAGAGTCGCAAGTCCTGCGTTGCGGCCTGTCTGATCCGCGCGCCCGTCCGAGAGGAAGAGCATATTGAAGTTGAAGTCGAGCAGAAACCTGTATCTCTCATCCAGTACCGGTCCCAGAGACCCGCCCATACGGAGATTATGCTCCCCGACGTTGCCCAGGTACAGCATCCCGGCATCGGACGGCTGCCCCGGCAGTCTGGAATACATCCCGTCCGTACCGTAACGGTAGTCGAGCAGGAAGCTGTAGGCGAAGAACGAGCCGCTCCTGTCCGGAGAGGTCAGTTCGGCGGACAGACCGCCGGAGTGGTAGGACGAGCGGGCATCGGCGCTGCCGGCGAAGCTGCCGTCATAGGAAGCGCTGTACTTGAGGCGTCCCAGGCTGCTGAGATAGTGTCCGCTGACCCCGAGCTCGTCGTGAAGGTCGTGAAATGAGCTCCCGTAGTAGCCGCGTCCGCGATTGAAGACGCTGACGCCCAGATTGGTCCGCATAATCGGGGTATATGCCACATCCAGCACCGGATGCAGGCTGTATCCGGCTCCGGCACGCAGGGCGAGCGTCCTGCCGTCGTATGCGATGGGGTCGGGGGTGATCTTCACCTCATAGGGCGTGAACTCGTAGGCCCCCCTGTACGGGGAGTCGAACACCGAATAGTCGAAGCTGTAGTCGAAGCTGTACAGCGAGTCCGGCACACTCAGCGGCGGACCCGCCTTCTGGAAATCCGCGAAGCGTGTCTCGTACTCGTTGGTCACCTCCACGCTCTGTCTGATGCCCTGCGCGGCGAGCGGAGTCGCCGCAAGGAGCGCGACCGATATGAATATAAATCCTGCCTTCATAATTATTCCTTCTTCATCAGATTTTCGAGTCTCTCAAGTTTCTTCCCGACATTGTCCTCCACATCGTCTCCGCTTCCGGCAGGCTCGTAGCCGTCGCGGATGCTCTCGAAGGTGGCCTTTGCCTGCTCGTAGCGTCCCCTCTCCACGAAAGAGTCACCGAGCGTGAGATATGCCCTGGCAAGCCAGTAGGACTGGTCGCCGGCAGTCTGGGAGAAGTTGTAGACCTCGGACTCCACCTTGTCGAAGTCGCCGGTGTCGTAGAGATTGCGGATGACCATATAGCGGGCCTCAGCGCCTTCGGCGGTGGAAGGATTGGCGCCGAGAGAAGCGAAGAGCCGCATGGCTTCGTCCCTGCGGGAGGTCGCGAGGCAGGACTTCGCCTTGGTGTATTCGGCCTCGCGCTTCACCGCGCTGCCCGTCGCCGCATCGCCCATCACCGCATCTGCAGCCGAGATGGCGGAGGCGTAGTCCTTGCTCCTGTAGGCGGAGCGCATCATACCGAGCCGCGCCTCAGTCCTGTTCTCATCCATACGGGTGACGGCGAGAAGCGAAGAATAGCCCTTGTAGGCATCCTGGTAGCGCTCCAGATCGTAGGAGAGCTGTGCGTACCTCAGGCGGGACATCTCCGCAAAGGAGTAGCCGGAGTCGGAGAGCATCGCCTTGGCGTAGTGGTCGCAGGCCTTCTCCTTCTCCCCCGTGGCCCTGTAGGACTCAGCAAGGTAGAACTCGGCCTGCAGCATATCGGAGCTCTGCGGGTAGGAGTCCATAAACTTCAGGATGGAGCTTATGGACTCGGCATAGCTGCCGGAGAGATAGAGCTGCTCGGCACTGCTGAAGTACATCTTCTCCTTCTCCTCTTCGGTCTTGGATGCGTTGAGGGAGTTGCTCTCCACGTATTCGATAAACTTGTCCGGGCGCTTCATCTTCTGGTAGATGGACTGGATGGCCTGCATCGACTCCTCGGCATATTCGCTCTGCGGCATATCGGAGACCACCTGCTTGTAGCACTCGAGGGCCTTGTCGTACTGGGTCATATTGCGGTAGACCATCCCGAGGCCTATAAGCGCCTTGGCAACATAGGTCCTGTCTGTGGTGGTGTTCTTGAGATGCGTGAAGCTGCGGATCGCATCGTTGTTGTTCTTCTGGTCCATCTGCGCCCTGCCGAGCTCGTACCAGGCTGCGGAGTACATCGCCGCGCCAGGAGATGCGTCCTCGACGTGCAGCAGGGTGGAGACCTTGCGCTTGCGGTCGCCGGAGAGACCGTAGGAGATGGCCTGCTGGTAGTAAGGGTAGATGTTGTCAGGCGTGAAGTATTCCGACATCACCTTCTGGTAGGAGGTGATCGCCGCCTTGTAGTCGCGGCGGCCGAAGTCACAGTCCGCCCTGCGCACCATAGCGTCCTCGCGGTAGAGTGCGCCACCGGACTCCACGCACTTGTCGAACCAGCGTGCGGCAGTGGCGTAGTCCTTCTGCTTGAAGTAGGAATATGCCACATTGTAGGCGAGCGCATCGCCCTCCTCCATCCCGTCGAGCGCTTCGGCGTTGTAGAGCTCGGTAAACAGCCTTGCGGCGGTGGCGTAGTCCTCGGAGCGGTAGCTCGACTCCGCCATCCAGTAGCGGGAGAGCTGGTTGAGACGGTCGGTCTTCGGCAGATAATAGGCCGTGGCGCGCAGGTACGGGATGGCGTCCCGGTAGGAGGCGTTGGAGAAGAGCTGCTCGCCGCGGAGGAAGTTGGCCTTGGTATAGTTGATGCGCATATCCGGGGTGAGGTCGTCGATGTTGTCGTAGGCCTCCACCGCCCCGGCGTAATCCCTGTCGTAGAGGGCCGCAAGGGCCATATAGCTGTAGATGGCGACTCCCCTCTTGCGGGTGGACCAGCGCTTGATGTAGCGGGTGAATCCGCCGGTGTCCTTGTTGAGGTCGAGGGCGAGCTTGGCGTAGTTGAACGCCGCGTCTTCGGTGATCTCAAGGTCATAGTCCGCCTCTGAAGCTTCGCGGAACGCCTCCATCGCCGCCACCTGGTTGCGGGTGCGCAGGTAGGCGTTGGCAAGGTGGTAGTTGGCTATCTGGCCGAGCGAGTCGCTGCGGTCGCCCATACGGGTATAGTTGTCGATCGCGCCCCGGTAGTCGTGGACGGAGTAGAGCACCGAGCCGGCGTAGAAGTAGTCCTTGCGGTTCATATTCTCCGGCGTGAAGTCCTCGTAGTACTGGCGGGCCTTCTCGTTGTCGCCCTGGATGAGGCTGGACTCGGAGATGATCCTCGCAAGCCGCTCGCGGCGCTCTTTCGGGGCGGTCTTGTATATCCTCTCGCCCTCGCGGACGGCGAAGTCGTAGTTCTTCTGATTGAACTCGCAGTCAACTATGTAGAACTCGGCGAGCTCAGTGAAGCGCGGGTCGACCGAAGCCTTCCAGAAGCAGGCCTCGGCCTCCGCGAATTTGCTGTCATAGTAGTATATTACGCCCGAGAGATAGCGTCCCGGGGCGGTATATTCCGAGAAGTCCAGCGCCTCGAGCACCGTGAAGAAGTTCTGGGCCTCGGGATAGTGTCCGAAGGAGAACTCGCAGTAGGCGCACTTGAAGATGTATTCCGCAGTCTCGCCGGTGTTGAGCGAGGCGGAGTTGACCTTGGAGAGCTCCAGCGAAGCCTCGCCGTAGCTGCCGGCGTCGAAGAGCAGCCGGGCGTTCTCCCAGCGGATGCGGCCGGTCAGCGCCGAAGCCGGGTAGAGCAGGTCGTAGTCCGCGATACGCCCGGCGTAGTCGTCGCTGCGCATCTTGATGGAGCAGAGCACGGAATAGCCGTCCGTCAGCGGACCGGAAGGCAGGGATTCGAAGAGGCTGAGTGCTCTGTCGTACATCCCGTTGCCGTAGAGCTCGACTGCCTGCCGGTAGCGCAGGGCATCGTCGCCCTCCGCGGAAAGGGGCAGCTGGGACAGTATCAGGGCCGCCGCCATAACGGCTGGTATGGATTTCAGTTTCATATCAAATACATCATTCCTAATTTGACAAATTTACTCATAATTTTCGTTAAATTTGCCGTCTCAGAAAGAAAATAATGATGGAAGAGAACCCTACACCGCTCATATCGTTCACCGACGCCGACATCCTCAACGGCGAGAGTACCGTGATCTATGGTCTCAACCTGCAGATTTTTGCGGGCGAGATGGTCTACATCGTCGGCAAGGTCGGCAGCGGCAAGACCTCCATCATCCGCACGATCACTGCGGAGAACCCTCTCGGCGGGGGCGGCGCCACGGTCTGCGGCTACCGCCTGGAGAGCATCCATCGCAAGGATATCCCCTACCTGCGGCGCAGGCTCGGAGTAGTCTTCCAGGACTTCCAGCTCCTGATGGACCGCACGGTGGAGGACAACCTCAGCTTCGTGCTGAAGGCCACCGGCTGGAAGGATGAGAGCCGTATCTCCGCCCGGATCGAAGAAGTGCTGGAGGCAGTGGGGATGGGCACCAAGGCGCACAAGATGCCCCACCAGCTCTCCGGCGGCGAGCAGCAGCGCATCGCCATCGCCCGCGCCATCCTCAACGACCCGGAAGTGATCATAGCCGACGAGCCGACCGGCAACCTCGACGAGGAGACGGCCGAAGGTATCCTCCAGCTGCTCAAGAAGATAAACAAGGAGAAGAATACCGCCGTCGTGATGGTGACCCACAACCGCAGCATCTGCACCCGCTACCCGGGCCGCGTGTTCGAGACAGGAGGCGAGGGCTGCAGGGAGATAGCATGACCCTGAAGGAACGTTACTCGGGCGTACTAGCCTGGTTCGAGGCCAACCGGCCCGAAGAGGGACCGGAGCTGCACTTCCGGTCCACCTACCAGCTGCTGGTGGCGGTGATGCTCTCCGCACAGTGCACCGACAGGCGGGTGAATATGACCACACCGGCATTCTTCAAGGCCTTTCCCGACCCGGAGAGCCTGGCAGGGGCAAGTTTCGAAGACGTATTATCCATCATAAAATCAATCTCTTATCCCAACAGCAAGACGCAGCATCTGCTCGGCATGGCGCGCAAGCTGGTCAGCGACTTCGGCGGTGAAGTGCCGCAGGACATAGATGCGCTGATGACACTGCCGGGGGTGGGCCGCAAGACCGCCAACGTGGTGGCGTCGGTGACCTGGGGCGAGCCGGTGATCGCCGTCGACACCCACGTTTTCCGCGTGTCCAGGAGGCTCGGCCTGTCCCGGGGCAAGACTCCGCTGGAAGTCGAGACCGATCTTGAGAGACACATCCCTGAGCGGCTCCGGCCCATCGCACATCACTGGCTCATCCTGCACGGCCGCTACACCTGCACGGCACAAAAGCCAAAGTGCGAAGGATGTCCCCTCGCACCTTGGTGTAAAACAGTCTCCGGTTAGTTCTGCGCCGCCAAAAGTCCCGCAGGGACCGCGCCGGGCAGGCGACGGCACCGTACCGCTGCTAGGCGCAGAACTGCTTCTTCAGCGCCTCGATCTTCGCGTCGGCGTCGGCTCCCTTGGCTCCGAAGTAGAACTTGATCTTCGGTTCCGTGCCGGAAGGGCGCACTGAGACCACATCTCCCGCTTCGTCAAAGAACTGCAGCACATTGGACGACGGCTGCCCGGTCTTCTCCGGCTCGAGGTAGTCGACCACCCTGCACACCGGCGAACCGCACATTTCCTTAGGAGGATTGCTCCTGAGCTCGGCCATCATCTTCTGGATCTCGGCTGCGCCCGAGATGCCCTTGCGCACCACAGAGACGAGTCCCTCCTTGCGGTAGCCGTATTCTGAGTATATCTTCTGAAGCAGCTGGTAGAGGGTAAGTCCCTGCTCTGCGGCCCAGGCTGCGCTCTCGGCCACCATCATCGCGGCCACCTGCGCGTCCTTGTCGCGGACGAACTGACCCACATTGAAGCCGTAGCTCTCCTCGCCTCCGCAGACGAACTCGCCGTCCGCCTCGTGGCGCTTGACCACCTCGGCTATGTACTTGAATCCCGTAAGCACGTTGTACACAGGCACTCCGAAGCTCTTGCAGATGTCTGCTATGAGCTCGGTCGTGACTATGGTCTTGACCACATACTTGCCCTCGCCGAGAGTGCCGAGATCGCGGCGGCGGCTGAGGATGTAGTATGTCAGGATGGATGCGGTCTGGTTGCCGTTGAGAAGCACCATACGGCCATCGTTGTCGCGCACCGCGATGCCCAGACGGTCGGCGTCCGGATCGGAGCCCATCACGAGGTCCGCTCCGGTCTCCTCTGCCTTGTCAAGGGCCATCCTGAGAGCCGCAGGCTCCTCCGGGTTAGGAGAAACCACAGTAGGGAAATCGCCGTCGGACACGTCCTGGTCAGGCACGTGTATGATGTGGGAGAATCCGACCCGCCTGAGAAGCTCCGGTATGAGGCGCACGCCGCAGCCGTGGAGCGGAGTATAGACTATCTTGA
>CAVEAQ010000026.1:0-18690 GCA_963613775.1 bacterium | reverse complement strand
CCCTCGAGTACATCTCCCCGAAGGCGGTGGAGAGCAACGGTGCCAACCAGTTCGAGATCAAGGCTGCGGTCAAGGCGGGCGACGGCTACAAGATCCGCTCCGGCTACAGCGCCAATGCAGAAGTCGTGCTCCAGGAGGCGAAGGATGTGGTCTCCATCCCGGAGAGCTGCCTCGAGTTCGAGGGAAGCGACACCTACGTCTACCTCAAGTCCGGCGAGCAGGAATACACCCGCACCGCAGTGACCACCGGTCTCAGTGACGGGGTCAATATCGAAATCAAATCCGGCCTCAAGGCGGGCGACAAACTGCGCGGCCCGAGGGTCATAAAGGGAGAATAATATGAGAACAGTGATTCTTGCCGCAGCCGGCATTCTGGCACTCTGTGCCCTGCCTCTTGCGGCCCAGGACGCGCCGTGGAGCCTCTCGGACTGCATCAGCTATGCGCTCGAGCACAACCTCACCGTGCAGCAGAACGCCCTCAGCGTGCAGCAGAAAGAGATAGAACTCAATACCGCCAAGAGCCGCTTCCTGCCGGGCGTGAGCGCTTCGGCTTCGGAGAACTTCTCCTTCGGACGCGGACTTACTGCCGACAACACCTACACCAACTCCAACACGAGTTCGACTTCCTTCAGTCTCGGCGGGGAACTCCCCATATTCCAAGGATTTGACATAGTCAACGGCGTGAAGATCGCCAAGCTCGACCTCGCTTCCGCCACCGCCGACCTCGAGAAGGCCCGGGACGACATCCGTGTGTCCGTGGCGCAGGCCTATGTCCAGATACTCTACAACGGAGAGCTGCTCAAGGTGGCATCGCAGCAGACCGCCCACGATGCGGAGTTGCTCGAGCAGGTTGAGGCCAAGCGGCTTGCGGGCAAGGCGAGCGATGCCGACGTGTCAGCCCAGAGGGCCACTCTCGCGCAGAGCAGACTCTCCGAGACCCAGGCTTCCAACAGTCTAGTACTCTCCAGGCTCGACCTCACACAGCTGCTGGAACTCCCTTCGCCGGAGGGCTTCGAGATCGTGAGCCCCGATGTGTCATCTCTTGAGCTTCAGCTGCTTATGACCCCGGAGGAGATATATGCCGCCGCCCTCGGCATAAGACCCGCAGTGCAGGCGGCGGAGATTCAGCTCGAGTCTGCGGAGGTGAGCATCGACAAGGCGAAGGGCGGCTATCTGCCGAGTCTCTCCCTGAGCGGCGGCATCGGCACCAACTACTACACGACCTCCAATATGAGCTCCCCGAGCTTCGGCGAGCAGCTGCGCAACAACTTCAGCCAGTATGTCGGACTCTCGCTCAGCGTCCCGATATTCTCCCGCTTCTCCACGCGCAACTCGGTCCGCACGGCCCAGATCAACCGCAGCAATATGGAGCTGCAGCTCGAGAGCGTCAAGAAGAGCCTCTACAAGGAGATACAACAGGCCTACTACAACGCAGTGGCTTCTCAGGCAAAGTATTCCAGCAGCGAAGAGTCCGCCCTCAGCGCGGAGCAGCACTATTCTCTCACGGAGCAGAAATACCTCAACGGCAAGGCCAGCATCACCGACTACAACGACGCCAAGAACAGCTGGCTGCAGGCCGAATCCGAATACCTCAAGGCCCGCTACGAATGCCTCTTCCAGACCCGCCTCCTCGACTTCTACCGCGGCGTGGACATAGTGTTCTGATTTTCGGAAAAAAGTCGCATCTTTGTATCTTGTTAAGTTGACTTGATATGAAGAAGACTGTACTTGTGTCCGGCGGGGCCGGATTTATCGGAAGCCATGTCACCGTGGAGCTCTGTCAGGCCGGCTATGACGTGATCATCGCCGACAATATGTCCAACTGTGACGAGACCAACTACCGCGGGGTCTGCAAGATTCTCGGCAGGGAGCTGCCTTTGGTGAAGATGGATTTCTGCGATATGCCTGCAGTGCGCAAGCTGTTTGCGGACAATAAGATAGATGCGGTGATCCACTTCGCCGCCTTCAAGGCTGTGGGCGAGTCGGTGGCTGATCCGGTCAAGTACTACCGCAACAATCTGCTCTCCTTTGTCAACATTGTCGACGCCGCCCGTGAGCAGGGAGGGTGCAATGTGCTCTTCAGCTCCTCCGCCACCGTCTATGGCGAGCCTGAGACTCTTCCGGTGACCGAGCAGTCACCGCGCCAGAGCGCCACTTCGCCATACGGCAATACCAAGCAGATCTGCGAGGACATCCTGCGCGACAGCGTCCGCGCATACGAGGGCATCAAGGGCATTGCCCTGCGCTACTTCAACCCTATCGGTGCGCATCCTTCAGCCCTCATCGGCGAGCTCCCGCGCGGAGTGCCCAACAATCTCGTGCCGTTCATCACCCAGACCGCCATCGGCAAGAGAGAGTGTCTCTCTGTCTTCGGCAACGACTACCCGACGGCCGACGGCACCTGCCTGCGCGACTATATCGACATCGTGGATCTGGCCAAGGCGCACGTCTGCGCAGTGGCGAGGATGGTAGACGGCAGGATGAAGAGCGGATATGAGATCTACAACATCGGCACCGGCCGCCCGGTATCCGTGCTCGAGCTGATCAACTCCTTCGAGAAGGTCAACGGCATCCGTCTCAACTGGAAGTTCGCGCCGCGCCGGGCGGGTGACGTCACCGCGGTCTGGGCCGACCCGACTCTCGCCGGGAAGGAGCTCGGCTGGAAGGCTGAACGCAGCGTGGAGGACACTCTCGCCGCAGCCTGGGCCTGGGAGAAACATCTCGCCGGCAGAGAATAATGTACATCGGGCTCATAAGCGACACCCACGGCGTCTTCAGTAACCCTTTCCGGAAGTTCCTGGAGCCGGTCGATGCGCTCTGGCACGCCGGCGACTTCGGGGGAGGTGCCGAGTTTGCCCGCAGTATAGCCGCGTTCAAGCCTCTCACCGGGGTCTACGGCAACTGCGACGGACCGGACATACGCTATGAATATCCCGAATTCCAGTATATCGAGGAGCAGGGTCTGCGGATCCTGATGACTCATATCGGAGGCTCGCCCGGGCACTATGCCCCGAGAGCCGCCGAACTCATAGACAGCTACCGCCCGGACGTCTTCGTCTGCGGGCATTCCCATATTCTCAAGCTGATGCCAGACAAGGCGCACAACCTCCTCTACATCAACCCCGGAGCCGCAGGGCTTCAGGGCTGGCAGGTGGTACGCACTGCGCTCCGCTTCCGGATTGAGGGTGGCGAGGTCAGCGGGATGGAAGTTTTTGAATTGCCGCGCAGCGTATGAACCTCAAGTCTTTAGCCAAGGATACCGCAATCTACGGACTGAGCAGCATAGTGGGCAGGTTCCTCAACTACCTGCTCGTGCCGCTCTATACCTACAAGATTGCCGCGGGCAGCGGAGGCTACGGTATCGTGACCAACCTCTACGCCTACACGGCCCTCTTCCTTGCCCTGCTCACCTTCGGTATGGAGACGACCCTCTTCCGCTTCGGCAGCCGGGAGGACGAGGACGGCAGGATGGTGTACAGCACCGCCCTGCGGATGGTGGGAAGCGTCGGACTGGCGTTTCTGCTGCTGGTGTTCGCCTTCCTGCACCCGATTTCTGCGGCGATGGGCTACGTCGACCATCCGGAATACATAGGCTGCTTCGCCATCATCACTGCGCTGGATGCGTTCCAGGCCATAATGTTCAGCCGCCTGCGGCAGCAGCACAGGCCGTTGAGATTTATGGCGCTGAAGTTCGCCTACATCATCCCGAGCATCCTGCTCAACCTGCTCATATTCCTCGTGCTTGACAGGGTTCCCGCCCTGCAGGGCATCTATGAGCGCTTCAACGGGGGTGTCGGGCTTATATTCTTCGCCAATCTGCTTTGCACCTCGGGGGTGATGCTGGCCTTCATCCCGGAGATCCGCGGCATACGCTACGGCTTCGACCGGGCGCTCTGCCGGCGGATGCTGGGTTATACCTGGCCTCTGCTGCTGCTCAGCCTCATCGGCATCCTCAACCAGGTCGCCGACAAGATACTCTTCCCGCATCTGGTGAGCGGCGAGGAGGGGATGGTGCAGCTCGGCATCTACGGCGCCTGCGTCAAGATTGCGATGATAATGTCGCTGCTGACCCAGGCCTTCCGCTACGCCTACGAGCCGATAGTCTTCTCCTCCGGGGCGGAACGGAACAGCCCGCAGACCCTCGCCGACGGGATGAAGTACTTCGTTGTCTTCACCCTGCTCGCCTTCCTCGCGGTGGTCTTCTATATGCCGCTGCTCAAGTACTTCGTGGGCCGATCCTACTGGGAAGGGCTCGGGGTCGTGCCGGTGGTGATGGCGGCGGAGATCTTTATGGGGATATATTTCAACCTCTCGTTCTGGTACAAGCTCAGCGACCAGACCTGGTGGGGTGCGATACTGAGCTTCATCGGGGCGGCGGTGATGATTGCCGTCAATCTGATCTTCGTGCCGCGGATCGGCTACTGGGCCTGCGCCTGGGGCGGATTTGCCGGCTACGGCACCGCGATGCTGCTCAGCTGGGCGATCGGGCGCGGCAGGTTCCCTGTCCCGTACGACTACAGGACCATCCTGGGTTATGTCGGGCTCGCGGCACTGCTCTATATCGTCTCCCTGCTGATCCGGCGCCTCTTCCCGGAGATGCCGACCGTTGTCACCCTGATAATCAACACCCTGCTGCTCTGCGTGTATTGCCTTCCGCTTGCGCGCAAGCTGCTCGGCCTCAGACATTCAAAACACAAATAATATGAAAAAGTCAATCATTTTAACCCTTTGCTGCCTGGGCGTAGCCGCTCTCGTCTGCGGCTGCGGCAACAACTCCGCCAAGAAGGCGCAGCAGGAAGCCGCTGAGCAGGCCGCTGCCGACTCAGTCGCAGCAGCACAAGAAACCCAAAGAATAATGGACAAAATCGCACAGCTTCCGGAAGAACCGGTATTCGACATCATCACCACTATGGGTGAGATCAAGGTCAAACTCTACTCCAAGACCCCGCTGCACCGCGAGAATTTCGCGAAACTCGCGCTCGGCAAGTACTATGACGGCATTCTCTTCCACCGCGTAATCAACGGGTTTATGATCCAGGCGGGCGACCCACTCTCCAAGGACCCTGCCAACAAGAGCAAATTCGGCACCGGCGGTCCGGGATACAATGTGCCGGCCGAGTTCGTACCGGAGTACACCCATAAGAAGGGCGCTCTCGCTGCCGCCCGCCGCGGAGATGCCGCAAACCCTCTCAAGGAGTCCTCTGGCTCACAGTTCTACATCGTCCAGGATGCCGGTGCATGCGCTCAGCTCGATGGTGACTACACCGTATTCGGCGAGACCGTAGAGGGGCTTGACGTGATCGACAAGATCGCTGCCGTGGAGACTGATGGCCGCGACTGCCCTCTCCAGGATGTGAAGATTATCACCATCAAACTTGACGAATAGCTGGAATTATTCCCGAAAAAACTCTTGCATTGGCGCAAAATTTGCTATATTTGCGCCGAATAGTTTTTTCATAGGTTTAATTTTAGGTTAGAATTGCCGAAAGTTCCCGCTGTGAAGCGGGAACTTTTTGTATATTTGTGTTCTCAAACAAGATTTCTTATGGAAAAAGTCACCGTACTTCCTCCGGAGAAGCTCGCGGACGGCTGGATTGACCCGTCCTTTCTCCCCGAGGGTGAAGACAAATATTATATCCGCAATCGTCAGGTACACGCCCCGGAAGGCGGCTGGCGGCATCTGACCAGCGATGAAATCGAAAGGCTCGTCAAAAACGACAACACCGCGTCCAGCTGGGATACCATATGGGTTACCGACGAGTTTATCCCGCGGATGCTCAAAAACAACCACTTCTACGGTACGGTCCGCATAGGCCGTGTCTCCGACAACGGCCTGCAGTTCCACGACCTGAGACTGCCGGTCGGCATCACCAACTCGTCCATCCACTCCTGCGATATCGGTGATGACTGCGCCATCCACGATGTGCACTACCTCAGCCACTATATCATCGGCGACCGCTGTATGCTCTTCAACATCCACGAGATGTGTACCACGGACCACGCCAAGTTCGGCAGCGGAGTTATCAAGGACGGGGAGGACGAGAGCGTCAGGGTGCGCCTGGAGATAATGAACGAGACCGGCACGAGAGCCGTCTATCCTTTCAACGGGATGACAACGGCGGATGCCTATCTCTGGGGTAAATATGTGGATGACAAGGAGCTGCAGGAGCGGCTCCGCAATATGACCCAGGCGAGCGTGGACCATCACCGCGGCTACTACGGCACCGTGGGCGAGGGCTGCGTCATCAAGACTTCCGAGATCATCAAGGATGTCGTGATTGGCCCGTGCTGCTACATCAAGGGCGCCAGCAAGCTCAAGAATATCACCATCAACTCCTCCGAGAAGGAGCCTTCCCAGATAGGGGAGAACGTAATATTGGTCAACGGAATAGTGGGCTACGGCTGCCGCATCTTCTACGGCTGCACCGCAGTCAAGTTCGTGGTAGGGACCAACTGCAACCTCAAGTACGGCGCGCGCGTTATCGACTCCATCCTCGGCGACAACAGCACCATCTCCTGCTGCGAGGTGCTCAACAACCTCATCTTCCCGGCACACGAGCAGCATCACAACAACTCCTTCCTGATCGCCTCCTGCCTGCAGGGGCAGACCAACCTGGCCGCCGGAGCCACCATCGGCTCCAACCACAACAGCCGCGCCAACGACAACGAGGTCGTGGCGGGCCGCGGATTCTGGCCGGGCCTCTGCACCTCGGTCAAGCATTCTTCCGTATTCGCCTCCTATGTCCTGCTCGCCAAGGGCGCCTACCCGGCAGAGCTGCATGTGAGGCTGCCGTTCAGTATGCTGAGCAACAACGAGAAAGACGGCCAGCTGGAGATAATGCCCGCCTTCTGGTGGCTCTACAATATGTATGCTCTCGCTCGCAACAGCTGGAAATACCAGACCCGCGACAAGCGCATCACCAAGGCCCAGAACATCGAGTTCGACACCTTGGCTCCGGATAGTATGGAGGAGGTAATCACGGGCCGCGCCATCCTCGAGGAGTGGACGGCCAAGGCATATCTCCGCTCCCGCGGCGAAGATCTCTCCGGCATCGCGCTTGAAGCCCTGCGCGCAAAGGGAGCGGAGCTGCTCGACGGGGACCCTTCTCTCACAGAGGGACTTGCGGTCTATGGAGAGGGAGTGGAGAAGAGCTCCCGCAAGGTGGTCATCCGCCACGCCCGCAAGGCCTACCACGCCTACGGCGATATGCTCGTGCACTACGCGATGCTCAATGTTATGAAATACATTGAGGCCAATCCGGGCGCAGGCCTGAGCTCGCTCTCGCCGCTTTCTGCGGGGGAGAGGGTGAGGTCCTGGGTCAACCTTGGCGGACAGCTGATGCCTGAAGGGGATGTGGATACTCTCCGCGCAGACATCCGCTCCGGAGCCCTGCCGGACTGGAAGACCATCCACGCCCGCTACAACGAGATCTGGACCCGCTATCCGCAGGACAAGCTGACCCACTCGCTGCAGTGTCTCGCCGCATACTACGGGGTTTCCGAGCTCGATACGGAATCCTGGCGCAGGGCCGTAGAGGACGAGAAGCGCATCCAGAACTATATCAACACGCAGGTTTACGAGACCCGCCGCAAGGACTATCTCAACCCGTTCCGCCGCGCCACCTACCGCAGCGAGGAGGAGATGATTTCAGCCATCGGCCCGCTGGACGCCAATAGCTTCGTGCAGCAGATACGCCGCGGCACCGAAGAGAACCTCAAAGCATTAGATAATTTAACGATATAAGTCATGAATCTTAAAGAGAAGAAGTACTCGGAATTCAATCTTGTCCGGGAGATGATGGGCACCGTGCCTACCGTAGAGAGATTTGACCCTGTCTGCGCCGACTTCGTGGCCGACTCAGTCAGGAAGACCGGACGGATAATGTTCTCCGGAGAGGGCTCGTCCCGCATTATGCCTGCCAAGAACGCCCGCCGCAGGGCTCTGGGATGGGGGCTTGCCACAAATGTGCAGCTCGAAGGCGCACGCCAGGCCGCAGAATATGACCTTAGCGGCTATACCGTGCTCGTGGACTCCAACTCCGGCAGGACCAAGGAGGCTCTTGCCCTCGCCAAAAAGCTTAACGGGCAGGGCCACAGCGAGCTCTACTCCCTGAGTGCCAACCCTGACACTCCGATTGAGCAGGCTTGCAGCAAGGGCCATGTGCTCGAATGCGGCTGGGAGGAGGCCGTTGCTGCCACCAAGAGCGTGGTCGAGCAGGGACTCTTCTGCGAATCCATCTTCTGGAGCATCGCGGGCAAGGATATGAAGGCTGCCCTCGCAGGCCTGCCTGAGAAGCTCGAGACCGCTCTGACTCAGCAGATTCCTGCCGAGATCGTTGACTGGGTCAAGGGCGCCCACACCATCTACTTCAGCGGCCGCAACGACGGCGTGGCTGAGGAACTCACCCTCAAGACCAACGAAATCACCCGCCGCAAGAGCGACTACCTCGAGGGGACCTATGCCGTACACGGCATCGAGGAAGTTATGCAGGAGGGAGATATCGTATTCATAGTCAATCCATTGGAGAGCGAGTACGACAAGTTTATCTCCGTGATGAAGGGAGCCGGCGTGCACACCGTGGCCATCGACACCAAGCAGACCCCGTTCGAGCGTACCATCATCGTCCCTGAGGCGGGAGAACTCCAGAACTATGTCTATCTCTGCGCTGGCTGGAATGTGCTGGTCGAGGTAGCCGTCAGCGACGGCATCAATCTCGACAAGCCTGAGCGCGCCCGCAAGGTAGGCAACGAGATGTAATGAAATTCGCGGTCAACACATCCACCGACCCCCATTTCAATCTGGCCTTTGACGAATACTGCCTGCAGCAGTACCGCTCCGGCGAAGATTTCTTCTATCTCTGGAGGAACCGTCCCGCAGTCATCATAGGCCTCAACCAAAACGCCTACAGCGAGGTCAACCTCGACTATCTGGACTCACACGGCATCACCCTCGCGCGACGCGTCACCGGGGGCGGTGCCGTTTATCATGATCTGCAGAACCTTAACTATACCTTCGTGGGGCATTCTGTGACCCCCGAACCTTTCGCGCAGGCGCTGCGCAGCCTCGGAGTGCCGGCGGAAGTCAGCGGGCGCAACGACATCTTCGTTGAGGGCCGCAAGGTCTCCGGCTACGCCCGCAGGGTGTGGCACGACCGCGAAATCGTCCACGGGACCCTGATGTACGATGTGGATATCGACACCCTGACGCGGGTGCTCGATGCTCCCGGCTCCAAGATGGAAGCCAAGGGCATAGCCTCGGTGCGGAGCCGTGTCGCCAATCTCAAGGACTATTTGCCGCAGTTCGCCTCTCTGGACGAGCTGCAGGCCGCGCTGCAGGAGATACTGAGCGCAGGCGACGGGCAGATGCCGCTGACGCCGGACGATTTGGCTGAAGTACAGCGACTTGCCGATACCAAATTCTCTACCTGGGACTGGATATACGGCCACTCCCGTGAAGCCGATTTTTCCCGTAGGGCCAAGTTCGCCTGCGGCACGGTCGAGGCCGCGCTGAAGATAGACCGGGGCAGGATTGCCGCCCTGGAATTCTCGGGGGATTTTATCGGAGACCGACCTGCTTCGCAGCTCGCCTCCGCGCTCACCGGAGTGCGGTACGGGAGGGAGGCAATTTCCGAGGCGCTGAGTGCCTTGCGGGTTGAGGACTTCCTGCCCGGGGTGAGCGCGGAGGAGCTTGCGGCGCTGCTTATTTCAGCGTAAATGCCGTTTCGCGGATGATTTCGGACACTGACGGGTGCGGGAAGACCACTTTCTGGAGCTGCTCGACCGTCATTCCGGTCTCGATGGCGATGCAGGCGCTGTGGATAATCTCGCTGCACGGATTGCCCAGCATATGCACTCCGAGCACTTCGTGCCGTTCTTTTCCTACTATCAGTTTGCAGATGCCCTCGCCGCCTTCGTTCTCAGCGACGAAGCGTCCCGAATATGCCATAGGCAGCTTGAGGACTTCGTATTCCCTGCCGGAAGCGCTGGCCTGCTCCTCGGTGAGGCCGACGCCGGCCACTTCAGGATTGGTATAGACCACGCCCGGTATGGCATCGTAGCGCATCCGGTCCTCCTTGCCGAGGATGTCGTTTACCGCCACCTCTCCTTCGCGGGATGCGGTGTGCGCAAGCATTGAAAATCCGGTCACGTCGCCCGCGGCATAGACTCCCGGGACGGAGCTGCGCATCCTGTCATCCACCTTGATTCCGCACGGACGGCCGCCACGGTTCAGAGTCATTTCGACCCCGAGATTCTCCAGGCCGTAGCCGTCCAGCTTGGCTCTGCGGCCCACTGAGACAAGGATTCTGTCCCCGCTGACGCGGCAGACCTGACCCTCTGGGTCTTCATATACGACGCTGTTGCCCTCTATGCCGGTCACCTTGCAGCCGAGGCAGAAATTGACTCCGCGCTTGGCGTAGATTTTCTGGAGCATCGCGCTGATTTCGTCGTCGAGCGGCCCGAGGATTTTCGGCAGCATCTCGACCACGGTCACCTTGGTGCCGAGGGCGCTGAAGAACGCCGCGAACTCCATTCCGATGACACCGCCGCCGATGACTACCAGTTCGCCCGGCTGCTCCTTGAGGGAGAGTATCTCGCGGTTGGTCACGATGATTTCGCCCGCTTCATTCAGGCCGGGAAGCGGCGGTACTGCGGCCTCGGAGCCTGCGCAGATTAGCAGTTTGGCGGCCTTGTAGCTCTCGCCTGCAGCGGAGATGCTGAAGCCTTCGGCGTCGCGGCCGTCAATATGGGCTTCTCCGGAGATGACCTCCACTTCGCCCGCCTTCATCGCGGCCTTGACTCCCGCAACGAGCCTTCTTACGACCCTGTCCTTGCGGGAAATAAATTCGGCATAGTCGTAGCTCGCGCCCTCGGTGTGCACGCCGTAGCGCTTGCCGCCCGCAGCATAATTATAGACTTTGGCGCTGTAGAGCAGCGTTTTGGTAGGGATGCACCCCTCGTTGAGGCAAACCCCGCCGAGCGAATTTTTCTCGAAGAGCACTACCTTGAGCCCGGCCGCGCCGGCCCTTTCTGCTGCGACATACCCGCCGGGGCCGCCGCCTATGATTGCTAAGTCGTACATTATCCTGGATTTAAGGGTTTACCAAACTTTTTCTGACAGCTCCCCGATGCGCTCAGCCTCTCCCGGCTTCACTTCCGGCCACGCGAGCACGGCCTCCGCTGCCGCGGACTTGCCGTAGGAGCTCAGGACTCCTTCAGCGTCAAGGTATTCCTCGTCGCTCAGGCTGACCTCTCCGCCCGGGAACATCCTTGCCGTCTCTTTCATCACCTGCCTGAGGAACGCTTCCGGCTGAGTGCCTGCGGGGCGCAGCTCGCTGTCGCTGATGATCCGTCCTCCGATGCTGAGCTCCGGTATGATGCCGATGCCCAGGCTCTCAGCGTAGCTGACCACGCGGACGATGTCCTCCTGACTGTAGTATCCGCCGTAGCGCCCGCCGCTCTCCATCCGGTAACCAGCCACCTGTGCGAGGAGCGGATAGGCACGGACTTCCATTCTCCAGCCGTCGCTGTCGGCGATGTGCCAGAGCAGGCGGTTGAACTTGTATTTTGCCATATCGTCGAGCAGGCCCGTTATTTTCTCCACGCTCCAGAACTCGCTGCTGCTGTCGAGTTTGAGCCCGCGCTCGGCGCTCTCCGGCCTGTCGCTGATTTCGCAGCAAGGCAGGGACCATTTCTCCTTCTCGCTGACCTTTTCCTCGTATATTGCCTCGGGGAGCATCTGCTTGAGGGTCTGCACCGCGTTGAGGAAGCCCTCCGTGCTGCCGGCGCGGATGAGGGCGGCCTTGTGGCCTATGCTGATGCTGTATGCGCCCTTGGAGAGGCTCCCGTCCCGGAGGAACACGAAGCCTTTGACGGAGCCGTCAGCCACCACGGACTTAAGTCCGATAGGGGTGGAGACGCTGCTCGTCCTGCCGCTCACGAGGGAAAGCCTCGCGGCGAAGCGGCGTATCGTTCCGATGGAGAGCGAGTCGATGCCCGGCTCGCACTTGAATACGGCCCCGCCGGCGCGCAGGCTGCCCTTGGTCATCTGGATGTTGACGGGTTCGGGGACTATGGCGAGCTCGCTGCTGCCCTGTGCGTGCAGCAGTGAGGGCGCCATCACGGCAAGCAGCAGAAGTGTAATTGTTCTGGTCATATCCACAAAGTTAGTTATTCCAAATCAATTTGCCCATCATCACTTTGCAATTTTTCGGCCACGGTGGCGGTCAGGCCTTGACGGTCAGCAGTTCGCGGATGTCGGTGAGGTAGTTGGGACTGCGCTGCGCGCTCTTGACCATCCACGGTTCGCTCTTCTCCCCCTGGACGGCGAGCTGCAGGGTCTTGAGCCCGTAGCGGCAGTTGAGGTTGTCCATAAGTTCCATCAGTTCAGTGCGTTCCTGCCTCCCGGCGACCGGGTCGAAAAGGTCGCCCGAGACCTCGTCGCACTGCTCTATGTCGCTCAGTATCACCCCGGCCCGCTTATACATCACTCCCGGCTTGTAGATCGACTCCAGCGCCGCGAGCGCAGCCTCGGTTATTTCTATGGTATCGGAAGTCCCGTGCGGGAGCGAGATTGAGGCGGAGTTGCCGTATTGCTGCAGGTCCTCCCTGAATGGATTGCTCCGGATGAATACCGTGATTGTCCTTGCCATTGACTTCTGCGAGCGCAGCTTGTTGGCGCTGCCGGCGGCGAAGGTGGAGATGCCGGCCCGCAGCTGCCGGAGTTCTCCCGTCATTTCCCCGAAACTGCGGCTCGTGCAGATGGTCTTCTTGGCCTCCGGCTCCGGCGTGCCGATGCAGGGTGTGCCGCGCAGCTCCATCCAGGTCTGTATCACGGGTTTAGGGAAGTGCCTCGTCACCCATTCTTCGCTTCGCTGCGCAAATTCCAGCGGGGTGCGGACTCCCAGAGAGTTGAGGCTGGCAAGCGTGCGGCGGCCTATTCCCCAGACGTCGGAGAGGTCGAAGAGCGCGAGCGCCTTTTCCCGTTTGGCATCCGTGTCGATGAGGCACACGCCCCTGTAGCCCGGGTACTGCTTCGCGAATTTGCTCCCCATCTTGGCGAGCGTTCTGGTCGGGGCGACTCCGATGCTCACCGGGATGTCGGTCCAGAGCAGTATACGCTCCCGGAGTTCCCGCATCATTTGAGTCAGGTCCTGGTGCTCTCCGTAACCCCGCAGGTCACAGAAGCTCTCGTCGATGCTGTAGTCTTCCACCCTTTCCACGCTGCCGCGGATGATACTCTTGACCCGCCGGCTCATCGCCGCGTAGAGCATCATATTGCTGCTGAACACATTGACCTTGTGCTTCTCCACTATGCCCCTGCACTTGAAGATGGGGTCGCCGCGGTGCAGCCCGACTGCCTTCGCCTCCGGGGTGAGCGCGACGATGCAGCCGTCGTTGCTCGACAGCACGACGACCGGCTTGCCGTTCAGCCCCGGGTGAAATACCTTCTCCACGGAGCAGAAGAAGCTGTTGCAGTCAATGAGGGCGAACATATCGGCTCAGTGAGGCTTATGTATCACATACGCCACCGTCCCCCAGATGGAGAACGAGTCGCCCGGGTTTATCCGGAACTCGGGGTAGTCGGGGTTGGCCGGGATCAGCCAGCCCTCGCCGCCCCGCAGCTCGAAGCGCTTGAGAGTGTATTCGCCGTTGAGTTCGCACACCGCCACCTCCGAAGGCGAGGGGTTGCGCCGGCTTTTGTCCACGATGATCAGGTCGCCGTCGCTGATGCCCGCGTCCCGCATCGAATCGCCCGCTACCCTGATGAGGTAGCTCGCCTCCGGGTGGGGGCACAGCAGCCTCACCAGGTCGATGACCTGGCTCTTCTCATCGTTGTCCAGCGGCACCGGGAATCCCGCCCTGATCTCCAGGTCGAAGTACGGGAGGTCCGCCTCCGTCCCCGCCGTCTCCAGTTCGCCTATGTTTTCTATATCTGACATTTTACCGTAGGAATTCCCGCTGTCCCGGACAAGCTCCATTATCCGCTACCCGCAGTGGTAGAAGCGGCGGACCATCTCGAGGAGCTTCTCGGGGTGGGCGGCGACTTCGGCGCGGACATCCTTGTCCTCGAAGCTGCGGAGCTGAGCGACTGTGCCGTCAATCATGCCCGGGCTGAAGACTCCCTTCGCCTCGTAGAGCGCGCGCTTCTTCTCCAGCTCCCCGGCTGACTCCCAGCAGGAAGACGGCACCTCGTGGAGCGAATTGAGCAGAGCCTCGTTCTCCTTGGCGTGGATATTCACATCCACATAAGTATTGGCGGCGAGCTCCAGCGCCGCGCTCTTCTCCATCTCGAAGCCGATGCGCGCAGCGGTGATGAGCCCCGCAATCATAAAGTAAACGTCTGCGGAGCCGTCTGCGGAGCGCATCTCCACGGTCTGCTTGTCCGGCATTGCGAGAGACGCATCCTGCGGCAGGCCGTTGGCTATCGCGGACATATCGCTGTGCCCCGTCCATCCGAGCGGCACCCTGACGAGCACCGAGCGGTTGCGGTCGCCCCAGCAGACGCTAGTCGGGGCCTCCTGATGAGGCACGAGACGGAAGTATGACAGAGGATTGGTGTTGCCGAACGCGGTGAGTGAAGAAGCGCAGGTCATATAGCCCGCGATGGCTCTGCGCGCGTCTTCGGACAGCTTGCCGTCCGGACCAATCATCACGGATTTGCCGTCCTTGACCAGGCGGGTATGGAAATGCAGGCCGCTGCCGGCCTTGCCGGAAGTAATCTTAGGCGCGAAGGTAATGTCGATGCCGTACTGGTATGCGAGCGTGCGGAGTATCCACTTTGCCATCACCAGCTGGTCGGCCGCCGACTCGGCAGGGGAGACGAGGAACTCTATCTCGTTCTGCTCGTAGCGCTTGCCGTCCAGGATGAAGTTGCCCACCTCGGAGTGCCCATATTTGATCTGGCCTCCGACCTCGGCAATCATCTTCATCGCCTCGGTGCGGAAACTCTCGAACTTGGTAAAAGGCGAAGATTCGTGATATCCCCTCTGGTCCGGTGCCGGGAACGCCCCGTCGTCCGGCTCGATGAGGTAGAATTCCAGCTCTCCCATACATTCGAAGCTGTATCCGCTCACCTCCCTGAATGCGCGGTGCGCCTTGCGCAGAGTATATTCAGGTGCGCTCTCCAGCGGCTCGCCGTCCTTGGTAAAATAGGAGCAGAGCAGCCCCACGGCAGGGATTTCGGAGAACGGGTCGAGGTAGGCCGTGCTGAAGCGCGGCAGCACATAGAGGTCGCTCGAAGACGCCTCGATATAAGGGAAGAGGCTCGAACCGTCCACCCTTTCACCGTAGCTGAGGATGCTCTCGAGGTACTGAAGGTCAGTTACTGGGAAGTTGAGGGTCTTGAGCCTGCCGTCCGCGGCCACATACCTGAAGTTGACGATACGGACATCGTGCCTGACGATGTAGTCGATAATGTCCCGCTTCGTGAATTCGGCTGCCGGTTTCCCGATCTCCCTCACGAGCGGATTGATGTTGTATTCAAGTGTCATATCGGTTATTAGTAAAAAAGTGGTTCTAGAATTCCGAGCGGATGTTGTAGCGGTTCCGCTCCCCGGACGAGCGCGCTATCATCTCCCCGATGAAGCCCGCGAGGAAGAGCATCACGCCCAGCACCACGCAGAGCAGCGCGAGGTAGAAGAGCGGCTGGTCCGTCACGGCCCTGTAGCGCAGCCCCTGGCTCTGGTGGATGAGCTTCGCCGCGATGATCCACACCGTCATCACGAAGCCCACGAGGAACATCAGCAGGCCGCTGTAGCCGAAGAAGTGCATCGGCTTCTTGCCGAAGGTGCTCAGAAACCAGAGCGACTGCAGGTCAAGGAAGCCGTTGACGAATCTCTCCATGCCGAACTTGCTCTTGCCGTACTTGCGCTTCTCGTGGTGCACCGGCTTCTCTCCGATCTTCGTAAATCCCGCATTCTTCGCGAGATACGGTATATATCTGTGCATCTCCCCGTAGACCTCGATGCTCTTGACGACCTCGCGCCTGTAGGCCTTGAGCCCGCAGTTCATATCGTGCAGCTTTATGCCCGTGATGCGGCGCGCCGTGGCGTTGTAGAGCTTGGAAGGGAGGTTCTTGGTGAGGGCGTTGTCCTTGCGGTGCTGCTTCCATCCGGAGACGAGATCGTAACCGTCCTCGCGCACCATCCTGTACATCTCCGGAATCTCGTCCGGGGAGTCCTGCAGGTCCGCGTCCATCGTGAACACCACATCGCCCTCCGCCCTCTCGAATCCGCAGTAGAGCGCCGCCGACTTGCCGTAGTTGCGCCGGAAGCAGATGCCGTGGATGCACGGATTCTCCTTGGCGAGGCTGCCGATCGTCTCCCAGCTGCCGTCGCTGCTGCCGTCGTCCACGATTATCACTTCATAAGTATAGGAGTGCTCCGCCATTACCCTGGCAATCCAGGCGGTGAGCTCCGGCAGGCTTTCCCGCTCGTTGTATGCGGGTACTATTACTGAGATGTCCATAAGCTAAAATGGATTTCGTGACGGTATGTTCCTGGAATAGATCGCCGACAGCACGGTGCCGAACAGCCAGCAGTAGATGAGGTTGCCGAAGAATGCGTAGGTCGGCATCATCGGAATCATATTCTCCATCGCCTCCATCGAGGCCTTGTCCATCATCGGGTTCTCCTGGAGAATCTGCATCGCCTCGGAGAATATGTCCGGGCTGATAAAGGTGACATATGCCAGATAGCAGCCGGAATACACCAGCGCGGAGAGCAGGGCCGTCACCGTCCCGAAACGGAAAACGTCGGAATTGTCGGCTTCCGGGTTGGAGGCCGACCAGCGGGCCATAAAGAAGCGGAGCAGGAAAAGGCAGCCGAAGAATTTCGCCGCCCAGAGCAGGGCGTTAACTATGCTCACAATAATCGCCATCGCCTGGCTGCTGCCTGCAATCAGGCCCGTCAGAGCGGTGAGCGCCATATACAGCACGCACAGCCCCCCAAGTACCAGTCCCGCCTTGGCGGCACCGTCCCATAAAGAATGTCTGTCAACCATAATTCAGACAAATATAACATTCCTAATCCGATTTACGAAAATAATTCCTAATTTTGCAGGCTACATAAATAATTTGTAATATGTTGACAATCGCATTTACCGACGGCACCGTGCGTCCTTGGGACGACGCCGAAGCCAAGAAGATATTCTGGCACTCTTCCGCCCACCTTATGGCGGAGGCGCTTGAGGCACTCTATCCGGGCGTGAAGTTCGGAGTTGGGCCTGCCGTGGAGACAGGATTCTACTACGATGTGGACCTGGGAGACAGGCAGATTTCAGACGCGGACCTCAAGACAATCGAGGAAAAGATGAAAGAGCTCGCCCGCTCCAAGGAGACTTTCGAGTGCACGCAGGTGTCCAAGGCCGATGCGATGAAGTACTTCGAGGAGAAGGGTGACAAGTACAAGTGCGAACTCATCCGGGACCTCGAGGACGGCCACATCACCTTCTACACCAACGGCAACTTCACCGACCTCTGCCGCGGACCGCACATCAAGCATGTCGATGACATCAAGGCCATCAAGCTCACCGCCATCGCCGGTGCATACTGGAAGGGCGACCAGAACCGCGAGCAGCTCACCCGCATCTACGGCGTGACCTTCCCTAAGAAGAGCATGCTCGACGAGTACCTCCAGATGCTCGAAGAGGCCAAGAAGCGCGACCACCGCAAGCTCGGCAAGGAGATGGAGCTCTTTACCTTCTCCAGCCGCGTGGGCCTCGGACTGCCTCTCTGGCTGCCACGCGGTGCAGTGATGCGCAACATCCTGGAGAACTTCCTCCGCCGCAAGCAGGCCGAGCTCGGCTACCTCCCGGTAGTCACCCCGCACATCGGAAGCAAGGACCTCTATGTAACTTCCGGACATTACGCAAAATACGGCAAGGACTCGTTCCAGCCGATACACACCCCGCAGGAAGGCGAGGAATATATGCTGAAGCCTATGAACTGCCCTCACCACTGTGAGATTTTCCGCAGTTCTCCGCGCTCCTACAAGGACCTCCCGCTGCGCTTCGCCGAGTTCGGCACCGTCTATCGCTACGAGCAGAGCGGCGAGCTCCACGGACTGACGCGCGTGCGCGGCTTTACCCAGGACGACGCCCACCTCTTCTGCCGTCCTGACCAGCTCCAGGTGGAGTTCGAGAAAGTCATCGACCTCATCCTCTACGTCTTCAAGACGCTCAATATGACCGACTACATGGCCCAGATTTCCCTGCGCGACCCTAAGAACAAGGAGAAATACATCGGCAGCGACGAGAACTGGGAGAAGGCCGAGAGGGCGATTATCGAGGCGGCCGAGAAGAAGGGCCTCAAGACCGTAGTTGAGCTCGGCGAGGCCGCGTTCTACGGCCCTAAGCTCGACTTTATGGTCAAGGACGCCATCGGACGCCAGTGGCAGCTCGGCACCATCCAGGTGGACTACAACCTGCCTGAGCGCTTCCAGCTTGAATACACCGACGCCGACGGCTCAAAGCAGCGTCCGGTGATGATACACCGCGCACCGTTCGGCTCTATCGAGAGATTTACCGCCGTGGTGCTTGAGCATACCGCAGGCCATCTGCCGATATGGCTTTCGCCTGACCAGGTTAAAATCTTGCCAGTCAGCGAAAAATATGCAGATTATGCCGAAAAAGTTTGCGAATTGCTCAAAAATTCCGAAATTCGCGCCTCCGTTGACTCGCGCAACGAGACCC
>CAVEAQ010000025.1:0-19456 GCA_963613775.1 bacterium | reverse complement strand
ACCCTCCTCCTTGGCTTGGGAAGCCAATGCACTACCGATGTGCTAATCCTGCATCGCCGCGCAGGCGCGCGGTGGATTGCAAAGTTATAAATAATTCTTAACTTTGAGAAAAATAATCCGAAATTAGTGATGTATTCGCTGGGAATAGACGTCGGCTCTTCCTCCGTGAAAGTCGCGCTGCTCGACATCGGTAGCGGCAAATCAGTATGTTCATCCACCAACCCCAAGACTGAGGCCCCGATCATTGCGGAGCAGAGGGGCTGGGCGGAGCAGGACCCAGATTCGTGGTGGAGGTATCTCTGCGACGGAGTCCGGGAGCTGAGTGTCGCAGGCTACGACCTCTCGCAGGTCGCATCGGTCGGCATCTCCTACCAGATGCACGGTCTGGTGGCTCTGGATGCCGAGGGTAAACCGGTGCGCAACGCCATCATCTGGTGCGACTCGCGTGCCGTGGGCATAGGTGCCGAGGCGCTCAAGGGCATTGGCTACGACAAGTGTATGTTCCGCCTGCTCAATTCGCCTGGCAACTTCACCGCTTCCAAACTCGCCTGGGTCAGGAGGAACGAGCCGGAGATCTATGCGCGCATCAGCAAGTTCATGCTTCCGGGTGACTATATAGCCTATCTGCTGACGGGGGAGATGACCACCACGGCCACAGGCCTCTCCGAAGGCATACTTTGGGACTTTGCGGCAGGCCGGCGCGCAGACTTCGTGGCTGACTACTATGGCATCGAGCGCGACAAGTTCGCCGATGTGGTGCCTTCGCTCGGTGTCCAGGCCCGCACCACCGCGCAGATCCAGTCCCTGCTCGGCATCCCCGAGGGGACTCCGGTGTCCTACCGCGCCGGAGACCAGCCAAACAACGCATTCTCCCTCGACGTGCTTGAGCCGGGCGAGATTGCGGCCACCGGAGGCACCAGCGGGGTGGTATATGGCGTGACCGACGTGCCCAAGTCCGACCGGCAGTCCAGGGTCAACACCTTCCTGCACGTCACCCCTTCCAAGGAGCCGAGGATGGGAGTGCTGCTCTGCATCAACGGTACCGGCATAATGAACTCCTGGGCGCACCGCAACGTGGCTCCCGACCTCAGCTATCCTCAGATGAACGAGTTGGCGGCCACGGCGCCTGCAGGCTCCGACGGACTGCTCGTGCTGCCTTTCGGCAACGGTGCCGAGAGGATGCTCTCCAGCCGCAGCACAGGGGCGGAATTCTGCGGAATCGACCTCGTGCGGCACTCCAGGGCGCACATACTCCGCGCGGTGCAGGAGGGCATAGCCTTCTCCTTCCGCTACGGCATCGACATTATGAAGGATCTCGGTCTGGAGCCCAACGTGATCCGGGCCGGCAAGGCCAACCTGTTCCTCAGCCCGCTCTTCCGCTCCACGCTCTCAACCCTCTGCGGCGCCAGGATCGAGCTTTTCGACACTGACGGAGCTCTCGGCGCAGCGCGCGGTGCCGCTCTCGGTGCAGGCATCTACAAGTCGTCAAAAGACGCCTTCGCGACCCTTGCGAGACTCGACGTGATCGAGCCTGAGCAGGAGTGGAAAGCGCCTCTCGAGGAAGCCTACTGCCGGTGGAAGTCCGAGCTGGAAGCTAAATTGCGTTAAACTCTGAGCTTCAGCCCGGCGAGGATGGTGTCTGGACGGAGCTCGATGACGGCGGACTCTTCGCCTGCCATACAGAAGCCGCACTTGGGGCAGACGCCCATCTCTTCGCCGATGCACTGGCTCTTGCGGGTGCCGTCGGTGAAGATGAAGTTGGTCATCCAGCAGCGCTTGTGGAACTTGTTGCCCCTCATCTTTTTAAGGCCGCTGCGCGAGTTCATTATCGGGTAGCCGCGCTTCTTGTAGTCCAGGATCATATCGATGATCTCGACCCGCCTGTCGTGCGGGAGTTCGAGGTCCTCGGTCCCCGGGAACGGGGTGTGGAAGTTGAGCGAGATGCTCTTGAAATACGGGCTCTCGGCCACGTATTCGATCGCAGCCGCAACTGAGTCGCAGTTGAGGGTGTTGATGGCCATATTGGCGCTCAGATGCTTGCAGTCGCAGGTAGCGATATTGCTCTCCAGCCGCGCGAAGCTGCCCTTGCCGCGCACGCGCTCGTGGTATTCCCCGACTCCGTCCATCGATACCCAGATGCTGTCGGCCACGCTGCCGTCGAAGGGCATCTGAGCGTTGGTTGTGATGGTGCAGGAGAAGAAGCCGATCGAGCGGGCGAGGCGGCAGAGGTCATTGACCGTCCTCTCGCCGTCCCTCCAGAGGAACGGCTCCCCGCCTTCGAAATCGACGAATCTCGATCCCTGCGAGTAGCAGTATTCCAGCTCTGTGCGGAGCTGCTCGTAGCTCTTGCTCAGCGGGTTGGTATGGTTATAGACGCTGCAGTGCCTGCAGCTGAGGTTGCAGCGGTCAGAGACGAAGATCACGCTCTGAAGCGGCTTGCGGCGTCCCATTATAGCGCGGGCCCACCAGCAGCCAAGATAGAAGAACTGTCCTATTGGATTCATTGTGTATCAGAATATCAGCAAAATAATTTTAGCGAGCATAATGGCCGAGCAGAAGCCGCTCAAGGTGTTGCGGGCCGTGAGCCAGCGCATCACGAACCAGTCCACTCCGGCGCTGCGTACACCCTCCCAGGGAATCATCTTCCCCAGCCAGCGCGGAGGCTTCGCTGGGACATCCTGCCTGCCGGCTGCGAAGTCTCTCAGCGAGCGGCAGAGCCATATTGCGCGCGGGGCGACGAGGAGTACGAGCAGGTAGAGCGGGTGCAGCGCACCTATGCAGACGGCTGCAGTTATCATCACGAACGGGAGGAGGTTGAATATGTATGCCGCGACAAGTCCGGTCCGGTCGGAGCCGAGCAGCAGGGCGAAGGTCATCTTGCCGCACTCCCTGTCGCCTGCCTTGTCGATAAAGCTGTGGGTGTACAGTATGTTGAGGACCAGCAGGCCCACCGGGATGGAGACCCAGACAATCTCCGCCGCCATCCGGCCGATGCAGGAGTAATAGACTCCCATCATCAGCAGTGGACCGAAGATCACCCCGATGATGAGCTCCCCGAAGCCGCGGAAGGCCAGCTTGAGCGGCGGGGCGGAGTAGAAGTAGCCGAGGAACGCCGTGACTGCGGTGATGGCGACTATCCACCAGCTGCCCTGCGGACCGCCTAAACCTATGTCCACGGTGCGGAGGCCGAAGATCACCGCCCCGCAGGAGCAGGCTACGCCCCCGAATCCCTTGATTGCATCTTTGAGGCTGTCCGGCGTCTCGCTGCCGTCGGTGAGGTAGGGGTACTTCACCGTCATCGCGCGGAAACCCTTGCGTATCACACGGTCGCGGCTCCCCATCATATCGGCCCTGTAGTCGAACCAGTCGTCGGCGAGGTTCATCGCCAGGTGCGCGCAGGCGACGCCCAGCACGGCCAGCACCGCGCAGAGTATGCTGAAGTTGCCCTCTCCGACCGCTATGACCGCCGCCAGTGCGGCCGGCATCATGCTCTGCACGAGAGACTGCTGCCGCGCATTATTCAACCATTGCCTGAGATTGCCCATCAGCTTATCTGGTGTTGATGTTGATCTTGACGGTGGCGTAAGGGGCGCTGACGCTGAGAGTGGCGCTGCCCTTCTCACCGCGCAGCGAGCGCACTACGGCGAGGGCCTTGCCGGAGAAGAGTGCCTTGCGGCTGCCCTTGAGGGAGAGGGTGTCGGCTGCGTTGCCGTTGTCCACTCCGTAGAGCTCGCCTGCGCCCTCCACCTTGAAGCTGAGCATATCGTCGGCCACAGGCACTTCGCGGCCGTTGGCATCGATGGCGTCCACAGTGACGAAGGCGAGGTCGTAGCCGTCGGCGCTGATGCTGCTCCTGTCGGCGGTGAGCCTGAGGGTGACCGGCTCGCCGGCGGTATAGCGCGCGTCGCGTGCGACTTCCTTGCCGTCCTTATATGACACGGCCTCTATCCTGCCCGGCTCATAAGGGACTGCAAGCCACTCTGCGTGAAGCACATCGGAGGTCTTGGAGCGGCGGCCCAGAGATTTGCCGTTGACCAGAAGCTCTACTTCGTCGGCGTTGTTGTAGTAGGCCCAGATGTCGATATTCTGCCCTTCAGTCCAGTTCCAGTGGGGAAAGAGGTGGAGGGTGGTCTCCGGAGTCCATTCGGCCTTGTAGAGCCAGTAGGAGTCCTTAGGAAAGCCGGCGAGGTCGAACACTCCGAAGTACGAACTCCTTGACGGCCAGCCGTATGGGGTCGGCTCTCCGAGGTAGTCGAAGCCTGTCCAGAGGAAGGTGCCGGCCACGAAGTCGCGGTCGCGCACCGCTACCCAGGCATCGGTGTGGGTGTTGGCCCAAGGGGCGCTGCAGACATCGTAGGCGGTGCACTGGTGGGCGTCCTGCTGGCCTTCGATCCAGCCCTTGCCCGGCAGCTTCTGCACGCGGGTGGAAGGCTGGTAATAGACCCCGCGGCTGTTGAGCGCGGATGCGGTCTCGGCACCGATGATAGGGTTGTTCGGGAACCATACGCGGCAGGAGTCGTAGAGCTGAGGGTGGTAGTTGAACCCGAAGACGTCGATCGCACCGCTGCGGAGCAGGTTGTTGCCCGGCCATACCCCGTTGCAGCCGGCAGTGATGGCACGGGTGGTGTCGAGCTCGCGTACGAGCTGCGCCAGGTGTCTGGTCAGCAGGACGTTGGGGTTGGTCTCGCTGCCGTCGCTCTGCCCGAGGGACTGGATGAAGTTGAGCAGGGTATTGGCCTCTTCGGCGCTGAGGTTCTCGATCAGGTCGCCTTTGGAGTCGCTCTGCTCGAGGATCTCGTTGCCGATGCTCCAGAGCACGATTGAAGGGTGGTTGCGGTCGCGGCGGACGAAATCCTGCACATCGCGGACGTGCCACTCGTCGAAGAAGCGGGAGTAGTCGTATCTGGTCTTGCGCTTGCGCCACATATCCATCGCCTCGTCCATCACCACGAATCCCATCTCGTCGCAGAGCTCCAGAAGCTCCGGGGCCGGCGGGTTGTGCGAGGTGCGTATTGCGTTGACTCCCATACTTTTGAGCTTCTCGAGCTGGCGCTGGAGGGCGCGGCGGTGCACTGCGGTGCCGATGCAGCCCATATCGTGGTGCATGCAGACGCCCAGCAACTTGACGCCCTTCCCGTTGAGGAAGAAGCCCTTGTCTTTGTCCCAGGCTATGCTGCGTACGCCGAAGCGGGTGCTGTATTCGTCCTTGAGTTCGCTGCCCTTCCAGATGCGGGTGCGGAGGGTGTACAGGTATGGATTGTCGATGCTCCAGAGCTTTGTGCCGGAGATGGCAAGGGTCTGACATACGGAGTTCCCGCCTTCGGTGAGGGTTACCGCTTCGTCTGCCGATGCCAGCTTGCGCCCCCTGGCGTCGAGTACTGCGGACTCGATGCGGACTTCGTGGGCAGAGTCGCTCTCGACGGATATCTCGACCCTGACGCTGCTCTTCTCCCCGACTTCAGGGGTGGTGACGAAGGTGCCGTTGTATGCTACTCGCACGTCGGAGGCGGTCACGAGCCTGACGTTGCGGTAGATGCCGCAGCCTGCGTACCAGCGGGAGTTCGGCTGGTCGGCGTTGTCGCAGCGCACCGCTATCGTATTCTCGCCTCCCCGCAGGTATGGGGTGAGGTCGTATGCGAATGAACTGTAGCCGTACGGGCGGGTGCCGAGCTCGTGTCCGTTGATGTAGACTGTGCTGTTCATAAACACTCCGTCGAACTCGATGCTGCGGTGGGCGCCGTCAGCGGGCAGGGTGAATGTCTTGCGGTACCAGCCTATGCCTCCGGGAAGCGCTCCGCCGCCCGGGGTGGAAGGGTTGTCTGCGGAGAATTCGCCCTCGATGCTCCAGTCGTGCGGGAGATGCAGGCTGCGCCAGGAGGAGTCATCGTAACCTTCGGCAGCCCACCCGGGGTTGTCTCCGAGCTGGAAGCGCCAGCCGAAGTTGAAGTCCTCGACCAGTCTCGGAGAGGAGGTGCTGCCCGGGCTGCATCCCAGGAGGGTCAGCGCAGAGGCAAGAATTATCATTATGCGGCGTTTCATAAGATTGGATTTTGCTGAAAGGACAAATATAACTATATTTGTGAGATTTATAAAAATTCAAGGAATGTCATTTGCATCAGTAATAGGAAAGATGTTCGGCTCCAAGGCCGACCGTGACTATAAGGCAGTGAAGCCTACGCTTCAGAAGATCCTCTCGGTCTATCCCGAGATAGACGCCCTCTCGGCAGACGAGCTCCGCGCCAGGTCTGAGGCTCTCAAGACGAGGCTCCGCGAGGTCGAGGCGCCGTTCGAGAGCCGCATAGAAGCTATCAGGGACGAGCTCAACAAAGACATCGCGATCTCCGAGAAGGAGAAGCTCGCCGACGAGTCGGACAAGCTCGTCAAGGAAGAGGATGAGGCCATAGAGAAGTGTCTGGACGAGATGCTCCCGGAGGCCTTCGCGATAATGAAATCCACCGCCCGCCGTTTCAAGGAGAACCCTGAGGTGGTCGTGACCGCGACCAAGTTCGACCAGGACCTGTCGGTCAGCCACGACTTCGTCCGCATCGAGGGTGACAAGGCGATCTACAGCAACCGCTGGCTCGCCGGCGGCAACGAGATCACCTGGGATATGGTTCACTATGACGTGCAGCTCATCGGCGGCATCGCCCTGCACCAGGGCAAGATCGCAGAGATGGCCACGGGCGAGGGCAAGACCCTCGTGGCGACGCTCCCTGTGTTCCTCAACGCACTTGCAGGCAAGGGAGTGCATATGGTGACCGTCAACGACTACCTCTCCAAGCGTGACTCCGAGTGGATGGGACCTCTGTATATGTTCCACGGACTCTCCGTGGACTGCATTGACAAGCACCAGCCTAACTCCGACGCCCGCCGCAAGGCCTACAACTGCGACATCACCTTCGGTACCAACAACGAGTTCGGCTTCGACTACCTGCGTGACAATATGGCTGTCGTGCAGGAGGATCTAGTGCAGCGCAAGCATCACTACGCCATCGTGGACGAGGTGGACTCGGTGCTCATCGACGATGCCCGCACCCCGCTCATCATCTCCGGACCGATCCAGCGCAACGAGGCCGACGAGGCGCAGTTCATGGAGTTCAAGCCGTTCGTGGAGAAGCTCTACCAGTCGCAGCGCACCCTGGTCAACCAGGTGCTCAACGAGGCGCGCAAGAAGATCGCCGAGGGCGACGAGAACGAGGGCGGCAAACTGCTGCTCCGCGCGCACAAGGGACTTCCTAAGTATTCCCCGCTCATCAAGTTCCTCTCCGAGCCGGGTATGAAGGTGCTCCTCCAGAAGGCGGAGAACTACTATATGCAGGACAACGAGCGCGAGATGCCGGTGGTGACCGATCCCCTGTATTTCGTGATCAATGAGCAGCTTCATTCGGTGGATATGACCGACAAGGGCCACGAGGTGCTGGCCAACGCCGTGGGCGACGACAACTTCTTCGTCCTGCCTGACGTGGGCTCCAGGACCGCGGAGATCGAGCACGAGGAGATCACCCCGCTCGAGAAGCAGCAGCAGAAGGACGCGCTGATGTCGGAGTTCTCGCTCAAGAGCGAGCGCGTGCACACCGTGATCCAGCTCCTCAAGGCATACACGATGTTCGAGAAGGACGTCGATTATGTGATAATGGACGGTCAGATCAAGATCGTCGACGAGTCCACGGGCCGTATCATGGAGGGCCGCCGCTGGAGCGACGGACTGCACCAGGCAGTGGAGGCCAAGGAGAACGTGAAGGTCGAGGGTGCGACGCAGACCTTCGCGACCATCACCCTGCAGAACTACTTCCGTATGTACCACAAGCTCGCCGGTATGACCGGTACGGCCGAGACCGAGGCGGGCGAGTTCTGGAGCATCTACAAGCTGGACGTGATGGTCATCCCGACCAACCGCCCGGTCATCCGTGACGATCAGAACGACCTGATATACAAGACGAAGAAGGCCAAGTACAACGCCGTCATCGAGCGGATCGTGGAGCTCACCAAGGCGGGCCGCCCGGTGCTCGTGGGCACGACCGACGTCGAGACTTCAGAGCTCCTGAGCCGTATGCTTCGTATGCGCGGCATCAAGCACAATGTGCTCAATGCCAAGGAGCACGCCCGCGAGGCTGAGATCGTGGCTCAGGCCGGACAGAGTTCCACCGTCACCATCGCCACCAATATGGCGGGCCGCGGTACCGATATCAAGCTCTCCGACGAGGTCAAGGCGGCAGGCGGACTTGCCATCATCGGCACCGAGAGGCACGATTCCCGCCGAGTTGACCGTCAGCTGCGAGGCCGTGCAGGCCGTCAGGGCGACCCGGGTTCATCCACATTCTACCTCTCCCTCGAAGACAAGCTGATGCGTCTCTTCGGCTCCGAGAGGATTGCCGGAATGGTGGATAAGCTCGGCATGGCCGACGACGAAGCCCTCGAGAACAATATGCTCTCCAAGGCCGTGGAGAACGCGCAGAAGAAGGTCGAGGAAAACAACTTCGGCATCCGCAAGCGCCTCCTGGAGTACGACGACGTGATGAACTACCAGAGGGAGGCCATCTACTCCCGCCGCCGCAACGCAATCAGCGGCGACAAGATTGAAATCGACCTCCGCAATATGATGTTGGACGCAGCGACCCTCTTCGTGGAGAAGAACCGCAATCTGCCGTTCGAGGACTTCGAGGTGGCGCTGATGGCCATGTTCTCCATCGACACCGGATTCGATGCGGCATTCTATGAGAAGGCGAAGCGCAACGAGCTTGAAGACAGGCTCTGCGAGCATATGATGGAGGTGTACCGCCGCAGGATGGACGCTCTTGTCGAGAAGCTCTACCCGATCGTCAAGGAGGTCTACGAGAAGCAGGGCAAGCTCTACCAGAACATCGCCATCCCGGTATCCGACGGCATCAAGCAGATCGGACTCTCCGTCAACCTCGAGAAGGCCTACAACTCAGACGGCCGCGAGATAGCCAAGACCCTCAGCAAGAACATCATACTCTATCAGATCGACGAGCACTGGAAGGAGCATCTCCGCGAGATGGACGACCTCAAGCAGAGCGTGCAGAACGCTTCCTACGAGCAGAAGGATCCGGTAGTCGTCTATAAGCTGGAGAGCTACAATCTCTTCGCCTCGATGCTCGAGACGCTCAACAAGGATGTGCTCTCCTTCCTCTTCAAGGCGTTCGTGCCTCTGCGCGAGGCTCCGGAGCAGCCGCGCCGCGCTGTCCGTCCGCGCACCGATATGAGCAATATGCAGACCGGCCGCAACGAACTCTCCACCAACGGGGAGCAGAAGGCCAACACTCCTGTCAAGGTGGACAAGCAGGTGGGCCGCAATGACCCGTGCCCTTGCGGAAGCGGCAAGAAATACAAGAACTGCCACGGCAAGGGACTCGTATAAACGAATAATTTTGATGCTATGATACAGAAGTTCACAGATCAGCCGGTCAACGTCAACGATGTGACCCGCATATCCAAAGGCACCTCCGTCAAGGGTGACATTGTCTCTGAGGCCGACATCAGAATCGACGGCGCTGTCGACGGCACGGTCTATTCCAAAGGCAAGGTGGTGGTGGGCGAGACCGCCACGCTCTCCGGCAGTCTCCTCTGCTCCAATCTGGATTTCTGGGGAAAGATGGACGGCGCCATCTACGTGAAGGATACACTCTCAATCAAGAGCGCGGCATCTCTCACGGGCAATATCCACGTCAATAAGATCCAGGTGGAGATGGGTGCGCAGATCAACGGCAACTGCAGGATGATCAGCGAGCAGGAGTTCGAGAGTCTTGCCGCTTCCATCGTGAAGGCCGCTCCTGCGGCAGCCAAGCCGGCGGCCGCCTCCGCAAAAAAGGAGAATTAGAGGATATTCATAGACTGTTCGCGGATTTTCTCAAGCTCGTCTTTCATCTGAACGACGAGCTTTTGTATTTCCGCGTGGTTGGCCTTGGAACCGGTGGTGTTGATCTCGCGGCCCATCTCCTGGATGATGAAGCCGAGCTTCTTGCCGGGGTAGGGCTCGGAGTCTATGGTGTCCATAAAGTACTTGCAGTGCTGGCGCAGGCGGACCTTCTCCTCGTTGATGTCGAGCTTCTCGAGGTAGAAGACCATCTCCTGCTCGAAGCGCTCCTTGTCGAGCTTGAGGGACATCTCGTCCGCCGCCTTCAGGATGCGGGCACGGACTGCATCGAGCCTCTCGGTCTCGTGTGACTCCACTCCGTTGTAGAGCTCGAGGATCTTGCCGACCCTGGAGGTGACGTCTTTGTACAGAGCCTCGCCCTCGCGGCTGCGGTAGTCGTCCACCATATCGAGACAGCTGTCTATCGCCGCGCTGACTTCGGGCCAGTTGTCTTCGGTGATGATGTCGGCCTTGCGGCTCTCCACGAGGTTCGGCAGGCCGAGCACCGCGTTGAGCAGTATTGCGGAGTTGGACGGGCTGTACTGCACGCCCATTTCCTTGGCGAGGACTGAAGCCTGTGAGATGTAGGAACGGGCTGCATCGAGGTCGAGCTGCCTGCTGCCTTCGGCGGCGTTGGACTCGTAGCTCAGGAAGACATCGATTGTCCCGCGGGTCAGTCTGGAGGCTATCCTGGCCCTTACTTCCAGCTCCTTGTCCTTAGGGAGCAGCTGGGTCTTGAGGGAAATGTCGGCAGTCTTGCCGTTGAGGGTTCGTATCTCAAGTGTGAGCTTCCCGGACTGGAGCTCCACCTCGGACTTGCCGTAGCCTGTCATTGACCGTATCATAGCGTGATGATGTTTTGTGATTCTTGCGGGGGCAAAGTTAGTTATTTTCCGTTAAAGCAAAGAGAGTCGCAGACTTCTGCGACTCTCTTGCGGTGCGGAAGGGACTCGAACCCTCGACCTCCGGCGTGACAGGCCGGCATTCTAACCAGCTGAACTACCGCACCAGACTGGTGTGCCTTTCTCAAAGGCGGATGCAAATATAGGTATTATTTGTGAATCCGCAAGCGCTGCGGACAAATTTTCCTGAAATTTTTGCGCTTCTCTGCGCCCGGGTCTGCAATTCTCCGGAAATGGTCGCAGATGAAGCGGCTGCCGATTTGGATACAAGTCAATTTATATCTAAATTTGTGCGTTTTTCGCCGGCGTTGTGCTATGCGCTGCCGAGAGTGTTGAAACAGAAACAATTCAAGTATAGATGAAAAAACTCTACTTTTTAGTCGCAGGTCTGCTTCTGATGCTGTCCTGCCCTTTGTTTGCCCAGATGACGGACGACCAGGTCGTGCAGTATGTGAAGTCCGCCCTTTCCGAGGGCAAGAGCCAGAACCAGATTACCAAGGAGCTTCTGGCCAAAGGTGTCACTATGGAGCAGGCCGAGAGGATCCAGTCCAAGTACCAGGACCAGATCGACGGCAAGTCCGGCTCCATCACTGCCCAGGCCGCTTCGGGCAACCTCTCTGGCAGGGACTCCAGGGCGAGTGCCCAGACTGGAGATTCGAGGGAGGAGGGTGCTGCGATGACTGATGTTTATGGCAAGGCTCTCGGCAATGTGGCTGACACCGCTGGCCGGAGTATCCCGATCTTCGGACACAATGTGTTCGGCAGACGTTCGTCGGTAAGTTTCGAACCTAACGAGAACGTCGCCACTCCTGAGAACTATGTGCTCGGGCCGGGCGACCAGGTCATCATAGAGATCTGGGGCATCAGCGAGGCCACCATTACATCCGTGATCTCTCCGGAGGGGCGCATCAGCATCAGTCAGGTGGGCCCTATCCAGCTCAGCGGCCTCACGATCAAGGAAGCTGCCAGGAAGATCAAGGGCAAGCTTGCCGGCAAGTATGCCGGCGTGTCCGACTCCAACTTCAGCGTGACCCTGGGCAATATCCGCACCATCCAGATCAACGTGCTGGGGCAGGTCAACACTCCGGGCACTTACCGCCTCTCCCCGTTCACCACGGCGTTCAACGCAATCTACCGTGCCGGCGGCATCAACAGCAACGGTAGCCTTCGCAATGTGCAGGTGGTACGCGGAGGCGAGGTGATCGCCGACATAGACATATACGACTTCCTCTTCACCGGACGCAAGGAGAGCGACATCTCCCTGCAGGAAGGTGACGTGGTGATGGTGCCGCCATATACCGAGCTCGTCACGGTGGAGGGTGATGTCAAGTTGCCGATGAAATATGAACTCAAGGAGGGCGAGACCCTCGACAAACTTATCGAATATGCCGGCGGATTCGCCAGCGCCGCCTACCGCGACGATGTCAAGGTCGTCCGCAGCACCGGGCACGAGAAGGAGATTCTCACTGTCCGCAATGCGGAGTTCGGCTCCTGCGCGCTGCAGGACGGTGATGTTGTGACCGTGGGCTCCAACCTCGAGCGCTTCTCCAACAGGGTGGAAGTCAGGGGCTATGTGATGCGTCCGGGAGAGTTCCAGTTCGGCGGTGATATCGCCACCGTCCGCCAGCTCATCAATGCTGCAGGCGGTCTCAAGGAGGACGCTTTCCGCGACAGGGCGGTGCTCCTCAGGGAGAAGGAAGACCTCAGCCTCGAGACCATTTCGGTCAATGTGGGCGCGATACTTGACGGCGGCGAAGACGTGCTGCTCCGCAAGAACGATGTGCTGGTGGTATCCGGCATCTACGAGCTGGAGGACAGGGGCTCATTCCAGATCAACGGAATGGTGACCCGTCCGGGAGAGTATCCTTATGCCGAAAACACTACGGTCGAGGATCTCATCCTTCAGGCAGGAGGTCTGCGGGACGGAGCTTCCACGTCGAGGGTCGACGTGACCCGCAGGGTATATGACCCGACCTCGATGACCTGGTCCGACACCCTCGCCCTTGCCTACAGCTTCGCGATCCAGGACGGTCTTGCCATAGGCGGCGACGGGAAGTTCGTGCTTGAGCCGTACGATGTCATCTCAGTGCGCCGCAGTCCGGGCTACAGACCGCAGAAGTTCGTCGAGATCCAGGGCAATGTGGCCTTCCCTGGCCAGTATGCCATCCTCTATGAGGGTGAGAGGCTCTCTCACCTTGTCGAGCGCGCCGGCGGATTCGTGGGCAATGCCAATCCCCGCGGGGCGGTGATAACCCGCCAGATGGATACTTCAATAGACCGCAAGTTGCTGGATGAGTCAGTTGAAAAACTATCCCGTTCAACTACCGATACTCTCACTACCACGATAGACACCGAAATGAGGATTGCCGTCGATCTCGACTACGCGATGGATCACCGGGGCGGTGATTCCGACATCATCCTCCAGGAAGGCGACTATGTCAATGTGCCGGAGTTCATCAACACCGTGCAGATTGCAGGCGAGGTGATGAGTCCGAATGCCGTCGTGTACAGGCCCGGCAAGCCGGTGTCTTACTATATCAACGCCGCCGGAGGCTACACCGACAGGGGTAAGCGCAGCCGCGTCTATGTGATCTACCAGAACGGCAAGGCTTCCCGCAACATACTCAACAGCGCCAAGGTCGAGCCGGGATGCACCATCGTCGTGCCGGCCAAGCCTGAGCGCAAGCCTGCGGATATGGCACAGGTTGCGACAATGCTGAGCTCCGCCTCAAGCCTTGTATATATGATTGCGGTACTGGCAAAGCTATTCTAATTTAAAACCTTCGCATTATGGCAGAAATTGAAGAACAGTACGACGAGATCGACATAATGGAGCTGCTGCACAAGCTGCTCAAGAACTGGAAGTTCATCCTCAAGTGGTGCGGAGTGGCCGCAGTGGTGGGACTGGTGATAGGATTCAGCACCCCGAAGGAATACACCGTGACTTCCAAGCTCGCTCCGGAGATCGTCACCAAGACCAGCAGCGCCGTGTCCTCCATCGCTTCGATGCTCGGCGCCAACGTCAGCAATATGACCACCAACGACGCGCTCTACCCGGAGCTCTATCCGGAGATCGTGTCGTCCACCCCGTTCATCACCGAACTCTTCTCCACCACGGTCCAGTATAAGGACAGGAAGGAGGGGATGGTGACTACCGACTATTACAGCTACCTTAAAGACCAGACCCGCTCTCCGTGGTGGGGTGCGGTGATGTCCGCCCCGTTCAAGGCCCTGGGCTGGTTTATGGGACTCTTCAGGGAGAAGAAGGAGCTGCCGGAAGGCTATGCCAACCTCAATCCTTCTGCGCTTACTCAGGAGCAGTACAAGATTGCGAAGGCCATCTCCAAGAGCGTCAATATCGATGTGGACAAGAAGACCCTCGTGATGACGCTCACCGTTGTCAGCCAGTCTCCGTATGTGTCGAAGACCATCTCCGAGACCGTCATCGATAAGCTCCAGGAGTATGTCACCGACTACCGCACGCAGAAGAGCCGCAAGGACCTCGAGTACTATGAGCAGCTCTACAACGAGTCCAAGAGCGACTACTACGACGCTCAGCAGAAGTACGCCAGATATGTCGATGCCAACAAGGGCGTGGTGTTCCAGAGCGTGAAGATCGAGCAGGAGAGGCTCCAGAACGAGATGAACCTTGCGTATCAGCTCTACAACACCTGCTCCCAGCAGCTTCAGATGTGCAAGGCCAAGGTGCAGCAGGAGACTCCGGTCTGCGTCGTGATGCAGCCGCCGGTGCTTCCGCTCAAGGCCACGAAACCGTCCAGGATGACGACTCTTGTCGCCTGCATCTTCCTCGGCGCTCTCTGTGCTGCCGTCTGGGTGCTCTGGGGACGCGACTGGATCGCGCGCTTCAAGAGTGAGGAAGAGTAATAAGGTGGAAGGAAATATCACAATCAAGGGCGCCAGAGTCAACAATCTGAAGAATCTGACGCTCAGCATACCGAGAGGGAAGTTTGTCGTGGTGACCGGAGTCTCCGGCTCCGGCAAGTCTTCCCTTGTCTTTGATACCCTCTTCGCCGAGGGACAGAGGCGCTTCTCTGAGAGTCTCTCGTCCTATGCCAGGCAGTTCCTCGGCAGGATGAGCAAGCCGGACGTAGACCTGATCGAGGGTATTCCGCCGGCCATCTCGATCGAGCAGAAGGTCGCAGTGCGCAACCCACGCTCCACCGTGGCCACGACTACGGAGATTTATGACTACCTGCGCCTGGTCTTCGCCCGCATCGGGCGCACATTCTCGCCAGTGTCTGGTAGGGAAGTACATCGCGACAGTGTGGGGGATGTGCTGGACTATATTGCTTCGCTTGGCGGCGGCAGCTGCTATATTCTTGCGGATATAGGCTGGGCTGCCCGCGAGGATAAGGTGGAGCTGATGCTTCAGCTCAAGGAGGACGGATTCAGCAGGCTCTATGCCGACGGCGCTCCTGTCAAGATCGATGATATGCTGCGCCGCGACGGGGATTATCCCGCTGAGGCTACGCTGCTCATAGACAGGGTCCGGCTCTCCGGCTCCACGGATGAGGAGCAACGCGCAAGGCTGCTTGCCTCCGTGTCGGATGCGTTCAGCCGCGGAGACGGCAGGATGAGCGTGGCTCCGGAGGGTGGCGATCTCCGGGATTTCTGCAGCAGGTTTGAGCTGGACGGCATAAGTTTCAGAGTGCCGGACGAATACCTCTTCAGCTTCAATTCGCCGCTCGGGGCCTGTCCGGTCTGCGGCGGACTCGGCAAGATCATCGGGGTCAGCGAGGACCTGGTGGTACCGGACAAGTCGCTCAGTATCTACGACGGGGCCATCGCCTGCTGGAGAGGGGAGAAGATGGGCTGGTTCAAGGACCACCTCATCAAGGTCGCGGACCGCTACGGCATCCCGATCTTCGAGCCGTACTGCAACCTCTCCAGGAAGGTGCGCGACACCATCTGGAACGGCCATTCCGTCGAAGGGGACGACAATTCGATCGTCGGCATCGGAGAGTTCTTCGACTGGGTGGAGACCCAGAAATACAAGATACAGTACAAGTATATGCTCAGCCGCTTCAGCGGGCGGGCAACCTGCCACTCCTGCGGAGGCAGCCGTCTGCGTAAGGAGGCGCTCTGGGTAAAGGTCGGCGGAAAGAACATAGCCGAAGTGCTGTCGATGAACGCCGATGAGGCTCTGGAATACTTTGAGAATCTACCGCTGAGTGCTCAGGAACGGACAATCGTCGCCGAGCCGCTTGCGGAGATAGTTTCCCGTCTGAAGTGCATACGCGATGTTGGGCTCTCGTATCTTACGCTCGACCGCGCCTGCAATACCCTCTCCGGAGGCGAGAGCCAGAGGGTCAGCCTGGTGTCGGCGCTGGGTTCCAGCCTGGTGGGCTCGATGTATATCCTCGACGAGCCGAGTATCGGACTGCATCCGCGTGATACGGAGAGGCTTATATCTGTCCTGAAGAAGCTTCGCGACATCGGCAACACCGTCATAGTGGTGGAGCACGATGAGGAGATAATGCGGGCCGCCGATCTGCTGATCGATATGGGCCCGCTCGCCGGCAAAGACGGCGGGGAGATTGTCTATATGGGCTGCCCGTCAGCGCCGCCCGCAGAGTGCAACACACTGACCCTGCAGTACCTCTACGGAGGCCGGGAGCGCTACCGCAGAGAGAAGCGCCTCTGGCAGTATTCCATCACGGTCAAAGGTGCTATGGAACACAACCTCAAAGATATAGACGTGCGCTTCCCGCTTGGGGCGCTGACTGTCGTGACCGGAGTGTCCGGCTCGGGAAAGTCATCCCTTGTGGGGGATATTCTGTATCCGGCACTCTGTCGCCGTTTCGACAGCGGCAGTGAGCGCCCCGGTGCGTTCCGCGGGCTGGAGGGTAACCTCGACCGTATCACCCGGGTGGAATATGTAGACCAGAATCCTATCGGGCGCAGTTCCCGCTCCAATGCCGTGACCTATCTCAAGGCCTACGACGACATCCGCAAGCTGCTCGCCGGGCAGCAGGCCGCCAAGATCAACGGTTTCGGGGCCAACTACTTCTCCTTCAATACCGAGGGCGGACGCTGCCCGGAGTGCCAGGGGGAGGGAGTGGTCAGGATCGAGATGCAGTTTATGGCGGATGTGGAGATGGTCTGCGAGTCCTGCGGCGGCAAGCGCTTCAAACCTGAGGTGCTGGAGGTGCGCTACCGCGGCAAGAATGTGGACGATATCCTCAATATGAGCGTCGATCAGGCCGTGGAGTTCTTCGCCGCTGGCCCGGAAGAAGCCGCCCAATCCGCCGCGGCGAAGCTCAAACCGCTTCAGGATGTGGGACTCGGTTATATTAAGCTGGGTCAGAGCAGCTCCACTCTCTCCGGAGGCGAGAGCCAGAGGATCAAGCTTGCCTACTTCCTCTCCATCGGCAAGAGCGGCTCGCACCAGGACAGGATAATGTTCATCTTCGACGAGCCAACGACCGGTCTGCATTTCTACGATGTCGAGAAGCTTCTCAAGGCATTCGATGCGCTGCTCGCCGCCGGGCACTCGCTGGTGGTGGTGGAGCATAACCCGGATGTGATCCGCGCTGCGGACTGGGTAATTGACCTCGGACCGGACGCCGGCAGCGGCGGAGGTCAGCTCGTGTTTGAGGGGACCCCTGAAGATCTGAAGAAAGCCGATACATTCACAGCCAGATATATATGAAACGCATCGCTGCATTGACAATGGTGAGGAACGACGAGTTCTTCCTCCGCAAGTGGGTGGAGTACTACGGTGCCCAACTCGGGAAGTCCAATCTCTATGTCTTTCAGGACGGGCTGGACCAGAGCGTGCCCGACTTCTGTGGCGGGGTTAATATCAAGGCGGTGGAGCATATCGAGGGCAATGTGCAGCGTGCAGACAGGGGACGGATCGACTTCCTCTCCGCGCGCGCTGCGGAGCTTTTCGGGGGCGGCTACGAAATGGTCATCGGTACCGATGTGGATGAATTCCTTGTCGTTGACCCCGCGCTCGGGCAGTCTCTGCCTGAATTCCTCTCCTCGCGTCCCGCGCACCGCTGCCCATCGATCTCCGGGCTAGGAGTGGATGTGGGGCAGAAGCTCGGCGAGGAGGCGGCCATCGACATCTCGCGTCCTTTACTTAGCCAGCGGCACTACGCCAGGCTCTCCACACGCTACAGCAAGTCCACCGTGCTGCTGCGTCCCGTGCAGTGGGGCTCAGGCTTCCACCGTACGCGGCGGGGCAATTTTCATATCTGCGAGGGACTTTTACTCTTCCACTTCGGCTGCGTGGACCTGGAACGAATCAAGAGCAAGATGCAGGACAAGGGCCTGGTGGATGCGGGCTGGACCAGGCACCTGCACAAGCGCGCCCGCACCATCTACCAGGTCAGCGAAAGGTCTGCCGGGGAGTGGGAGAAGACGGTGCGCTGCGCCCGCAGAATGCAGAATGTCGTGCGCTCCCCGTTCGCGTGGAACAAGCCGGCGATGTTCGAGGCTGTGGTGATCGTTAGGATTCCGGAGCGCTTCGGGACGGTAGTCTGATTGTCTCCGGCTCCGGCTATTGCCCATCCTGCTTTATTTTGTACGAGAATGAGCCCGGCCCGTCCACGCTAAGCTCGACTTCCGTCCTGGAGGCTCTGCCGAACGGCGGCAGATCCACGCTGAAGTTGCACTTCGTGCCCCTGATGCTGCACTCCAGCTCCAGCGCGGTCCTGTCCTGCCCTATGATGCTCTCTGGTGTCTGGTTCGGGTAGCAGTATAGCACTGTTCCAGGCTCCTGCGGATAGTAGCCTACGTCGCAGGGCAGCGCAGCCCAGGCTCCTCTGCCGATTGTCTCTCCCGGCAGATATTCCTCCTCGCTGAAAAACTTCGCCGAGGCGTTGATGCCCCTCAGGCGCACGCGCGGCTCTTCGAGCAGTTCGTAATCGTCCATCGTATTGGCGATAGTGCTGAGGACGACCTCGCAGAGCATAGGTGTCAACTCAATTTCCGCCTCCTGGTCAGAACTCTCCGCGCTGCCGCTCATTATCGGGAGTTCGGGGGAGTCCTCCTCGAAACCGTAGCTTATCTGCGCCACGGCGGAGTAGCGCGCCAGAGCTGTCTCCTTGAACTTCTTGGGACTGTTGGCAATGGCGGCTATCAGCTTATCCCCTTCACTTATATATACCTCAAGAGACGGCGGCAGACTGTCCAGCACCAGGTGCTTCTCGAGAGGCCGGGTCCCCTCCGTCTCATATATGAATACATCCAGCCGCCCCACGGGCTTGTCTGTGGCCTTGAATGTGATGAGGGTCACTGCGGAATCCCTCAACTCCCTCTCCTCGGTGTCCGGCCCGGCCGTCACCGCCGTTGATTTGTCGCAGGAAGATACCAGGAGAGCCGGCAAGAGTACAAGCAAGCTATAAACAATGGATGAAAAAAGGGACCGGCGGTCTGGCAGACTGCCATCGCCCTGAAACCGGTCAGGAAAGATTTGCCGGCTCTTCTGGTGCTTGAAGTTTTCCATAATCTTTGAGTTACTGCCGCAAATCTATCGAGCCTTTTCCGGATTCCGAGCGATTGATAAAAAACATTCTGCAGATTTATCTGTTTCTTTGTAAAGAATAATTTTTGTCACCCCTCCGTGGACTAAAGTGCACCTTCCCCGGGCCGGCTGCAGTGAAAACAACAACCCCGGACCGAAGGGCCCGGGGCTGTGTCAAAACTATAT
>CAVEAQ010000024.1:0-19632 GCA_963613775.1 bacterium | reverse complement strand
TCAGGATATCCTTGCTAGCGCCGAATTTAACCAGCAGGTGGAGCACTTCCCGGATATCCCCGCGCTTCGAGGAGCGGGTGTAGAGCTTGCCGTCGGAGAACGCCCCCGCACCGCCCTCGCCGTAGCAGTAGTTGGAGTCGGGATCCACAACCCCCTCGCGGGAGAGGCGGGCCATATCCGTCTTGCGAGCGTGCACATCTTTGCCGCGCTCAAGCACTATAGGCCTGAGTCCCAGAGAGATAAGTTTAAGCGCCGCGAACATCCCGGCAGGGCCGGAACCCACCACTGTCACTTCTTCGCCGCCGCGCACGTCGGGGTACTCCGGCAGAGCATACGGGACGTAGCCGTCCTCGGGCGAATAAGCCTCATAGCGGTAGCGCCATACAGGCTCCTTGCGCGCGTCGATGGAGCGCTTCCTGAGCACCCATTGCAGACCTCCCGCCTTGGCCTCGATCTCCTTGATGCGCGGCTCGCGGGTGAGCGGGCAGACTATCTCGAATTCTCTCATTGTCCTAGAACGCTGATGCTCTCGATACCGGCGCGATGTCGAGCGGGGTGCGCTCACCGGCGAGATAATGGTAGTAGCCGGCCACGGCAATCATCGCCGCGTTATCGGTAGTGAAGCGGAATTCAGGCAGATAGGTATTCCAGCCGCGGCGCTTCCCCTCCTCCTCGATGCGGGAGCGAAGGCCGCTGTTGGCGGAGACGCCACCGCCGATTGTCACCTCGCGGATGCCGGTCTGGGCGGCAGCCTTGACGAGCTTGTCCATCAGTATGTCTATCAGCGCCTTCTGGAAGGACGCGCAGATGTCCTCCTTGTTCTTCTCCATAAACTCCGGATCGCGGGCCATCTCGTCGCGGACAAAATAGAGCAGCGATGTCTTGATGCCGCTGAAGCTGTAGTCGAGTCCCGGGATGTGAGGCTTGGAGAACTTGAACCTCTCCGGGTCGCCCTGCTTCGCAAGGCGGTCGATTACCGGGCCGCCGGGATAGCCGAGCCCCATCATCTTGGAGCACTTGTCGAAGGCCTCGCCCACGGCGTCGTCGATGGTCTGCCCGAGTATCTCGAAGTGCAGGGGATCATCGACTCTTACTATCTGCGAGTTGCCCCCGCTGACAAGCAGGCAGAGATAGGGGAAGGAAGGCTGCCGGACGGGCTTGTCCGGGACTTTGATGAAGTTGGCAAGTATATGTCCCTGCAGGTGGTTGACCATCACGATCGGGATGTCGAGAGCGACACCCATAGCCTTGGCGAAGGAAGTGCCGACCAACAGCGAGCCCAGCAGGCCCGGGCCACGCGTAAAGGCTATCGCGGTGAGGTCGGAAGGCTTCAGGCCGGCACGCGCGAGGGCCTCGCTGACCACCGGCACGATATTGAGTTCGTGCGCCCTGGAGGCGAGCTCCGGCACCACTCCGCCGTAGGCCCGGTGCACGTCCTGGCTGGCGATGACGTTGGACAGGAGCCACCCGTCGCTGATGATTGCGGCGGAAGTATCGTCGCAGGAAGATTCTATTCCGAGGATTATATCTGACATATTCGAAAATTTCGAGCCTGCAAAGTTAGCAAAAATCAATTATCTTTGTAAGTTCTAGGTATAATGTACAGGCCGGGGTCATACATCGCTGCGAGGATTGCAGGGCTGCTGGTGGTGCTGATAATGGCGGCATCGCTTGCAGTGCAGACCCCTTTTGTGCAGTCAAGGCTGGCGAACCGTGCGCTTGAATCCCTCAAGGGCGCGATGGACGGACGGATACAGTACGGGGAGATGACGGTGATGCCGTCCGGTGCGCTGCTGGTCAAGGATCTGCTGATTGTCGATGACAAGCCATACACCGAAGACGAGTTCTGCCGCGGCTGGGCTCCGGTGGATACGGTATTCCGTGCCGGCACGCTCACCGCAACGTTCTCGCTGCCAAGCATTTTCAAGCCGGGAGCCATCCGCATAGGCAGAGTCAGCATCGACGGCGGCCTCTTCCACCTTGTAACCGAGCCGCGCGACGGACGCAAACTCACCAACATCCAGCGGGTTCTGGGGCTGAAGAAAGGCGGCAAAAAGGAGCCTCGGAAGGGCGAACTCTTCAGCATCGGCAAGGTGCGGCTCAGCAACTTCCGCTTCCGGCTCAACAACTTCTCCCGCAAGAAGTTCGACTACGACGAAAGCGAGCTCAACTATGACGACCTCGACATCCGCCTCAGTCTGGAGGGCCACGGCATCAGGTTGGCTGACGGCAGGGTTAGCGCCACCCTCGACAGACTGCAGCTCAGGGACAAGTGCGGCTATCAGATGCGCAATCTCGCGGCAAGCTGTTCGGTGGGACAAGGCAAGGCAGTCATCCGGGACATCCACCTCATCGACCCTTGGTCTGACACCCGCGTAAAGTACTATTCAATGACTTACGCCGACGGCAAAGCCTTCAGGAAATACAATTCCCAAGTCCTGATGGAGGGCGAGATAGAGTCCGGCACAATCCTCTCGATGCACACCCTCTCCTACTTCGCGAGAGGAGCGTTCAGAAACAGCCCGACTCTGCTCAGCATCGGCGGAGGACACGTCAGAGGCTATGTCAACGACCTCAGCATAGACGCTCTCACGTTCACCGACCTCGACAGCGGGGTGTCGGTGGACGAGGTCACGTGCAGTCTGACCGGACTGCCGAAGGCTGCAGAGATGATGACCTCGATCGATATCAGGGGTCTCAGATTCACCCCGCACGGGGCCGGGAGGCTGGCCGGGGGCCTCGCCTCCGCGGGAGTCTCCATTCCGGAGAATATAGGCAGAGGGCAGCATTTCACCCTCAACCTCAAGGCGGCCGGACCCGTCAACAGGCTCAAAGCCTCCCTCGTCCTGTCTTCCGAAGCCGGGCGCACCAGTGTGCAGGCCGATATCCGCAACCTCGCCGACAAGCAGCGCAAGCCGGAGATCAAGGGAAGGGTCAGCACCTCCCAGCTCAACCTCGGCACCCTCATCGGAGAGGAATCTCTCGGAATATGCTCAGTCTATGTGGAAGCCGACGCAGCCCTGACAGGCGGTCTGCCGCAAGTAAGAGTGGATTCGCTCCGGCTCGACAGGCTGGACGCCTTCGGCTACAGGTTCCGCGACATCTCGGCGCGGGGATCGCTTCTTGACAGCACCGCAAGGCTGAGTTTCACAAGCACCGACCCCAACTTCCGTCTCAGGCTCGAAGCGGCCGCAGATCTGCCGATGAGCAGGAGCCGCGCCGCCTACAGTGTGGACGCAGAAGCTGAAGACATAGGCCTCAACGCCCTTGCAATCGACACGCGCACAAGCACTTCCAGGACATCATTCACTCTCCGCGGCAGCGCCGTCAGAAGGGGCTGGATGCTCGACGGCAACCTCGCCATGCAGGATATCAGGCTCACCAACAACGGCGGAGAGAAGAGCGTCGGAGACATTGAGCTCAAGGCCTACACCCTCGGGGAAGAGCAGTGCTATAGTTTCGACTCTCCTTTCGCGGAGATCTTCCTCTCCGGCAGCGGAGACCTGGCGCAGTTCGCCGAGGATGTCCGGAATGTCTCGCTGCATCGCTCGCTGCCGTCTCTCGCCGGGCAGTACACGGAACGGGACACCGGGCGCTACGACCTGGACATTCTGATGCACGACTCCAGGGAGATCCTCTCCTACGCGGCACCGGGGCTCTATATCGCCGACAGCACCAGGGCCTCGATGAGTCTCTCCTCCCACGGCGAACTGCTCTGCAACATAGCCTCTTCCCGCATAGCGTTCGGCACCACATACCTCAAGGGCGTGGACCTGCAGCTCGACAACCTTGACGGCACGCTCAACGCCACCGTCACCGGGCAGGAATTCAAGAGCGGAAGATTCGATGTGACCCGCCCCGACATCAGCCTGTTCGCCGAGAACGATGCGGTCGCACTCGCCGCCCGCTTCGATGCATTCTCGGACGAGGGCGGCAATGGCGAGATCTTCGCCGGCGGCGAGTTCTACCGTGACTCTACCGGCGTGCTGGTGACCAAGATCCACCCGCTCGACTCCTATATCTCCGCCGGCAGCGGGGTGTGGGACATAGGCGAGTCAGATATTGTGTTGCGAGGCAACGATCTATATGTCAATAATTTCCGTCTAAGCAACGGCAAGCAGTACATCAGCGTCGACGGCGGAGTCTCCCGTGACCGCAGCGACACTCTCACCGTCGGCATCAACAGGCTTGACCTCTCTCAGCTGGACGAGTTCCTGCCGCAGAGCTACGGCATACGCGGCACTGCGGACGGCAAGGCGCTGCTCACCTCCCAGGCCGGGCGCGCCAAGGGTATGCTTATGGATCTCGCGCTCGACTCTCTCTATTTCGGGCAGGCCTACGCCGGCAACCTGCAGATTTCCGGCATTCTGGCGGATCAGGGGGAAGACATAGATCTCTACATACGCAACGAGCTGGACGGGCGCAACGCCCTCTATGCCACGGGGATGTATTTCCTCGATGACGGCAGGATGGACCTCGGCGCGGAGCTTGACAGGCTGCCTCTCGCAACCGCGGGAGCGTTTATGCCGGGAATATTCAGCGAAGTGGACGGCAGCGTCAGCGGCTCGCTCAGACTGCAGGGTCTGCTGGACAATCTCACCGCCACGAGCAGGGATCTCACCCTCAACGATGCGCAACTGCGCCTTGCCTATACCGGCGTACCATACACGGTCAGCGGGCCTTTGAGTCTCGACAGCAGCGGCATCCACTTCGACTCCCTCCGGATCAGAGACGATGCCGGCGGCAGCGGAGAGATTGAAGGAGCCATCTACCACGAACATCTGCGCAACTTCAGGCTCGATGCCGGCATCAGCTTCAATTCCCTCAAGCTGATGGATTCCGGGCAGCGCGAGTCGGGAGTCTACGGCAAGCTCAAGGCCAGCGGCAGCGCGTCCGTCAGAGGTCCGTTCTCTGCCCTCAGCATCAATGCCGTGACCAACACCGAAGGCGACGGCAGCATCCACCTCCCTCTCTCCGGCTCGGCCTCCGTCACGCAGAGCGACCTGCTCACGTTCACCCAGCCCGAGAAGCCGCGGGATCCGTACGAGGAGATGGTGGAGAGCTACGGCTCCGAGCGTCGCAACTCCAGCGACCTCGACATACAGCTGAGTCTCAGCGCGCACCCGGGGGTCAAGGCCTATGCCGAGATCGACAAGTCCGCCGGCAACGTGGCCTCATTCAGCGGTGAAGGCAAGATCAATCTGCACCTCAGGCCGTCCAAAGCCATATTCGACATCAACGGAGACTTCAGCATACGCGAAGGCAACTACCAGTTCGTGATCCCCGGCATACTCAGCAAGGACTTCAGCATCGAAGACGGCAGCTCCATCAAGTTCGGCGGCAACATCGCCGACACCGAGCTGGACATCAATGTGCTCTACAGCCTGCGCGCCTCGCTCAACAGCCTGATTGCAGACAAGAGTTCCTCCGTCAGCACCAAGCGTCAGGTCGAATGCGGCATCGCAGTGACCGACAGGCTCAGAAATCCGCAGATCAGCTTCAGCATCAACGTCCCGGACCTCGACCCGGCCACCAAGGCGCAGGTGGACGGAGCTCTAAGCACGGACGACAAGGTGCAGAAGCAGTTCATGGCCCTGCTGCTGATGGGCACCTTCGTCCCGGACGAGAATTCGGGCGTTGTCAACGGCTCGGAAATCCTGGTCTCCAACGTGACGGAGCTGATGTCCAACCAGCTGAACTCCATACTGCAGAAACTGGAGATCCCGATCGATGTGGGCATAGGCTACCAGGGGGCGTACCAGGGCACCAACATGTTTGACGTGGCCATCTCGACCCAGCTCTTCAACAACCGGGTCATCGTGGGCGGAAGCGTGGCCAACAGAAAATACAACAACACCGCAAGCGCCGGAGATATGGTCGGAGACTTCGACATCCAGATCAAACTGGACGACGAAGGCCGCTTCCGGCTCAACCTCTTCTCACATTCGGCGGACGAATACACCAGCTACCTCGACCTTTCGCAGCGCAACGGGGTCGGTGTCAGCTACCAGAAGGAATACGGCGGCTTCCGACAATTCTGGAGGAGTCTGTTCGGACGCTCCGGGGACGATACGGAGAGCGGGGAAACGACAATCAAGATAGAATCTGATGAGCAAAGGGAAACTGTATCTGATCCCGGCACCGCTGGGCAATAGTCCGCTGGAGGAGATCCTCCCCGCGGGAGTGATGGAGAGAGCGTGCAGCATAAGCTGCTTCGTGGTTGAGGAAGTCCGCACGGCAAGGCGCTTCCTGTCCGCCTACGGGCTCAGGGGGCGGATTGACGGTCTGGAATTCCACACCCTCAATGAGCATACCCGTCCCGAGGAGGTCGAGGCTCTGCTGCCCCTTTTCAACAGGGGGGATGTGGGCTATATCTCCGAAGCCGGTCTGCCTGCCGTGGCGGACCCCGGTGCCGCTCTGGTCGCACTCTGTCACAGGGACGGGATTGAGGTCGTGCCGCAGACAGGTCCCTCCTCGCTGATGCTTGCGCTGATGGCATCCGGCCTCAACGGGCAGTCCTTCGCATTCTGCGGCTATGTACCGGCCAAGACCGAGGAGCGCAGGACAGCCCTGAAGTCCCTTGAGAAGCACTCCAGGGCTGAATCCCAGAGCAAGATCATCATCGAGACCCCCTACCGCAACGATGCTCTCTTCGCCGATATGCTCAGGGTATTCGCCCCCGAGACCCTGATCTGCATAGCCGCAGACATCACCCTTCCCACCCAGTTCATCAGGACACGCAGCGTCGCCGCCTGGCGTAAAGACACCCCGGAGATCGGCAAACGTCCCTGCGTCTTCGTAGTGCTCGCATAAGAAGAAGATATGAAGATAGCATTTCTCACCCTGGGCTGCAAGCTCAACTACGCCGAAACCTCCACCTACGAGCGCGGATTCAAGGCCGCAGGGCTTGAGGCGGTGCCGTGGAGCGAGCGGGCAGATGTTTATCTGGTCAACACCTGCTCCGTAACCTCGATGTCCGACAGCAAGTCGCGCAATCTGGTGCGCAAGGTCCACAGAGTCAATCCGGAAGCCGCCGTGATCGTGACAGGCTGCAGTGCCGAGCTCCGCAGACCGGAGATAGAGGCGATCGAGGGGGTCAGCCGCGTATTCGGGGCGAAGGAGAAGCATCTGGTCGTGAGCGAGACGCTCAGGATGCTGGGTCTGGGAGCCGCAAACCCGGACGAAGAGCGCAAGACCGGAGTCTTCGGAGCCTATAGTACGGGCGAGCGGACCCGGTCCTTTCTCAAGGTGCAGGACGGGTGCAACAATTTCTGCAAATATTGTACTGTCCCCTACGCCAGGGGCGAAAGCCGCAGCATCAGCATCTCCGAAGCTGTCTGCAATGCCCGCAAGATCGCTTCCGAGGGCGTGAAGGAAGTGGTGCTTACCGGAGTCAATACCGGAGACTTCGGGCGCAATACGGGCGAAAGTTTCCTCGACCTGCTCAAGGCGCTCAACGGGGTCGAAGGCATCGAGCGCTACAGGATCTCGAGCATAGAGCCCAACCTGCTGAGCTCTGAGATCGTGGACTGGATCGCCTCCGGCACCAAGTTCCAGCCGCACTTCCACATCCCGCTTCAGGCAGGGTCCGACATCATTCTGAAGAATATGGGGCGGCACTATGACACCGCATTCTTCGAAGAGAAGATAGAATACATCCGCTCACGGATGGAGAGGCCCGGGGCGCCGCCGGTATTCTTCGGCATCGATGTAATGGCGGGACTTCCCGGCGAGACGGAGGAGCTCTTCGAGCAGAGCCGCAGTTTCATCGAGAGGGTACATCCCGCATTCATCCACGTATTCCCATATTCCCGCAGACCGGGCACTCCTGCCGCAGATATGCCGTGGCAGGTCACGGAGAGCGAGAAGAAGCGCAGGGTGGAAGTCCTGGAGGAGCTCTGTGCACGCCTGCACTCCGAGTTCCGGGAGCGCAATCGCGGCATCAGGGAGCGTGTGCTCTTCGAGTCCACCGACCGCGGCGGCAGGATGGAGGGCTATACCGGCAACTACATCCGCGTCGAGCGCGAATACGACCCTGCCCTGGTCGGCAAGCTGGTGGATGTAATACTGTAAGCCGGTGTAAGAATTCGACCTATAGGTCATTTTGCAGGATAAAAATTGCTACATTTGTCCCTTGTACCTGTCGGGAAGCGCTTCCCGAGGGGCAGGGAATATTTAAAAATATAAGATATGACAACAAAGTCCAAGGTGCTCTCCTGGATCATAGGAGTGCTGATCGTGGCTGCAGCCGCAGTTTTCTACATCAAGTTCTACTTCGTATTCGGCGAGGGAGTCAAGGCCGGCGAGCTCAACCAGCTCGTCTATAAAGGATGGATATGGAAGACCTACGAAGGCCGTCTGATCCAGACCGGATTCAGCAGCAGCGCCAAGCAGGGCGGCAGCCTGCAGTCCAACGAGTTCAACTTCTCCGTGACCGACAAGGCGGTAGCCGACTCCCTGATGAGGTGCAGCGGCAAGATGGTCGAGCTTCACTACAAGGAATACAATGGCGCGCTGCCGTGGAGGGGGATGCAGCGGCATATAGTGGACCGTATCATCTCAGTCAGCAAGCCCAGCGGCGCTACCGAGATACCTTATATCACCGGAGGAGAGGAGCTGAGCTTATGACACCGGGGTTGCTCTTCCTTGTCGCGACAGTCATCGCGACCCATCCTGCGGGCAATCCCAATGCCCGCCTGCTCAGCGTAGAGGAATCCGTCAGCCAGGGGGTGCGTCCCGTCTTCCCGGAGAGGGTGAAGCTCTGGTGGGACGCAAACAGCCAGCTCACCAAGGCACGTCCGGCTGCGCAGCGGCCGACATACATCCTGCCCTCCAGCGACGAGCCCGGCATAGTCTATGGCGGGACCGTGAGCCGCAATGAGTTCGGCATCACTTCCGGAGTGGTGCCTTCGCCGGATGGCAGTAAGCTTGCCGTTTACCGCAAGGACGAGTCGGAAGTGACCCTCTTCCCGCTATTCGACATCACGAGCCGCACCGGCAGCAGCGATCCGATCCGCTACCCGATGGCCGGGATGAAGTCAGAGAAGCTGTCGCTCTGCGTTTGCGACGTCCGGGGGAACATCCTCACCACGCTCAAAGTCAGCGACTTCGGAGAGGACCGCTACCTCACGGGAGTGAGCTGGTCGCCAGAGGGCAAATACATCTTCGTGCAGGTGCTCGACCGCGCGCAGCACAATATGCACCTCAATATGTATCGTGCCGACAACGGTGCCTTCGTGCGCACGCTGCTCACCGAGAGCGACAGCGCCTGGGTGGAGCCGCTAGACCCTCTGCACTTCGTGGAGGGGAGTTATAACTTCATCTACCGCACCAATCAGCGCGATGGCTACCGCAACCTCTATATATGTGATACTCTGGGGCATATCAGCCGCGCAACGCCTTGCAACGCCGATGTGGAGTATGTCGCCAACGACGGCAAATACCTCTACTACACCTCGGCCGAAGTCTCCCCGATTGAGAACCACCTCTTCAGGGTGAGCATCCGGGGGCTGAAGGCCGGCAAGCCGCAGCGCCTCACCTCCGAGAGCGGCTGGCACAATATAGATATGGCGCCGGACTGCAGCAAGTTCATCGACCGCTACAGCAGCCTCAATGTGCCGGGAGTCACAGTGGTCAAGGACAACCGGGGGCAGGTGATCAACCATATACTCACCGCCCTCGACCCGCTGGACGAGTATGCACAGTGCAAGGTGGAGCTCGGCACCGTGAAATCCGCCGACGGCAGGTTCGACAACTACTACCGGCTCTATTATCCGCGGGATTTCGACCCGTCGAAGAAATATCCGCTCATTGTCTATGTCTATGGCGGTCCTCACTCGCAGATGGTCACCAACAGCTGGCTCGGAGGAGTCCGGATGTGGGAGATGATGATGGCGCAGAAGGGCTATGTGGTCTATGTGCAGGACAACCGCGGCACGCAGAACCGGGGCGCTGCTTTCGAGAAGGCCATCAACCGGCAGTGCGGCCAGGCGGAGATGGAGGACCAGATGGAGGGCCTGAGGACCCTGCTCGCCACGAGTCCGTGGATTGACCGCGAGCGCATCGGTGTGCACGGCTGGAGCTACGGAGGATTTATGACCCTCTCGCTCGCCACCAATAATCCGGGATTCTTCAAGGTCGCCGTGGCCGGCGGTCCGGTGATTGACTGGAAGTGGTATGAGGTGATGTACGGCGAGCGCTATATGGACACTCCGGAGACCAATCCGGAAGGATTCGAGAAGACTTCGCTTCTCCCCAGGGCCAAGGATCTCAGCGGCAGGGTGCTCATCTGCCAGGGCGTGATAGACGACACGGTGGTATGGGAGCATTCGCTGAGCTTCGTGCAGGAATGCATCGCCGCCGAGAAGCGGGTGGACTACTTCCCATATCCGCGCGAGAAGCACAATATGATGGGCCGCGCCCGTGTGCATCTCTACGACAAGATCACAGACTATTTCGACACCTATCTATGAAACGGTTTATAGCTGCTGCGCTCCTGCTGGCGGCGGTATGCTCCGGCGCCTCGGCACAGAGCAGGAGCGAGACCAGGCTCTACAACAAGACGGTCTCCAAGCCTTCAGTGGCGGCCTTCGACAAGTTCCTCAAGAAGTACCCGTCCTCCGTCTATGCCGAGGAGGTCAGGGCGCGCAGGGACACCCTGCTCAGCATCACTCCCTATTCGGAGAGCGAAGCGGCGGAGATCATCCGCGGATTTCTCCCGGAAGGCGCTGAATACAAGGCAATCCCGCTGCGCAGCGGGGGCACTGACAGGATATATGCGGTCTGCATCGCGGCAGACAGCCTGAGCCTCGACAGAGTCCGCTTCTACACCCTCGAGAAAGCCCCTGACAAGGGCCGCAAACCCGGGGCGTGGAGCCTTCGCGACAGCTACGAGGCCCCTTCTGCCGATGCCGAGGGGATGACTGAGAGACAGTTCGCGGACAGCAGTTTTACATTCAGGATCAGAGGCAACGACTACTTCGCCTTCAGCTGCCTGCTCTCCTCCTCGGACCGCTCGCAGCAGGTCTATGTAATCTCAAGCTACTGCCCGGGCAGCGACGAGTTTGACTGCATAGCGTTCAGGGGCAAGAATAGGCTCGGCGCCGGAGACGGTGCCGCATACCGTATCTACGGGCGCAGCGACACCCCGGACGGGGAGGCAAAGCCGCAGGTGAGGCTGCTCCTCTCGCGCCTGCAGGCCAATCCTCAGCTCGAGGCCATCCCGGAGCGGGACTACCTGACCGACGAGGCCATCCGCTGGTGGGTGGAGCACAATCCTGGTGCTCTCTCGACAGCAAGCAAGCTGAGTTTCAATATTTTGCCTGCGGAGAGCTCGCTCGTGGAAGACTTCGCGGCAGCCAAGGGCAAGGTCAACTCGGCCAAGTACCGCGCAGTGATTATGGACATCAGGGGCTATAGCGTCATCGTCGTCTATCAGAAGGAGAGTGCGGACTATGTCCTCGCCTGGGCCGAGCCTGAGTGCCGCAACAAGCGGACCGACCGCCTGCTCAACAGCATCAGTTTCGATGATGCCAACTCTCTCACCATGTTCTACTACCAGGGACGCAGCACCTTCAAATACCGCCTCAACCTCGCCTCCAAGACCCTCCGGCGCTAGCGCACCCCTACTGCCAGTACTGGTAGAAGAGAGCGATGCTCTCCATACCCCGGTAGAACTGGCTGAGAAGGTAGCTCTCGTTCGGGGAATGGATAGTGTCGCGCTCGAGGCCGAATCCCATCAGGAGCGGATCGATGCCAAGGATCTTCTGCACCTCGGCAAGCACGGCTATTGAGCCGCCGCCGCGCGAAGGCACCGGCTCGACTCCATAGACCTCGGCGATGGCGCGGGAAGCCGCCCTGTAGGCCGGAGAGCTGATCGGGATCAGGAAGCCGTCGCCCCCCTCGCACTCCCTGACCTCAACCCGCACGCACTTGGGCGCCAGCGACTTGAAGTAGCGCGCGAACTGGCGGGTAATCTCGGCGCTGCGCTGGTTGGGCACTAGCCGCATAGAGATCTTCGCCGTAGCCTCGGAAGGCAACACCGTCTTGGCACCCTCGCCCGTGTATCCGCCGCAGATGCCGCACACATCGAGACAAGGTCTGATGCCGGTGCGCTCCAGCGGGGTATAGCCCTTCTCGCCGCGCAAGGCGCGCACCCCGACGGAGGCCTTGTACTCCTGCAGGTCGAACGGCGCCCGCGAGAGCATCCTGCGGTCGGCGCGGGAGAGTTCCACCACCTTGTCATAGAATCCGGGCACCGTCACCCGGCCGTCGGAGTCAATCAACTTGGAAATCATCTCGCAGAGGACCTGTATCGGGTTGGCCACAGAGCCGCCGTAGTGACCGGAGTGCAGATCGTGGTCGGGACCGGTGACCTTAACCTCCAGGTAGCTCAGACCGCGCATTCCGCAGTTGATCGAAGGCACTTTGTCGCTTATCATCGTGGTATCGCTCACCAGGCAGATATCCGCCTTAAGCAACTTCCTGTGGGCCTTGATCCACGAGGGAAGACTCGGGCTGCCTATCTCCTCCTCCCCCTCGAAGAGGAACTTGACGTTGTGAGTGAGCTTCCCGCTGCGCAGCAGGTACTCAAACGCCTTGATATGCATAAAGAGCTGCCCCTTGTCGTCGTTCGCCCCCCTGCCCCAGATGGCCCCGTCGTGCACTTCCGGCTCGAAGGGCTTGCTCTTCCACTTCTCCAGCGGCTCAGCAGGCTGCACATCGTAGTGGCCATAGACCAGCACGGTCTTCAGGGAAGGGTCGAGGATTTTCTGCCCGAAGACCACAGGATGACCGGCCGTCTCGCAGACTCCGGCCTCGTCGGCCCCCGCCTCCACGAGAAGGTCGGCCAGCGTCTCGGCGCAGAAATACATATCGGCCTTGTGCTCCGCCTTCGCGCTCACGGAAGGAATCCTGAGCAGAGTGAAGAGCTCCGCGAGGAAACGGTCCCGGTTCTGTTCGATATATTCTTTCATAATCAATAGCTTACTTCAAATTCATAGCTTCCTGACTTAAGTTCCGCCATCACCTTGCCCTTGAGGCTGCGCATAGGTCCGACACCCTCGATGCCGCGCAGCACCTTCACATTGGAGACGCCGTCCGCCTGAAGGGTGAGCGAGGCGCTCGTGTTGGCAGGCACTGTTATATGGTAGCGGTAACCCTTCGCGGTCTTCTCCCATCCGCCGTCGATCCGTCCGTACGGGCTCTCAAATCCGCCGTCCACGTAGGTAAGAGTTCCGCCCACGCGCGGCTGGAGGATGATATGACGGTAGGCAGGCTTATCTTCATCGCGCTGAATTCCAAGCAGATAGGCATACATCCACTCCCCTATCGCACCGTAGGCGTAGTGGTTGAACGAGTTCATATCCACTGGGCCGAAACCGTTCTCGATGGTGTAGGAGTTCCACCTCTCCCACATCGTGGTCGCTCCCTGCAGCACAGGGTAGAGCCAGGACGGGCAGACCGTCTGTTCGAAGAGAGAGAACGCCACATCGTCACGTCCGCCGTCGGAGAGCGCCGGGGCGAGGTTCGGCGTGCCGATGAAGCCTGTGGTCAGGGTGTTGCCGTGTTTCTCGATGTTGCGGACCAGATTGTCCACAGCGAGCTGGCGGGTGCTGTCATCGAAGAGGCCGAAGCGCAGCGGCAGGGCGTAAGAAGTCTGAGTGTCCACAGGGACTATTTCACCGTCCTTCGGCCCGTTCGGATCCACAGGCATTCCCGGCCAGCGGAGAGCCTTGTACGGTGCCACAGTCACTCCGTCCCCGCGGACGTAGGTCGCGTTGAACGCTTTCTTGATATTGTCGTAAAGTTCTGAATATCTGTGACTGTCAGCGCTCTTGCCGAGGGCTGCCGCCATCCTGGACATCATATATGCATCGTAGGCATAATATGCGGTGTTGGTCAGCCCGATATTGGTACTCTCCACTGCGAGGTGGTCGCCGATGCCGCTGTTCGGCTGGAGGTAGCCGACCGACTGACGCTCAAGATAATCCATATACCTGGTCATCGAGTCGTAGTGCTTCTCGATGAACTTGATGTCGCCGTACTGCATATAGACCTGATACGGCACGATGATGCCGGCGTCCATCCAGCCCATCCACCCCGGGTTGTTGTTGGTAAATCCGTACGGCGGTCTGCCGGTCACAGGGTAGTAGTTGAAATAGCTGCCGTCGTAGTTCTGGTTGTCCCTAATGGAGTAGAACCAGCGGTCGTAGAAGCCTGATACCCAAGGGCTGAAGTAGGTAGCGGTGCGGGCGAAGACCTGCGCGTCGCCGGTCCATCCCTGACGCTCGTCGCGCTGCGGACAGTCGGTCGGCACGGCCTGGAAGTTGCCCCTCTGGCCCCAGAGTATATTCTGGAAGAGACGGTTGACGGTAGTATCGGAGCTCTCGAAGCGCCCCTGAGCTTCTCCGCCTATCGACTCGAGCACCACTGCCTTGACCGACTCGAGAGGCAGAGGCTTCTGCAGGCCTGTCACCGACAGATAGCGGAAGCCGTGGTCGGTGAATACAGGCTGATAGTTCTCGCCCGCAGCCGATCCGCGCATTGTATAGTTGTCGATCGAGATGGCGCCGCGGTAGTTCTCCAGATAGACCTGCCCGCGCATCTTGCGGTAGGTCTCGACGGTATATGGTTCCACAGGGTCAGTAGGGATCCTTTCCGGATAGACCATCTCCCCGTAGCGCAGCGTAACCACCTGCCCCTCACGGCCCTTCATCCCTTCCAGGCGCGGCACTCCGACTATATTCTGACCGAAGTCATAGACAAAGGTTCCCTTGACCGGCTCGCTCACAGACACTGCAGGAAGGGTGATGTTGCTGCGGATCGGGAGGCCGACATAAGCCTGGATCTGCACCGTCGGAGCCGGACGCTCGAAGATGTCGGCGGCAGCCCAGGCGGAATCGTCGAATCCGCCCTCCTTCCAGCCGTCCACCTCCTTGCGCGCATCGTAGTCCTCGCCGAACTGGAAGCCGTTGCGTACCACCGGGCCATCGTCATATTTTTTCCAACTGCCGTCGCTCACTATCACCTGGGTCGTGCCGTCCTCGTAGGTGAGCAGGAGCTTCGCGAGCAGCGACTGGCTGATGCCGTAAGGATCCACATAGACGGAGGTGAAGATGTTGAGGTCGCTGTACCAGCCCGCGCCAAGCATCGCGCCAAGCCCGTTGGAGCCCTGGTGCAACATTGAGGTGACATCGTAGCTATTGTACATTATTCTGTAGCGGTAGTCGGTCCAGCCAGGGTTGAAATAGTCATCGCTGACCCTGCTGCCGTTGATGTAGAACTCGTAGATACCGCGCGCGGTGACATAGAGCCTGGCGCTGCGGAGCGGCTTGCTGAGCTCCACGCTTCTGCGAAGCATCGGAGCTGATACTTTACCATATGGCTCCCAGACCTGCAGGCGTCCGTTGCCGCTGACCTTGTGGGTCCGCTGCGGGTCGGTGTAGAGCACCGTGTTCCAGTTGTCTTCGCTGATCGTGATATTGGAGAATTCGGCCTTCTGCCCCTTCGGCTGCAGGAAGCCGATCGAGTGCAGGCGCGCCCAGTCGTGCACCCTCTCCCCGTCCGGGTACGGAGTGATCACCATCTGGTATGGGTTGCCGGACGAGACGTTCTCCCGCGCCGGAGCCTTGGAGACGCCTTCTGTCGGACGGAGCATAACCCCGTCGAGCAGAGCGATCAGATTGGATTTAAGATGATAGCCGGGAGTGCTGACCTTGAGCAGCACACTGTGAGCAGAGTGAGCGTTGGCGGGTGTGACAAGTTCCGACACGTCGATGGTGCCGAGGTGCCTCAGATCCCCTTCCACGGCGTAATCCACGCTGAGCTGGCGGGACTGGACGTCGAGCGTGACGGTGATGTAGTTGTCTTTGTCCTTGACGCTGTAGGCGAATACCGCCTTGCTGCTGCCCTCCGGGACGCGAAGATCGTAGGCTATGTTGAAGAATGTCCTGTATTTCGAGACGCCCAGCTTGGAGGAGCCTATCCACTGCGCTCCGCTCCAGCCGCTACCCATCAGACCGGTCTCGAACCAGCTCGGCTCGGACTCCACGGCAGCGCCGCTCTCATCGGTGATGACAACCTTCCAGAAATACCTTGTGGAAGCGCGCAGCGGGGCTCCCTCATAGCGGATATTGAGCGATTCGGAGGAGAATACTACCCCGGAATCATATACCAGCTCGCCGGCGGCGAGAGCTTCCTCGCTTGTGGCAAGCGTCAGGCGGTATGTGCTCTGAGCCGCTCCGATGCGGTCTGAGGACATCTGCCAGCTGAAGTAAGGCCGGCTCTCGTCGATCCCCAGCGGCGTGGAGAGGGATTCGGTGCGGAGATTGACTACGGAAGTGCCTGCCAATGCAGGGATTGCCAGCCCGACAGCGGCCAGCAGGGATGATGCAAACCTGTGAAAGTTCATAATTACGCGGTAACAATTTGCGTAAATATAAGAATATTTTTCGTATTTTCGTGGAAACAAATAACCACCTCAATGAAACATTTGATATTAACCGCAAGCATCGCCTGCTGCCTCCTGGCCGCAGGTACCGCATCCGCACAGGACAGAGACACTGTGGCAGGCATCCCCGTCAACTACGACGAGTCGAAGGTAGGAGACTACAAAGCCACTCTGCCTGACGCACTTACGCTCCAGAACGGGAAGAAGGTCAAGAACTCCAAGGATTGGTACAGGAAGCGCCGCCCGGAGATCCTCAAGCTCTTCGAAGAGAACCAGTACGGCAAGTGGCCGGCAAGGAAGCCGAAGCTCCGCTACGAGCTCAGTCAGGACTACGGTCTGGGCGGCAGTGCGGTGCGCAAACAGGTCACCCTCTACTTCTCCAAGGACAACGAAGGTCCGCGCGTGGATGTACTCATCTATCTGCCTAAGGATGCCAATGGCCCCGTGCCGCTTCTTCTCAACCTCAGCTTCTCGCCTAACAACCTTGTCGTGGCTGATCCCGGCGTGAAGGAAGGCCGCAGATGGGACAGGGAAGGCAATGTCAGCATCGCCAAGTCCAATCCGGAAATGGCCAAATACGGCATGGACGCCACTGTCAAGGAGTTCCTCAAGGAAGGCTATGGATTCGCCACGCTCTGCTACACCGACATTGAGCCGGACTTCAAGGACGGCGTCAAGTATGGCGTACGCTCACTCTACCTCAAGGACGGACAGAGCTACCCTGCCGACGACGAGTGGGGTTCAATCTCCGCCTGGGCCTGGGGAGTGAGCAATGTGATGGACTACTTCGAGAAGGATCCGGACATCGATGCGACCCGCATCGCACTCACCGGCTGCTCCCGCCTCGGCAAGACCACGATGTGGACAGGAGCCCGCGAGCCACGCATCGCAGTGGTGATCGCAAGTTGCTCCGGAGAGGGCGGTGCAGCCCTGAGCCGCCGCAACTTCGGCGAAACCGTAGCGCACCTCACCGAACCTACGCGCTTCCCTTACCAGTTCGCCACCAACTACGGCAAGTATGCAGCCGACGTGACCAAGTCGCCGGTCGATGCCAACCTGCTGATCGCCCTCATCGCACCGCGCCCGCTGCTGCTCTCCACCGGCAGCACCGACAACTGGTCCGACCCTAAGGGCGAGTTCTACGCCGCAGTGGAAGCCGGTCCTGTCTACGAACTGCTCGGCAAGGACGACCTCGGTACCAATGTGATGCCTGCCGCCGAGAAGCCTATCTTCAACACCCTGGGCTATGTGATGCACGACGGAGGACACGGAGTGATGCCTCAGGACTGGAAATACTACCTCGATTTCATCAAACTTTATTTGTAGGATATGAAGAATATTTTACCTGCCGTGGGTCTGGGTCTCCTGGCCGGAGCCACGCTCGCCAATGCCACCGAACCGAAGGTGACCAAGCACAAGCAGAAAGAGAAGAAGATGAATGTGCTCTTCATCATGTCGGACGATATGCGCACCGACTGGAACTGCTACGGCACTCCGCAGATGCACACTCCCAACTTCGACAAGCTCGCCTCCGAAGGCGTTCTCTTCCAGCACAACTACTGTCAGTACCCGCTCTCGGGCCCGTCCCGCACGTCCCTGCTCTCCGGGCACAAGCCTACGTCCACGAAGATCTATGACAACTCTCCGTGGTGGGGAGCCGACCACCCGGAGTGGACGAGCCTTCCTATGTACTTCAGGCAGAACGGCTACACGACCTATGTAGCCGGCAAGATCTTCCACTCCGGCATCGAGGACAGCGATGCCTGGTGCGTGGGAGGATGGGAGCGCCGCCGCAACACCGGAGTAGGCGACTTCAAGCCGTCACACGTCTCAGCAGAGGAGCACAGGCTCTGGATTGAGAGCCGCGGCGGCGGCAAAAAATCCATCGGCCGCAATATGAACAATCTCGGTGCCGGCGACGAATACAATGTCGGCCACGGTGCCGAATCCGACCGCTGGGGGCCGGACGAAAACCGCTACAAGAGCGAGGAGACCAACACCGACAAGGCCATCGAGTACATCAAGACCGCTTCCGCCAAGGACGAGCCGTTCTTCATCGCCTGCGGCTACTCCAAGCCTCATACCCCTTGTCTCGCACCGCAGCGCTTCTTCGATCTCTACAATATCGAGGATATTCCGCTTGCCGAAGACTTCGCGACCTATCCTATGATACCGCGCGGCTTCCCTGCCGGTTCCATCCGCGAGATCAACGCCGACGTCTTCATCAACCGCAGGTCTTCACCCGAGCAGGCGCGCGCATTCACCCTCGCCTACTGGGCCTGCATCAGCTACGTGGACTGGAACGTGGGGCGTCTGCTCCAGGCTCTCGAGGAGTCAGGGCAGAAGGACAACACCATCATCGTCTTCTGCGTTGACCACGGCTTTATGCTCGGCGAGAAGGGCAAGTGGTCCAAGGCCGGTTCACTCTGGGAGGAGGCCACCAATGTACCTCTCGTAGTAGTGGATCCGCGTGCCAAGGGCAACGGCAAGACTACCTACCGCATCACCGAGAATCTCGACATCTACCCTACTCTCGTGGAGCTCTGCGGTCTGCCGGAGAACACTATGCTCGAAGGCAAGAGCTTTGCAGCCCTGCTCAACAACCCTGAAGCGGATTTCGACAAACCGGCCTATACCGTATGGAACAACCACGGCAAGGGAGTCACCGGCGTGGGCATCCGTACAGAGCGCTGGCGCTATGCCGAGTACTACGGAGCGGGCGCGGGATGTATGCTCATCGATGAGGTCAACGACCCGCACGAGCTCGTGAACCTCGCAGACCAGCCGGAGAACGCCGAGATCGTGGCGAAGTTCCACCAGATGGCGGAGGAATACGTCAAAGGACAGCGCGAGCTCTAGAACTTAGCGGGAGGAGACACCGGCGCTGAAAGCCGACAGAATCGCTCAATGCGAAGACTGCCGAAGCGCCGGTCTCCGAATCCCGCTGCATCGTATCACAAACATCTTCAGGGCATATACCCTATAGTGGAGCCGAGCTGTTTTTTCTCCTCAGAAACCGGCCATTTCAAGGACAAAACTTGTCGAAAACAACCTGCGGATTCGCTCCGGCGATGTCTCTGCAGGCCGAGGGCGCAACAGGACAAACGTCACACGGAAGTTGCAAGTGAGCCGGGATTTTTGAAGTTTTCAGCTATAAATTTCTGTTTTCGGTATAGGATTGC
>CAVEAQ010000023.1:0-20938 GCA_963613775.1 bacterium | reverse complement strand
AAGGCAAAGATAAGGATTTAGAAGGAATTATCAGGCCTCACGAACTGGAAGATTTCACCGGACAGGGTGAAATCGTCTCCAACCTGCGGGTGTACATCAAGGCGGCCAAGATGAGAGGGGAGTCCCTGGACCACACTCTCTTCCACGGTCCTCCGGGACTCGGGAAGACCACTCTGGCGCACATCATAGCCAACGAGATGGGGGTCAACATCAAGATCACTTCTGGTCCGGTGCTCGACCGTCCCGGAGACCTTGCAGGACTGCTGACTTCTCTCGATACGGGAGACGTGCTCTTCATAGACGAGATCCACAGACTGTCTCCTGAGGTGGAGGAATACCTCTATTCCGCGATGGAGGACTTCGTGATCGACATAATGATTGACAAGGGGCCAGGCGCAAGGTCAGTGAGGATATCCCTCAACCCTTTCACTCTTGTCGGCGCCACCACGCGTGCCGGTCTGCTGACGGCTCCGCTCAGGGCCCGCTTCGGCATCAACTGCGGGCTGGAGTACTACGACACCGCAGATCTTGTGCGCATCGTGAAGCGCAGTGCAAGCATACTCAAGGTTGATATCGAAGATGAAGCTGCCCGCGAGATAGCCCTGCGCAGCCGTGGCACCCCGCGTATCGCCAACTCCCTGCTCCGCAGGGTCAGGGACTTCGCCCAAGTGGAGGGAGATGGTCATATAGATCTGCGGATAGCCAGGTTTGCGCTTAATAAACTGAAGATTGATACCAGAGGACTGGATTCGATAGACAACAAGATACTTCGCACCATCATCACCACTTTCAAGGGCGGACCGGTAGGTGCCAATACGATAGCAACCGCGATAGGGGAGGACCAGGGTACTTTCGAGGAGGTTTACGAGCCTTTCCTCATCAAGGAAGGCTTCATCGTGCGTACGCAGAGGGGCAGGATAGCGACCGACCTCTCATACCGCCACCTCGGTCTTGAACGTGTAGCGGAAGGCGAGAATGCAAGCTTATTTTGAGTAAGATAACAATATACTATAATTACAATGTCTGACAAGTTAATTTCAAAAATCCCAGAGGGGCCGCTCGAAAGCAAATGGACCAAGAGAAAATCTGAGATCCATCTTGTGAGTCCCAACAACAAGAGAAAGCTTGAGATTATTGTAGTGGGTACCGGACTCGGCGGCGCATCCGCAGCCGCTTCACTCGGAGAACTCGGCTACAATGTCAAGATCTTCTGCATCAGTGATTCTCCTCGCCGGGCGCACTCCATTGCCGCGCAGGGAGGTATCAACGCCGCGAAGAACTACCAGAACGACAACGACTCCATCTACCGTCTGTTCTACGATACCATCAAGGGTGGTGACTATCGCAGCCGCGAAGCCAATGTCTATCGTCTTGCAGAAGTCAGCGCCTCCATCATCGACCAGTGCGTGGCTCAGGGAATTCCTTTCGCCCGCGAATACGGCGGATACCTTGCAAACCGTTCATTCGGCGGCGTTCAGGTCAGCCGTACCTTCTACGCACGCGGACAAACCGGACAGCAGCTGCTTCTCGGTGCCTATGCTTCTCTTAACAAGGAGATTGCAGCAGGTACAGTGAAGTCATATCCACGCCACGAGATGCTCGATCTCGTGATTGTCAACGGTCAGGCCAAGGGTATCATTGCACGCAACCTTGTGACCGGCCAGCTCGAGAGGTTCGGTGCACACGCTGTGGTTATTGCCACCGGCGGTTACGGCAACACCTACTTCCTCTCCACCAATGCGATGAACAGCAACGGTTCCGCAGCCCTCCAGTGCTACAAGAAAGGTGCGTATTTCGCCAATCCTTGCTTTGCGCAGATCCACCCTACCTGTATCCCTGTACACGGCGAACAGCAGTGCAAACTCACTCTTATGAGCGAGTCTCTGCGTAACGACGGACGTATCTGGGTACCAAAGAAGATGGAAGATGTGCTTAAGCTCCGCAAGGGTGAGATCAAGCCTTCGCAGATAGCTGAAGAAGATCGTGACTACTACCTTGAGCGCCGCTATCCGGCATTCGGAAACCTTGTTCCGCGTGACGTGGCTTCCCGTGCAGCCAAGGAGAGATGCGACGCAGGTTACGGTGTCAATGAGACCGGCAAGGCCGTCTTCCTCGACTTCGCTGATGCCATCCAGCGTCTCGGTCGTAAGAAGGTGGCAGAGCGCTACGGCAACCTCTTCGATATGTACGAGAAAATCACCGCTTCTTCTCCTTGGGAGGAGCCTATGATGATTTATCCTGCAATCCACTATACTATGGGCGGTATCTGGGTAGACTATGATCTTCAGACCACTATTCCTGGACTCTTCGCCATCGGTGAGGCCAACTTCTCCGACCACGGCGGCAACCGCCTCGGAGCTTCTGCACTTATGCAGGGTCTTGCAGATGGTTACTTCATTCTTCCTGTCACTATCGGCGACTACCTCTCAAAGAAGTTCGCAGAGCCTAAGACCGATGTCACTACCAAGGAATTCTGTGAGGCAGAAAAGGGAGTGCAGGCTCGTATAGACAAACTTTTCGCCATCAACGGCACTGAGACTGTGGATTCCATCCACAAGAGACTCGGCCATATTATGTGGGAGTATGTGGGTATGGCCCGTGATGAGAAAGGACTCAAGAAGGCCATCCAGGAGATCCGTGACCTCAAAAAGGAATTCTATCAGAGTGTGAAGGTTCCAGGAAGCCAGTACGAGTTCAACCAGGAGCTCGAGAAAGCTCTCAGACTTGAGGATTTCTTTGAGATCGGTGAACTTATGGCTCGTGACGCACTCAACAGAAATGAGTCCTGCGGCGGTCATTTCCGCATAGAGAGCCAGACCGAAGAGGGCGAGGCTAAGCGTGACGATGAGCACTATATGTATGTAGCTGCCTGGGAGTACAAGGGCGAAGGCGTTGAGCCTGAGCTCCATAAAGAGCCTCTCAAGTATGAGTTCATCAAGGTTGCGACAAGAAACTACAAAGACTAAACGAGATGGAATTCAATTTAAAGATATGGCGTCAGAAGAACGCCAAGGCTAAAGGTCATTTTGAAACTTACCATATCTCAGGTATCGAGGAGGACGCTTCTTTCCTTGAGATGCTCGATATTCTCAACGAGCAGCTTATCCGCGAGGGCAACGACCCTGTGGCAGTAGAGAGAGGGTGCCAGAGCAGCGGTCCTGTGTCTTTCGATCATGACTGTCGCGAGGGTATCTGCGGTGCCTGCTCTCTTTATATAGACGGACGTGCACACGGTCCTGACGACCACGTCACTACCTGCCAGCTCTTTATGAGACATTTCAAGGACGGAGCCACCATTACTGTGGAGCCTTGGAGAAGCGCTGCATTTCCTGTGATTAAGGATCTTGTTGTAGACCGCAGGGCTTTCGACAAGATACTTCAGGCCGGCGGATTTATCTCTGTACGCACCGGTGCTGCTCAGGATGCAAACAATATACTCATTCCTCACGATAAGGCTGAGGAGAGTATGGATGCTGCCGCCTGTGTAGGTTGCGGCGCTTGTGTTGCCACCTGCAAGAACGGCTCTGCAATGCTTTTCGTAGCTGCAAGGGTAAGTTCTCTTGCTCTGCTTCCTCAGGGACGTCCTGAGGCTGCCAGAAGGGCAAAGGCTATGGTTGCGAAGATGGATGAACTCGGATTCGGCAACTGCACCAACACCCGCGCCTGTGAGCTTGAGTGTCCTAAGGGCATCACCGTGGCTCACATTGCCCGCCTCAACAGAGAGTTCCTTAAGGCAAAGTTCTCAGATTAAATCTCTAGATTTCTTGATTATCAAGGCCGTCCGGTTGTCCGAGCGGCCTTGTTTTTTGTCTACCAAAGGAAATTATTGAAAGGGTAGCGTCCAGCGTGAATTTCCGCCACCATTTTATAGATATCGTCCTTTAGCTTGTCTATTCCTTCTTTCTTTAGGGCCGAGATGAATATACAAGGAAGTTTTTTATCGTTGATCCACTCGTATTTGACATCATCGAGCGTAAAGTTCTTCTCTGACTTCGGCTCGAGGGAGAATTCATCGTAAGGCTCGTATGTGTAGGCGTCTGTCTTATTGAATACCAAATAAATAGGTTTGTCTGAAGCCGAAATGTCGCTAAGTGTCTTCTCCACTACTTCTATCTGCTCCTTGTAGTCGGGGTGTGACACATCAACTACGTGTATCAGCACATCAGCCTCGCGTACTTCATCAAGTGTGCTTTTGAAGGCTTCGATCAGTTGAGTAGGCAGTTTACGGATAAATCCTACCGTGTCGCTCAGCAGGAACGGTACATTGCCGATTACTACCTTTCTGACCGTTGTATCCAGTGTAGCAAAGAGCTTATTCTCCGCGAATACATCGGATTTGGCAAGCAGGTTCATCAGAGTCGATTTGCCCACATTGGTATATCCTACCAGTGAAAGCCGTACCAACTGCCCTCTGTTGCTGCGCTGTGTGGCCATCTGACGGTCTACTTTCTTAAGCTGCTCCTTCAGACGTGCTATTCTCTCACGGACTATTCGACGGTCGATTTCGATCTGTGTTTCACCCATACCGCCGCGCATACCGACTCCTCCTCTCTGCCTCTCAAGGTGGGTCCACATACCAGCAAGGCGCGGCAACATATAGTTGTATCGAGCAAGTTCAACCTGCATTTTAGCGTAGGCTGTCTTGGCTCGCTGTGAGAAGATTTCAAGTATAAGGCTCGTCCTGTCTATCACTGCTGCTGTTTTGATAATCTTCTCTATATTGCGCTGTTGCATCCCGGTGAGTTCATCATCGAAGATTGCATAACTGATACTGTTTTCCTCACAGTACTGCGCTATTTCTTCCAGTTTACCGCTTCTTATATAGGTAGATTTCTCAGGTCTGTCCACTCTCTGAACGAACTTCCTGTCACCGGTTGCACCTGCAGTTTCTGCCAGAAATTCGAGTTCTTCAAGGTACTCCATTACCTTGCGCTCGTCATCTCCCTGTTTGATGATGCCGACAAATATTGCTTTCTCTTCTTTTGTGTTCTCCATTGTAATTATTCTTACCCGGCAAATATACAAAAAAAGGCTATCCTTTCGGGACAGCCTTAAATATCGTGTTGCAGAATATTATCTCAACTGGAAGATAACAGGGAAGGTGTAAGTAACCTTGACTGCACGGTCTCTCTGACGGCCCGGCTCCCACTTCGGTGAGCTGGAAACTACGCGGACCGCCTCCTTGTCAAGAGATGAATCCACACCTCTGAGCACCTTGACATCAGAGATCTTGCCGTTAGGATTGACGGTGAACTGAAGCATTACACGGCCGCTTACGCCGTTCTCCTTGGCAATCTCAGGATATATAAGGTTCTGGGCAACCCACTTTGAGAATGTATTGGCATCTCCGCCCTGGAATGTCGGTTTCACTTCCACGATCTGGAACGGAATTGCCTCTTCCTCAACCTCTTCCTCCTGAACTTCCTCTACATAGTCCATAATCTCGACTCCGAGACTGCTGTCATCCTCAAGATTGAGAATATTGTCCTCCACCTGAATGTCATCGTCAACGATGTCGATCAAGTCTGAAAGAACTACAGTCTTAGGCATTTCCTGCGGTTGTGGAGGGGTCTCCTGGGTAATAGGGATGATCTCCTCTTCAGCGACTTCTATGTTTTCAGCCACGAAGACTGACTCGGTCGTCTCTGAGCTTGTCCACTCAAATGCGGCGAATACACACAGAAGTGAGATGACAAAGCCTATTTCCACAAACAGCAGTTTCCTGTTGTTGAGATCGGCTTTCGGTGATTTCTTTACTTCCATTTTATCAATTAATTTTAAATATTCGATTTGCGCTCCAAAGATAAAAATAATTCAACTCATTTCCAATTCCATTCAAAAATTTTCATTAATCATCATAATTCTAACCTCACTTGTTTTTTTAGTTTTGCCAAAGTGTTAGATTTGCCAAAAAATTCGCGATGATACGCTATTTTAATGAAGACATTAATTTTGAGTTGAAGCATAAACTCTTCAATAACAAATGGTTGAAAATTGTAGCCGGTAGTGAGATGAAGCGTATCGGTGACATCAATATCATCTTCTGCTCCGATCCCTACATCCTTGAAGTCAACCTCAAATATCTTCAGCATGATTATTTTACTGATATTATAACTTTCGACTACTGCGAGAGTGACCGCCTCTCCGGCGACCTTTTTATCAGCATAGACTGCGTACGTGAGAATGCTGCCTTCTATGGAACTGAGTTTGACGATGAACTCAACCGCGTCATGGTTCACGGTGTGCTCCACCTTATCGGTTACGACGATCATAGCGAAGACGATATCGCTCAGATGCGCGCAAAGGAGAATTATTACCTCGACCTCAGAAAGTCTCTTCTCGGATGACGGTTCAATATGATATTATAGTTGTAGGTGGAGGTCACGCCGGATGTGAAGCTGCCATGGCTGCTGCCAATCTTGGCTCGTCAGTTCTTCTCATCAGCGGTGATATGACTCTTTTCGCTAAAATGTCCTGTAATCCGGCTGTTGGAGGTATTGCTAAAGGTCAGATTGTCAGAGAAATAGATGCTCTTGGAGGATATACTGGGCTGGTTACTGATGCTTCTACCCTTCAGTTCAGGATGCTCAATAAATCCAAGGGTCCCGCTATGTGGAGTCCCAGAGCTCAGTGCGATAAAATACAGTTTTCCACCACTTGGCGTAGAGTCCTCGAAAACTGCTCTAACTTAGATATTTACGTCGATTTCGCGACTTCTTTTCTCTTTGAGAATTCAATAATCTGCGGTGTCTGCACATCTACCGGGGCAATTTTTAAGTCTCGCGCAGTTATTCTGACCTCCGGAACCTTCCTTTCCGGCAAAATCTTCATCGGTCAGACTATGATGACCGGCGGCAGGATAGGGGAGAAGTCGTCTGAGGGTCTGACCGCTCAGCTAGTGGAGCGGGGGCTTGTGTCAGGCAGGATGAAGACAGGCACTCCGCCGCGTATCGATATATCTTCAGTAGATACTTCGAAACTTCCGATGCAGTTCGGCGATGAGAAACCTTCACGTTTTTCATATCTCGATGTTCCTTCCTCTATTCAGTCCGGAAAGGAGCAGATGCCCTGCTTTATACTTCACACCAATGAGCGAGTTCACGAAATACTTCGCTCCGGCTTCAGTGAGTCTCCTCTCTTCACTGGACTCATCAGTGGCAAAGGTCCGAGATACTGCCCGAGCATAGAGGATAAGTTGAGAGTGTTTCCAGACAATCCGGCTCATCAGCTTTTCCTTGAGCCGGAGGGTCGCTCTACCAATGAATATTATTTGCAGGGATTCTCCTCATCTCTTCCTCTGCAAGTACAGATTGATGCACTTCACGCTATCCAGGGTCTTGAAAACGTCAAAATCTACCGACCTGCCTATGCTGTAGAGTATGATTATTTCGATCCGACCCTTCTTCAGCCGACTCTTGAGACCAAGCCTATCGAGAATCTCTTCCTTGCCGGTCAAGTGAATGGAACTACCGGCTATGAGGAAGCTGCAGGGCAGGGAATTATTGCCGGAATCAACGCCCATCTTAAAATTCACGACAAGCCTGCTTTTGTGCTTAGCCGAGATGAATCCTATATCGGAGTGCTTATTGATGATCTTGTCACCAAGGGGGTGGATGAGCCTTATAGAATGTTTACCTCCAGAGCAGAATACAGAATTCTTCTTCGTCAGGACAATGCTGACCAGAGGCTTACAGGTCTTTCTTATCAGATCGGACTAGCCAGTGAAGAAAGGTATTCCAAGATGATGCGCAAATATGAGGCAATAAATAGTCTTAAGGAGTATTGTGATAATCATAATATTACTCCTTCCGCTGCTAATCCTTTTCTCTCCGATATCGGTTCAAGTCAGATCAGCGAGTCCCGCAGGATTTCTGATATCGCTGCACGTCCTGAAGTTTCCCTTCCGGAATTACTGAAGATAGTTCCACGTGGAACGTCTACGGATGAGGTAATGGAGAGCGTTGAGATCTCTATTAAATACAGTGGTTATATAGAGCGGGAAATCCAGAATGCCGAGAAACTTCACAGGCTTGAAAATCTTAAAATTCCTGACAGTTTCAACTTCGACAAATTGTCAGGACTGTCGATAGAGTGCCGTCAGAAGTTGAATAAATACAGCCCGAAGACCATAGCTCAAGCTATGAGGATCTCGGGAGTATCTCCTGCTGATATTTCTGTGCTGCTTGTATATTTCGGCCGCTGAAGTTCGTTAGAGCATCTTTAGCGCAGCCTTGATAATATCTTCCAGACTTGCTCCGGGATTGTTTTTAAGTATTGTCTGGATAACCTTCGATATGTTCGGCTTTGAGAATCCGAGGTTGAGCAGTGCCGATGCGGCTTCGTCCGCATTCTTATTTGACTCCGCCTTGATGAGTGTGTCGAAACTGGTGCTTTCGCCTTTGACTATCTTATCCTTTAGCTCCAGTACGAGTCTTTGAGCGCTCTTGAGGCCTATGCCCTTGATAGATTTCAACCGGTTGATATCTTCCGAAAGTATGGCTTCATTGAGTTCCGCTGGCGAGAGCGAAGAGAGAATCATCCTCGCCGACGCGGCTCCCATCCCGGAGACTCCCGTGATGCTTCTGAAGAGATTGCGTTCTTCCTTGGTTGCGAATCCGTAGTCCACTTCCTGTCCGTCTCTCTGGTTGACCTGACGTTGGATATACAGGGTAGCGTCTGTCCTGCCGTCGAGTGCATCGTATGTTTGGAGAGATATTTCCACAGCATAGCCGATGCCGCCGTTGTCCACCACGGCTGATGTGGGTGTGAGTTCTGCAAGTTTGCCGGAAATGTAGTCGATCATAATCCTCTGATTTTTCGAAAAGCAATTCCAAAAATAGTCATAAATTCGTAATTTTGCGCCCGCTATGAATATTAATGATTTGAGAAACGAATTCCCGCAGCTATCGCAGCAGGTCTATGGCAAGCAGCTTGTCTATCTTGACAATGCCGCCACAGCCCTCAGACCAGTTTCTGTTATACGGGAGTGGGATGAAATTTCTACCAGATATACTGCAAATCTCCACCGTGCCGTTCACCATATTGCAGCCCTTGCTACCGACAGGTATGAGCACGCAAGGTATGTTGTCGCCAGGTTTCTCAATGCTTCCTCCAGCGATGAGATTATCTTCACTTCTGGCACTACGGCTTCCCTCAATCTGGTGGCGTTCAGCTTCGGCGAGGCGTTCGTGGGGGAGGGAGATGAAATCATCGTTTCCGAATCTGAACATCACTCCAATATCGTTCCGTGGCAGATGATGTGCGAGCGCAGGAAGGCAAAACTCCAGGTGCTTCACGTAGATGATAATGGACACTTCAATCTAGAAGAGCTGAAATCACTGCTGGGCTCCCGTACGAAGCTCCTATGCGTGGCGCAGATCTCCAATGTCCTCGGCCTGCAAAACCCTGTTAAGGAGATTGTAAATATTTGTCATTCAGCCAATTGTCCTGTACTTATCGACGGCGCGCAGGGAATTGTGCACAGCCGTGCCGATGTCCGTGACATAGGCTGTGACTTCTACGCCTTCTCAGGTCATAAGATATATGCCGCCCCTGGTACCGGGGTGCTCTATGGAAGGCGCGAACTGCTTGACAAGATGCCTCCGTATATGGGAGGAGGGGAGATGATAGGCAATGTGAAGTGGAGCGGTACGACCTATGCGCCGGTGCCGCGCAAGTTTGAGGCCGGCACCCAGAACATCTCCGGCACTCCGACTCTTGTCCAGGCTCTTGAGATGGCAGAGATGATGCGTTCGCCGGAAATCGAGCGCAATACTGCGGATATCATTGATTATATGCTCAATACGCTTACGTCAGACCCTCGTTTCCACCTCTATGGAATTCCGGGTGAGGGTTACGGGAAGGTGCCGCTCTTTACGTTCTCCGTGGAACATATCCACCACGAGGACCTCGCTCTGATACTCGACAAGATGGGTGTGGCGGTGCGTTCCGGGCAGATGTGCGCCGAGCCGCTGATGGACCGTTTCGGGGTCACCGGCATGCTGAGAGTATCTTTCGCTCCTTACAACACCATCGGGGAGGCCCGCTATCTGATGAAGTCACTCGACAGGGCTATTAAAATGCTTGAACAAAGATGAATACGTTACAGGAAGCGCAGGCCGATGTCATCGAAGAGTTTTCGATGTATGATGACTGGCTCGACAAATATCAATACCTTATAGAACTCGGTAACTCGCTGGAAGCGTTCCCGGACTCGCTGAAGACTGACGATAGATTGATAAAGGGTTGTCAGTCAAGGGTTTGGCTGGATGCTAAGGTGGAAGACGGCAAGATCGTCTTCAGCGCAGACAGCGATGCAATCATCACAAAAGGCATCATCTCGCTGCTGATTTCGGTCTATTCCGGAAGGACGCCGGATGAGATTGCCGGCGATGATTTCTCCTTCGTAGAGAAACTCGGTCTCAAAGAGAACCTCTCGCCGACAAGGGCCAACGGACTTGTGTCGATGATTGATACGATAAAGAGCATTGCGCAAAAGAATTGTCAGAAATGATCGCAACCAACAATAACGATGTGCTTACCCCCGAGGATGTCAAGGAGCTCGCACCTCTCTACGAAGACGTGGTCCTGGCGCTGAAGCAGGTCTATGATCCCGAGATTCCGGTCAACATATATGACCTCGGTCTTGTCTACGAACTCACTATCAATAAGGAACACAGGGTCTATATCAAGATGACCTTCACCGCCCCGAACTGCCCGATGGCAGACGAAGTTATGGCGGATGTCAAACGGGTCGTGGAAGACACTCCTGGCATCAGCGGCTGTGATATAGAACTCGTATTCGAGCCGGCCTGGGACCAGAGCCTGCTCTCCGACGAGGCAAGGGTGGCTCTCGGTATGGATCCGCAGATGGAGGATGAAGAAGACGTCCAGTAAAGTCTATCTCTCGCTCGGCACCAATCTTGGGGATCGCAGGCGCAACCTCGAAGAGGCTCTCAGCCTGCTTGACGAGGGCTTGGGCGCGCATTGGGATGCTCTGTCTTCAGTCATAGAATCCAAATCCTGGGGCTTCGAGGGCGGAGATTTTCTCAACTGCGCCGTGCGCTACGACTGCTCCCTCTCTCCCGGGGAACTGCTGAAACTCTGCAAGGATATCGAATACAGGATGGGGCGCCGCGAGAGGCTCGAATTCGCTCCGGACGGCAGCCGTATCTACCACGACCGCGTTATCGATATCGATATTCTGCTCTACGGGGACCTTATCCTCGATGAGCCGGACCTGAAGATACCTCATCCAAAGATGCGCGAAAGAGAGTTCATAATGGGCCCTCTGATGGAGATATTTGGCTGAAAATCGTTAACTTTGCACTCTGTCACAGAAAATCTAGAACAAAAATATGACACAAGAAGAATTATTCAAGGTACTTGTCGCACACTGCAAGGAGTATGGTTTCATCTTCCCGTCAAGTGACATCTATGACGGACTGGCTGCTGTCTATGACTACGGCCAGATGGGAGTGGAACTTAAGAACAACATCAAGCAGTATTGGTGGAACGCGATGACCCGTCTCAACGAGAATATCGTGGGCATCGACGCCTGCATCTTTATGCATCCTAAGACCTGGGTCGCATCCGGGCACGTGGCTGCATTCAACGACCCTCTCATAGACAACAAGGACTCCAAGAAGAGATATCGTGCCGATGTGCTCATCGAGGACTACCTAGCCAAGATCGAGGAGAAGATCAACAAGGAGGTGGAGAAGGGCCGCAAGAAGTTCGGCGACTCCTTCGACGAAGCCAAGTTCCGCGAGACCAATCCTAACGTCCTTCGCGAAAAGGCTCATTATGAGCAGGTTCATAACCGTTATGTGGCGGCCGAGCAGGCCAACGACCTTGCTGAATACAAGCAGATCATCCTCGACTGCGGCATCGTCTGCCCTATCAGCGGCACCAAGAACTGGACCGATGTCCGCCAGTTCAACCTGATGTTCTCCACACAGTTCGGCTCTGTCGGTGATGAGGCTAGCACCATCTACCTCCGTCCGGAGACAGCACAGGGAATATTCGTGGACTACATCAACGTGCAGAAGACCGGCCGAATGAAGATTCCTTTCGGCATCGCGCAGATCGGCAAAGCCTTCCGCAACGAGGTGGTAGCCCGCCAGTTCATATTCAGAATGAGGGAGTTCGAGCAGATGGAGATGGAGTTCTTCGTCCGTCCCGGCACCGAGATGGAGTGGTTCAAGAAGTGGAAGGAGAACCGTATGAAGTGGCACGTCAACCTCGGTATGGGTGAGGAGAACTACCGCTTCCACGATCACGAGAAACTGGCCCATTACGCCAACGCCGCCACTGATATCGAGTTTAACTTCCCGTTCGGCTTCAAGGAGCTCGAGGGCATCCACAGCCGTACTGACTTTGATCTGGGCAACCACCAGAAACTCTCAGGCAAGAAGCTCCAGTACTTCGACCCGGAGACCAATGAGAGCTATGTACCTTACTGCGTGGAGACTTCCATCGGCGTGGACCGTATGTTCCTTGCCGTGCTGAGCCACTCGTACAAGGTGGAAACTCTCGAGAACGGCGAGACCCGCACCGTGCTCAGCCTGCCTGCGCCTCTCGCGCCTGTCAAGGCAGCAGTGCTTCCTCTCGTCAAGAAGGACGGCCTGCCTGAGTTCGCCCAGAAGGTGATGAACGAGCTCAAGTTCGACTTCAACTGCCAGTATGACGAGAAGGACTCCATCGGCAAGCGTTACCGCCGTCAGGACGCCATCGGCACCCCATATTGTATCACCGTTGACCACGATTCGCTCATCGACAACTGCGTCACCGTGCGCGACCGCGACACGATGCAGCAGGAGAGGGTTCCGGTAGCGGAACTCAGGGCTATGATCGACAGAAAGGTCAACCTCAACAATCTTCTCAGAAATCTCTGATGAGCAGTCAGACTTTTGCGGAACTTGGTCGCATTGCGGCCATACGGCAGCTCTTCGAAGGCAGCGGATACGCTCCTTTCGGAGAGCCGCTGCGTTTCAGTGCAGCAGAGGAGAGCGAGACCGTCACAGCATCCCGCCTGCTGCTTGAGGGGACGGACTTCAATCTGGTCTATTTCCCGCTCAAACATCTTGGCTATAAGAGCGTTGTATCCGTCACTGGCGAGCTCTACGCCTCCCTTGCCCACCCGAGGAGCCTGGAGCTGACTCTCGGCGTGTCCGCCAAACTCGACTACGAGCAGATCAAGGAACTCTGGGGTGGGGTGGTCTATGCCGCCAAAGAGCAGGGCTACACATCCCTCAGCCTCGACCTGGTACCTTCCCGCAACGGCCTGGCCATCAGCCTTAATGCGACAGGAGAAGCCAGGGGCACGAAGCGCCCGGAGGCTCAAAGCAAGGATCTCGTCTGCGTGTCCGGAAGCCTCGGGGCTGCCTATCTCGGGCAGCAGGTACTGGAACATCGTCCCGATGATCTGGAGAAATACAAAATGCTGGTTGCAGCCTATCTCAAGCCTGAGCTTCCTCAGGACGCCGTCGCTGTGGTCGAGCAGACAGGGATAGTGCCGTCATACTCATATTTCGTCACGAGAGGCCTTTCGGACGCGCTCCTCAGGCTCTCCCGCGACTGCTCCCTCGGGGTCAAGGTCTATGCGGACAAGATACCGTTCGAGGGCAACAGTTTCGCCCTCGGCAAAGAGCTCAACATAGACCCGGTTTCGGCCGCGATGAACGGGGGAGATGACTTCCGTCTGCTCTTCGTCGTCCCTATCGCCCGCTATGAGGAGTTCCGCAAGGAATTCGGTGGTTTCGACATCATCGGACATCTCGCCCGCCCCGAAGTTGGCACGGTGCTTGTCACCCCAGACGGTTTGGAGCACGCAGTATCTGCTCAGGGTTGGTAGCAACATCAAAATGTTTTCTTTAAATACAATGAAAAGAATCATCATTATCGCGGCACTGTCACTTATGACGGTGTCCCTCAGTGCTCAGAGCGATATACTCAATGCACTCAAGAGCGTAGCCTCAAGCGTAGTATCCTCAAGCGTGACCACTGAACTCAAAGGAACCACCTGGACCTATCAGGGCATCGCGACCGCTCTCCGCAGCGACAATGTGCTGACTTCCGCAGCCGGCACCGCAGCCCTCAGCTCAGTCGAGACCAAGATCAACAACGCGTTCTCCAAGGTCGGCATCAAGTCCGGTTCTGCCACCCTCAAGTTTGAGGAGGACGGAGATTTCACTATGACCTTCGGAAAAGTTCCTCTTACCGGCACTTGGAGCCAGGACGGAACCGCCGTGACCATCAAGTTTGGTAAGGCTCTGACCTACCTCCAGCTCGACGGTACCGTCAGCACCACCACCGACGGCTGCAATATCCTCTTCAACGGGGAGAAGTTCCTCGAATTCGCGAAGAAGGTGATTTCCACCACTTCAACCAAGTCCAGCAACTCTACGCTCAAGAGCCTCTCTTCTGTGCTCTCTTCTGCAAAGAGCATCGATGCCGGATTCAAGCTCAGCAAGTAGCCACGCTTCTAACCGTTGGCGGGAAGCGCCTGTCTGCGGTTGAAACTGTATCCGATGCGAAGCCGGCCCAAGCGGTCTACCAGGTCCTGATTGACGCAGACCGAGTATTTCTTGGAGCGGAAATCGATCCTGTAACCGCTTGGAGCGTCGCTGAGATTGATGGTGAGCGGGATATTGCCCTTGGCATCTTTCAGCATTCTGACGAGGCTCTTGCGGAACTCCGGGTTCAGTTGTGCGGAGTCGATGTATAGCACAAACTCCGAGATCAGTTCGCTCCCGACATTGCCCAGCAGGGATATTCTCCTGAATTTGAATGTATAAGGGGAAGTCTTGCCGGCGGCCTTATCCTCCTTCTTGAGGAAGTACCGCTCGGTGACTTCCCCTTCTATGTATATCTGGGCGTGAGGCTGCATATACGGCAGGAATTCCTGATACTCCTTGCCGAAGAGGGCAAACTCGTGGTTGCCGTCAAAGTCCTCCATGATAACCTTGGCCCCCGGCGAGCCGCTCTTGGTGGTGATGGTCTTGACATCCGTCACAATGCCGGCAACGCACGCCCTGCAGGACTTCCCTTTGGCTTCCTGTTCCTCGACCAGGGCGTCAAGCCCGGTGAGCGGGCAGCTCGTGAAGTTCTCTATCTCGAAGCGATAGCGGTCGAGCGGATGAGCGGAGAGGTACATCCCCACGTATTCTTTCTCGTTCTGCAGCAGGGTGAGAATGTCCTCCTCTCCCGAGAATGCAGGGGCTTCCGGACGCACCGGCTTCATCTCCTCCACATCGCCGAAAAGCGACGATGCGCTGTCCATCTCGTCGTTGCGGTAGAGGTTGGCATATCTGACCAGTTCATCGATAAACAGCTCTCCGTTCTTGCAAGGCAGGAAGTACTGCGTCCTCTTGAGCCCGAATGAGTCGAAAGCTCCTGAATATATGAGGGTTTCGAGTGCGCGGCGGTTGATGGTCGCTGCCATCCTCTCCACGAAGTCGTAGAGGTCGGCGAAGACTCCGCGCGCCTCCCTGTCCTGCAGGATGCCCGCCACCATATTGTCTCCGAATCCCTTGAGGCCGCTGAGGCCGAAGCGCACATCGCCCTGATGGTTGACGGAGAACTGCGCCTCCGACTCGTTGATGTCGGGACTCAGTACCTTGATGCCGCTCTTGCGGCAGTCGGCCATAATCTCCTTCATCTCCTCCATATTGGCGGAGTTCTGGGTGAGGTTGGAAGCCTGGAATTCGGACGGATAGTGTGCCTTGAGCCAGGCAGTCTGGTAGCTTACCCAGGCATAGCAGGTCGCGTGTGACTTGTTGAACGCGTATTTAGCGAAGGCTTCCCAGTCTTTCCATATCTTTTCGAGCACATCCTTCGGGTGGCCGTTCTTGAGCGCGCCTTCCATAAAGGAAGCCTTGAGGGAATCCAGCACATCCTTCTTCTTCTTGCCCATCGCCTTGCGGAGCTTGTCGGCCTTGCCCTTGGAGAATCCGGCCAGCTTCTGCGAGAGGCGCATCACCTGCTCCTGATAGACCGTGACGCCATAGGTCTCCTTGAGATACTCCTCCATATCCGGCAGGTCGTAGGTGATCTTGCTCGGGTCGTTCTTGCCGGCTACGAAGTTGGGAATGTAGTCCATTGGTCCCGGACGGTAGAGCGCGTTCATCGCGATCAGGTCTTCGAATCTCTCCGGGTGCAGCTTGATCAGCCACTCCTTCATTCCGCCGGATTCAAACTGGAATATGCTTTTGGTGTCGCCCCTGGAGTAGAGTGCGAACACTTCCGGGTCGTCTATCGGAATCTTCTCTATATCAATGTCTTTTCCGAACCTCTTCTTGACGAGAGCAAGACACCTGTCGATGATGGAGAGGGTCTTCAGGCCGAGGAAGTCCATCTTGAGCATTCCCACATCCTCAATCTTGGTGCCTTCGTACTGACTCACCCAGACCTGCTGTCCCGTGGCCTTGTCTTCGCCCATTGTGATGGGGATGTAGTCGGTGAGGTTGCCGCGTCCGATGATCATCGCGCAGGCGTGGATGCCGGTCTGCCGGATGCAGCCCTCGAGCTGGAGGGCGTAGTTGAGCACTTCCTTGACCAGAGGTTCGCCGTTCTCGTATTCGTTCTTCAGCTCCTTGACATACTTCACGCTGTTGGCCAGAGTCGGCTTGTATTCCTTGTCCTCGCCGTTCTCCCTGACTACGATAGGCTTGTCCGGTATCATCTTGGTAAGTCGGTTGGACTCCGGGATGGACATATTGGAGATGCGCGCCACGTCCTTGACTGCGAGTTTGGCGGCCATAGTGCCGAAGGTGATGACGTGCGAGATGTGGTCGGCGCCGTAGTGCTCCTGCACGTACTGTATCACGCGGTAGCGGCCCTCGTCGTCGAAGTCCACATCGATATCCGGCATCGAGATGCGCTCGGGGTTGAGGAATCGCTCGAAGAGGAGGTCGTAGCGGATAGGGTCAAGGTTGGTGATATGCAGGCAGTATGCAACGCACGAGCCTGCGGCAGATCCTCGTCCCGGGCCCACTGAGACTCCGTTGCGACGGCCCCAGTTGATGAAGTCCTGGACTATCAGGAAGTAGTCCGGGAATCCCATATAGGAGATGGTCATCAGCTCGAAGTGGATGCGGTCGCTCTGCTCCTGCGTGAGCGTCTCGCCGTAGCGCTCGCGCGCGCCCTCATAGGTGAGATGGCACAGAAAGGCCACAGAACGGCGAAATTCGTCGCCTCTGTCGGTCTTGCTTATTATGTTGCCGTCGTGGTCTTTGGTGACCTCATATCGGCCGTTTTCGATGATTTCGGAATACTTGTCGAGATAGAAGTCGATGTTGTCGAGGAAGCTCCGGTCTATCTGGAACTTAGGGAGCACGTGGCCCCTGTCGATGGCGTAGTTCTCAATCTTGTCCAGCACTTCCAGCGTGTTGGCTAGAGCCTCCGGATGGTCTGGGAAGAGTGCCGCCATCTCCTCCTCGCTCTTGAGGTACTCCTGCCGGGTGTAGCGAAGCCTCTTCGGGTCATCGACCATCGAGTTGGTGGTGAGACAGATGAGCCTGTCGTGGGCGGGTCCGTCCTCCTTGCGCACGAAGTGTACGTCGTTGGTGGCGACGACCTTGACCGAGTGCTTCTCCGCGAGGCGGAAGATTTCCGCGCAGTACTCCTTCTGCTTCTCGTAAAGTTCAGTGGAGAGTCCGGGCACTTCGGTGCGGTGGAGCATAACCTCGAGGTAATAGTCGTCACCGAACACCCTCTTGTGCCACTCTATAGCCTTGTCAACACCTTCGGTATCGCCAGCCAGAATCCCGCGCGGGACTTCGCCTGCCATACAGGCCGAGCAGCAGACCAGCCCCTCGTGGTATTTTTCGATGACCTCGTGACTCACTCGCGGCTTGTAGTACATACCCTCGATGTGGCCCGTCGAGACTATCTTCATCAGATTGCGGTAGCCGTCGTAGTTCTTGGCGAGCAGGATGAGGTGATAGTATTTCTTGTGTTCGTTGTCCTTGAGGTGGTGGTCGTAGTGCTGCGTGACGTAGATCTCGCAACCTATGATCGGCTTCACGCCAGGGTGCTTGGCCGATACGTCCTTGAAGTCCTTCACACCGTACATATTGCCGTGGTCTGTGATGGCAAGTCCCGGCATACCAAGCTCTTCCGCGCGGCGGAACAGCTTCTCTATATCGCTCATCCCGTCGAGGATGGAGTACTGTGTATGGACGTGAAGGTGTACGAAAGACATACACCGCAAATATAACAAAAACGTCCGGCCTTTGAGAGGTCGGACGCTTAAGATTATTCAGAAAAAATTACTTCTTCCTTGCGGCTGCTTTCTCTTCAGCCTTCCTGCGTGCTTTCATCGTGCAGTCGTACATGATCGGAGTCGCAATCATAATGGATGCGTAGGTTCCGATGCAGACACCGAGGCACAGGGCTACTGAAAGACCTCTGATGGACTCACCGCCGAAGATTGCGATTGCAAGCATAGGGAGGAGGGTTGATATAGAGGTGTTGACAGTACGTGTGAGGGTCGCGTTGAGGGACTTGTTGGTAATCACGCGGAAGTCATCGTTAGGATGCAGACCGAGGTTCTCGCGGATACGGTCGAAGATGACCACTGTATCGTTGATTGCATAACCGATGATGGTCAGGATGGCCGCGATGAAGGTCTGGTCAACATCGAGGTTGAACGGCAGGATCCCGCTGAAGAGGGAGAAGAAGCCGATGATGATGATGGCCGTGTGGGCGAGTGAAACCACGCCGCCGAGACCCCAGGTCCAGCCCTTGAAGCGAACTGCGATGTAGGCGAAGATCACGAGCAGGGCGAGAACGATGGAGATCAATGCGTTGCGCTTGATGTCGTTGGCTATGGATGCTCCGACCTTGTCGGAAGAAATGATACCGTTAGGGTTCTCGAGCGTTGAAGTGAACTCGGCGAGAGTGAGATCCTCTGCGTAGAGACCCTTGAGAGACTCGTAGAGCATACCCTCAATCTCTGTATCCACTGCTGAAGACTCGTCCTGGAACTTGTAGGCGGTGGTGATCTTCATCTGGCTGTCTCCACCGAACTGCTTGACCTCGACTGAAGAAGCAGAGACATTAGGGTCAGCTGCAGCTGCAGCCTCGAACACCTTGTTGGTGGCCTCGCGGACCTCCTCTGCTGTCACTGGCTTGTCGAAGCGAACGACATATGTACGGCCACCGGTGAAGTCGACACCGTAGGTGAAGCCCTTGAAGCACATTGAGAGGATGGCGATCACGATCAGCGCTCCGGAGATGGTGTATGACCACTTCTTGCCTGAGAGGAAGTTGATCTTGGTGTTCTTGAGGAAGTTCTTGGTGAGCTTGGTCTCGAATGAAATGCTCTTGCCTCTGTTCACACGGTCGTCAAAGATGAGACGGGTGATGAAGATGGAGGTGAGTACAGATGTAATGATACCGATGATGAGCGTGGTGGCGAAGCCCTTGATAGGACCTGAGCCGAAGAAGAAGAGCACGATACCGGTGAGGAGGGTGGTCACCTGACCGTCGATGATGGCGGAGTAGGCGTTGCTGTAACCGTCGTGGATAGCCTTGCCCAGACCCTTGCCTGCCTTGAGCTCTTCCTTGATGCGCTCATATATGATCACGTTGGCGTCCACCGCCATACCCATAGTCAGGACGAGACCGGCGATACCCGGCAGCGTGAGCACAGCTCCGAAGGCTGAGAGAGTACCGAAGAGGAGTACGACGTTGGTGAGAAGTGCGACGTCGGCTGCAAGACCCGCTCCCTTGTAGAAGAAGATCATATAGATGAGGACGAGGCAGAACGCGATGATGAACGATACGAAACCTGAGTGGATGGACTCTGCGCCGAGGGAAGGGCCTACGACCTGCTCCTGAACGATGGTGGCAGGTGCAGGAAGTTTACCGGAATTGAGCACGTTGGCAAGGTCGGTAGCCTCCTCGATGGAGAAGTTGCCGGTGATGGAGGACTGGCCTCCGGTGATCTCGGTCTGTACGGTAGGGTAAGAATATACGGTACCGTCGAGCACGATGGCAACCTGGCGGCCGATGTTGTCTTTGGTCAGACGGGCCCAGGTGTTGGCGCCTTCGGCGTTCATTGTCATCGATACTCCCGGCTCGCCTCCGCGGCGGTCATTGTAGTCCACGCGGGCGTTGGTGACGACACCGCCGTCGAGCGGAGCCTTGCCGTCACGGGATGAGGCCTTGATGGCCACAAGTTCGTAGATATTGCTGTTCTGGATATATGAAGTAGGCTTCACTGACCACATCGGGCGGAACTCGGCAGGGAAGAGAGCCTCGACTTCAGGCATATGGAGATATTTGTTCACAAGAGCGGTATCTGCAGCGGCTGCGAGACCGATGCAGGCATTGTCGCGGAACTGGCTTGGAGAGAGCACTGCGTAGAGAGGGTTGGCCTTTCTGTAGGCAGCCACATCGGCTTCGTCGGACTCGCCGCCCTGAGCCTTGATCTCCTGTGCCACGAGGTCGTCGGCTTCTGCGCTTTCCTCTGCGGCTGCCTCCTCAGCCTCGTCGGCGGTGAGGATCTGCGCGAGCACGGAGTTGGCTTCCTCGAGGTATGGAGCGATCTCCTGGCTGGTATATGTCGTCCAGAATTCGAGGGATGCGGTGCCCTGAAGCAGCTTGCGCACGCGCTCAGGCTCCTTCACGCCCGGGAGCTCGACGAGGATGCGTCCGGTGTTGCCGAGTTTCTGGATGGAAGGCTGGGTCACGCCGAAGCGGTCGATACGGTTGCGGAGCACGTTGAATGAGTTGGCGATTGCGCTCTCAGACTCCTCGCGGATGACGCTGACTACCTGGTCGTCGGTGGACTCTGGCTTGATGCGGTCGCGCATCTCGTAGGTTCCGAAGATTTGTGCGAGCCTCTGGCCTCCTGCAACTTCCTTCCAGGCCTCGGCGAAGAGGGTGATGAAGTCGGACTGGGAGTTGACGCTGCGCTCCTTGGCGAGTG
>CAVEAQ010000022.1:0-20983 GCA_963613775.1 bacterium | reverse complement strand
GGAGTCCCGTGCACGCTATGCAGATGCCGGGAAGCCGCTACGATATCGGCAACCTCGAGAGCTACCGGCAGGTCTGCGAGACCTACCGGGGCATAACGAAGTAACACAAGAGAGTCCGACCCCGCGGGGCCGGACTCTCCGTCTATAGAGGATAGCTTAGAGCTTGACCTTGATCGTCTTGAAGCCTTCGCCGGAGACGCTGAGGATGACCTCGGAGGAGGCATCTTCCTCTGCAGGGAGCGAGCGGAGAATGACAGTGGTGCGGCCGCGGTAGAGAGAGCGGGTGAGGCTGTCCATCATCTCGTCGCTGCTCATATCACCGTTGTCCACCGCGATGATCTCGGCAGGTCCGCTGACCGAGAAACTCAGCCGGGATGCTGCGGACGGATCGACCACTCCCTTGCGGTCCACTGCGCTGATGTTCACAAACTGCAGATCGTCGCCGTCCCGGAGCCACTCGGAGTTCTCGGCCTGCGCAATGAGCTTGCTGGCGGTTCCGGCGGTCCTCACCGTGTGGCGGCAGACTTCCTTGCCTGCGCGGTAGCCCACAGCCTCGATGCGGCCGGCCTTGTAGTCGACGTCCTTCCAGTAGATCTGGTTGCGGGACTTGGCGTCGCCGACCTCATTGCTGCGGCGTCCGAGGGACTTGCCGTTGACGAGGAGCTCCACTTCGTCGCAGTTGGTGAAGGTGTAGAGGTTGAGCTTGCTGCCATCGCGGTAGTTCCAGCTGTCGAGGAGGGTCTTGTTGCCCACCTTCACATCGTTCCAGACGCTGTTGTCCTCGCTCTCCACGATTCCGATATGGACTACAGGGGTCTGCGCGTCGTACATGCTCCGGAAGAGCCAGGCCTTAGGCTTAGGCTGCATATTGGTCCGGAATACGCCCTGCGCCCAGCCCTTGGCAGGCCAGCCCTGCGACTCGCCGAGGTAGTCCACTGCGCCCCAGTATGCAAGGCCTATCACCTTGTCGAGATCCATCTCGAAGAAGTTGGGGCCCATCGAGCTGGTGCTCGCCTCGCTCTGGTAGAACATCATCCACGGGTAGCGCTGCGCATCGCCCGGGAAGTACATATAGCGGTAGTTGTAGGATGCAATGTCGGTCTCGAGCGCAAGGTCGGCCGGGATGTCGTTGGTCTTGGGGTTGCGCCCGCGCGGGTGCATCGCCACTGTGAACGGACGGCTGGAGTCGAAGTGCACTCCGAGTGCCTTGAGCATCCGGTACGGGGTCACTCCGTAGTCGTGGAACGGGATGGCGTAGAGAGTCTGAAGCTCGTTGCCGAAGCTCCACATTATCACGCTCGGGTGGTTGCGGTCGCGCGTCATCCACTCAGGCACGTCGTGCACCCACTGCTCGGTCCAGTCCTTGCGGCCGCCGGCATACTGGGTCATCCACTTGTCGTAGAGCTCGTCCACCACGAGTATACCCTCGCGGTCGCAGATGTCGAGGAAGTGCTCGCTGTATGGGTTGTGGGAGCTGCGGATGTGGTTGAGTCCAAAGCCCTTGAGCGTCTTGATGTAGCGCTCCTCGGCCCGCGGGTGCGCGGCTGCGCCGAGGGCTCCGAGGGTGTGGTGGTTGGCCGCGCCCTTGAGGAGCACCTTCTCGCCGTTGAGCAGGAATCCCTGCTGCGGGTTGTACTCCAGAGTGCGGATGCCGAAGGTGGAAGTGGCCACGTCGCCGCTCGCGAGCTTGAGCTCGAGAGTGTAGAGGTTAGGGTGCTCGCAGTCCCAGATGGCAGGATTTGCGATCTCGAGGCTGTCGATCAGCAGTTCGGCATCGTCCTGGCGGCGCGGAATGCTGAGCTTGACTTCCTTCTCCGCCACCACAGCGCCTGCAGGGTCAAGGATGCGGTAGGACGCTGTAAACTCGCCTCCGGCCTTGTTGGTGATGCTGGCGCTGAAGCGCACTGCCCGGTTGTCCTGGGTAGTGATGTGGAGCGGATGGCGGTTGAAGTAGAGGCTGGAGTGCGTGCGGATGAGGTGCACATCGCGGTAGATGCCGCCGCCGGTGTACCAGCGGGAGTTGTCCGGAGTGCCGGTGTCGGCAAGGACTGTGATCTCGTTGTCGGCGCCGTACTTGAGATGGTCGCTGAGGTCGATCTCGAATCCTAGGTAGCCGTAGTCGGTGCCGCCCACGCGCTCGCCGTTGAGATAGACGTCACCCCTCAGGAGTATGCCTTCGAAGTCGAGAAGCACGCGGCTGCCCTTCCACTCCCCGGGCACGGAGAGGGTCTTGCGGTACCAGCCGCGGCCCATCTCCTTGAAGCCGCGGCCGCTCAGACGGCTCTTGATGTTGGCCACCGGGTTGTCGAGGTCTGCGCCCTCGCCCTCGTCCGGTGCCACCCACGGCTGATGGATCTGGAAGTCGTGCGGCAGAGTGACCGCCTGCCAGTCGGAGGAAGCCTCGTAGCGAAACTCCCAGCCGCGGTTGAAGCTGAGGACTTCGCGGTCCAGAGGCACTATCGGTGCTGCTGCCTGATGCTCGGGAGCGGGCTGCCCGGGACGGGGAGAGGGAGCGCCCGGAGGCGGAGGTCCCTGTCTTCTCGGCGGGTCCTGCGCCTGCAGCTGCCCGAGAGGCAGGAGCAGTGCAAGAGCCGCGATCAGTGAGTAAATGTGATGTCGGTGCATTTTGCTGAAGTTTTATTATTAGAATGGGAACGCTGGCTGCTCCTTGGCGGTGAAGGTGATGGTGCCCTCATCCTCGAAGACACAGCCGAAGTAGGTGGCGCGGATGCCGATCCTGACCGGTTCGTCAGTCTTGTAGTCGGCGGCCTTGACTGTGAGACTGCGGCCGGTACCGGCCTTCACTCCGTTGAGAGTCCACTCCACAGTGTCGTAGTCGAACTTGGCGTCGAGGGTATACTCGGTCTTGCCGCCATAGACGGTGATGTCGCGCTGCACCTTCTCCACGGTGTTCTGAAGCCTTGCGTGCATACCGTTCTTCTTGCCGTCGGAGGAGAGGCGGCTCTTGCCGTTGTTGAAGAATCCCGGCTGTCTCTCATAGCGCACGTCCCAGAACTTGCCGAGGTCGGAGCCAAGGTAGATGCCGGTCATAGGCGGCTGGTTGTAGCAGATGTTCTCGCCGAGCACTCCCATACGGTAGATGTTGTCGCTCATCAGGGTGTAGAAGCGGTAGTCGGTAGGGATGTCGGTCATATAGACGCGGATCTCCTTGTTGTCGGTGGTGCAGACCACAAGCTCCTCGCGCCAGTCTCCGAAGATGTCGGCGGAGATGCAAGGGTTGGACTTGGTGCCGTTGTTGGCGGCTGCGGTGGTCTGGTCAGGTATGTCGATAGGCACTACGCCGTCGCCGGTCCACTTGGTGATCCTCATCACCCTGCGGAGCTCTGCAGGCATCTCGGACTTAGGAGTGTCGCGGTACTTGCGCATCTTCTCCATCACCCAGGCCGGAGATGGTCCGCCGGAAGGAGTGAAATCGCTGTCGCCGTAGTAATATCCGTCGAGGATCTCCCTGTTGAGATCGCCGTCCCACCAGATCGCGAAGTTGGTACCCGGCACGGCGGTGCTGATGAAGCGTCCGTCGGCGGTATATACGCCCTCGGTACCTGAAGACCAGAGCTCTACGCCGCGGAAGCGGGGATCGATGTCCTCAGCCGCGGCACGGCCCACGTCCTCGACTCCCGGGAGGCCCCAGACGGTCTGTCCGGTGAGCGCGTCGCGGAGCTCTGAGTTGGCCCTCAGAGGTGCGCCCTCGTGGGACTGCCATACCTCGAGACCAGGACGGTCGAGGTCGATGTCGGTCAGATACATGGCGTCACCGTGTCCGAGACCGGTGGAGTAGACGCCGGTGCCGTCGTGGTCGATCACGCACGCGCCGTAGACCACCTCGTCCTTGCCGTCACCGTCGATGTCGCCGATGCGGAGGTTGTGGTTGCCCTGGCCCTCGTAGTCCTTGTACTTGCCGTCGTCGGCGGTGGTGTCGAAGCTCCAGAGTCTCGTGAGCTTGCCGTCCCTCCAGTTCCAGGCCTCCACTACTGACTTGGCATAGTAGCCGCGGCAGATGAGGATGCTCGGACGGACTCCGTCGAAGTAGCCGGCGCCGCCAAGGTAGCGGTCGCAGCGGTTGCCGTGGCTGTCGCCGAAGCTGGCTCCCTTGTCCTCGCCGCGAGGGATGAAGTCGGTGCGCGCGATCTCGCGGCCGGTGGCTCCCTCGATGATGGAGAGGAACTCAGGTCCCTCGAGGATCTTGCCGTATGCCCTGTCCTTAGGGTCGGTGATGCGGTAGTCGGTGATGCCGTCGCCGTTGACGTCACCGATCACGCTGCCGTCGCCGAACCTGGTGCCCTCGGCGGTCTTGACTGCGAGCTCCGCCTTGCCGTCGCCGTCGAAGTCATAGAGCATCATCTGCGTATAGTGCGCGCCCTGGCGGATGTTGAGGCCGAGGTCGATCCTCCAGAGGAAGGTGCCGTCGAACCTGTAGGCGTCGATGAGCGTACCCTCCTTGCAGAGGCCGCTGTGGCCGTTGTCGAACTCGCTGGTCACCATCTTGATGATGATCTCGTACTGTCCGTCGCCGTCAAGGTCGGCTACGCTGGCGTCGTTGGGGTTGTAGGTCCCCTCGGCGAATCCCTCGACCGGCTTCACTGGGAAGCTCAGGTAAGGCTTCTCCGCAAGCGCCGGAGTGAGAGTGTAGCTCTCCCCCGCCTCGCTGCCGCTCACCTTCACCGTGTAGACGTTGTCCACAGAGGTATCGACTCCCTCGTCGGTGTAGAAGGTGGACTTGGTCAGCGGAGCTGCATTGAGTTTCACCTCTGCGCCGTCGCCGCTCTTGCGGTAGAGGTCGAATCCGGTACCTACCGGCTCGCCGTAGAGGAACCTCCAGCTCACGGACACCTTGCCGCCGCCGTTGTGGATGGCGAGCAGGCCGCGGTTCATCTGCTCGGTCTGCATCTTGGAATAGTCGTAATTGGGGATTTTTTGTTGCGCGGTCTCCCCCACTTCACCGCTGCAGGCGCTGACTGCAATCAGGACGCACGCCAGTTTGGCTAATGTCTTCATCGGAGTTATATTTGCGGTTATGATAAATTTGTTGTAATTTTAGCCTCAAATTTAAGAAAAATTATTAACCAATCCAATCAATGTCCAACTTATTTAAGATCACATTGGCCTCGGTGCTGGCAATAGCCTGCATCGGGACGTCTGCGTACGCGCAGAAGACCACATCGAAGAAGGCTAAGAAAGCCGCCGCCGAGCAGAAGGCGCCGGAGCGCCCGCAGCGCATAGACCCATCTGAGAGCGCCCGCCAGACAGCGGAGAAGGTCTACGGGTACCTGCTCGGCTGCACCCCGGCGGCAGTGGTGGACGGCAGCGAGGCTATCATCAGCGACTACTCCAGGATCGACGCCGACAGCCACTTCCAGAAGGGCGACTTCGGCATCTGCACCTACGAGTGGGGCGTCACCTACTCCGGGATGCTTGCCCTGAGCGAAGTCACGGGCGAGAGCAAATACGCCGACTATGCCTACGAGCGGCTCAAGCTCCTCGGCGACATCTACCCTTATGTGAAGGACTACTACGAGTCCACCGGCTACTCGATGAAGCTCAAGGCCCTCGCAAGCCCGAAGTGGCTCGACGACTGCGGAGCGATGACCGCCGCGATGATCAAGGCCACCCTCGCCGACCCGCAGAAGGGCAAGGACTTCAGAGCCCTGCTCGACAACTGGTACAACTTCGTGATGTACAAGGAGTACCGCCTCGGCGACGGGATCCTTGCCCGCAACCGTCCGACCACCAACTCCGTGTGGCTCGACGATATGTATATGGGCATCACCCCTATCGCCTACCGCGCCCTGCTGATGCAGCGCGAGCGCGGCGACCTCACCCAGAAGTACTACAACGAGGCTGTCAATCAGGTGCTTATGTTCAAGAAATACCTCTGGGTGCCGGAGAAGAACCTCTTCCGCCACGGCTGGATCGAGGGTATGGAGGAGCATCCTGCATACCACTGGGCCCGCGCCAACGGCTGGGCGGTGCTGACTATGTGCGACGTGCTCGACGCCCTGCCTGAGAGGACCCAGGGCCGCGACGAGGTGCTCGCCCTGCTCAAGTCGCTGCTCGCCGGGATCGCCCCATACCAGGCTCCGGACGGCAGATGGCACCAGCTCATCGACAAGACCGAGTCCTATCTCGAGACCAGCGCCACCGCGATGTTCGTCTACGGCTACGCGCACGCCATCAACAAGGGCTGGATCGACAAGACAGCCTACCAGGACATAGCCCGTGCGGGTTGGAACGCAGTGGCAGCTCAGGTCAACGCCCAGGGACAGGTGGAGAACACCTGTGTGGGCACAGGCCTCGGCTGGACCAACACTTTCTACGAGGGACGTCCGGTGAGCGTCTATGCGGCTCACGGCTACGGCCCAGTGCTCCTCGCGGCGGCAGAGATGATCAAGATGTACTCCGGCAGCGGCGAGCAGAACCCTGGATTCGGTATGCCGGGCGCACCGGGTATGCCGCGCGAGCAGATGAGGGGGAGCGGCCCTCAGGTCAAGGCCGGAGCCGGCCAGCAGCAGATGATGATGCCACCTATGATGGCAAGGGTCGAGAGGCAGGAGGGGAAGCCGATGGTGTTCCTCGCCGGCGACTCCACCTGCAAGAACGGCCGCGGCACCGGTGACAACGGCCAGTGGGGCTGGGGCAGCTTCTTCGGCGAATATATGAGCGACGGCGTCGTAGTGGACAACGAGGCGGTGGGCGGACTCAGCAGCCGCACCTTCTACGCCAACAACTGGTCCAACATCCGCGACAACATCAAGGAGGGCGACTTCGTGCTCATCCAGTTCGGCCACAATGATATGTCGCCTCTCGGTACCGGACGCGCCCGCGGCACCCTCGACGGCACCTCGGACGAGCCGCAGAAGGTGGTGATGGAGAAGAACGGCGCCTCCGAGGAGGTCTATTCCTACGGCCACTACATCCGTATGATGATCCGCCAGACCAGGATGAGGGGCGGCATCCCTGTAGTGCTCAGCCCTACCCCGCAGAACAGCTGGCCGTCCGACAGCTCGGTCAAGAGGTTCGACAAGACCTTCAACGCCTGGTGCGAGCAGGTCGCAAAGGAGGAGGGAGTGCTCTACATCAACGCCAACGAACTCATCGCAGCGCAGTATGACAAGCTCGGCAAGACCACAGCGCAGGCAGACTACTTCGCCGACAGCGTCCACACCAAGGAAGCCGGCGCGCGCCTCTACTGCCAGACCATCGCCGACGCCCTCAAGGCATCCGGGAGTCCGATAGCCAAGTATTTCTAGACCGCTTCGTGCGGGTCTTTGACAGCAGGCCGGAAGGTCGCGGGGCGCAGCGCTCCCGAGGCATTCCGGCCTGTCTTTTTTTGCTTTTCGCGGCGAATGATGTATCTTCGCGGCATTATGAGTTGGTTAGTTGATCTGTTTACCGAACACACATACATACAGGCGATACTCGTCCTGTCGCTCATCTGCGCTGCGGGGCTTCTGTGCAATAAGCTGAAGTTCAGAGGTATAAGCCTCGGAGTAACATTTGTGTTCTTCGCAGGTATCCTCGCCGGGCACTTCGGTCTGGAGATAGATCCGCAGATGCTCGCCCTCGCGCAGAACTTCGGCCTGGTGCTCTTCGTCTACACCCTCGGCCTGGAGGTCGGCCCTAGCTTCTTCCCCTCCCTCAAGAAAGGGGGCATCAAGCTCAACATCCTGGCCTTCGCCGTGATGATCTCAGGCACGCTGATGACAGTGCTGATCAGCCGCCTCACCGGCATCTCCCTGCCGGTGGCGACGGGGCTTCTCACCGGCGCCGCCACCAACACCCCTATGCTCGGTGCGGCCCAGCAGACCCTGCTGCAGATTGACCCTTCAGCCGCCGGGACTTCCAACGAGATGGCCACCGCCTGCGCCGTGGGCTACCCCTTCGGAGTGGTGGGCGTGATCGCCTGCATAGTGGTCCTCAAGGCCGCCTTCCGTAAGAGCGGAGCGCCTGCGGAGAAGCACGACAGTCCGGCCTTCGTCACCGAGTTCCGCGTCAGCAACCCGGCGATCTTCGGCAAGTCGCTAAGGGAGATAATGAAAGACGCGCACATCCGCCTCGTGGTCTCCCGCGTCTGGAAGTCGAGCGGCAGCAATGACCGCGGACAGGTCATAATCCCCGACGGGGAGACAGTCCTCGAGGAGGGCGAGCACATCCTCGTGCTGACCAGCGAGCAGGAGGCCGGCGCGGCCGAGCAGCTCTTCGGCGAGAGGGTCGTCCGCGACTACAATCAGGACAACATAGACTGGAACCACCTAGACGGGATGCTCTTCTCCCGCCACGTCTTCGTCACCAAGACCAGCATCAACGGCGCGAAACTGGGTGACCTGCATCTGCGCAACATCTACCGCGTCAACATCACGAGGGTCAACCGCGCCGGCATCGACATCCTGCCTTCGCGCGACCTCAGGCTCCAGATCGGCGACAAGCTCACCGTCGTGGGCGAGGAGAAGGCCATAGCGCGCGTGGCCGAGGTGCTCGGCAACCAGGAGAAGGAGCTCCGCAACCCCAACCTGCTCTTCATCTTCGTGGGGCTGATGCTCGGGCTTCTGCTCGGCAGCCTGCCGATCTCCATCCCTGGGATGAGCATCCCGCTCAAGCTAGGCATCGCCGGCGGTCCGATAGTCATCGGCATCCTGATGGGCGCCTTCGGCCCGCGGCTCCACATCACCACCTACACCACCCACAGCGCCAACCTGATGCTGCGACAGCTCGGCATCACGGTCTACCTGGCGGGTCTGGGACTCAGTGCCGGTCCTGGGTTCTTCGCCACCGTGCTGCGCCCCGAGGGGCTGCTCTGGATCGCAGTCAGCGTGGCCCTCACCGTCATCCCGGTATTGCTGGTGGGACTCGTGGCCTCGAAGTTCTGCCACACCGGCTACGCCGAGAACGTGGGTATGCTCTGCGGGGCGATGGCCAACCCTATCGCGCTCAACTATGCCCTCACAACGACAGACGATGACGTACCTTCTGTCGCGTACGCCACCGTCTATCCTGTGGAGATGTTTCTCCGGGTGCTGTCGGGTCAGCTTCTGATGCTGCTATAGCTCTTCCGTATTGAATCGGATCACTTCCTGTATGGCGCGGGTGCAGACCGGACAGAAGTCCGGTGCCGCATTGGTGCGCATACGGCAGTTGTCCCAGGCCCTCCAGACGCCCTTGGTCTGGTAGCCGGCGCCCTCCACGAGCCCGACTCCGTCCTTGCCCATCAGATCCTGCCACTTGGAGGCGAAGTCCGCCTTGGTGGTGATGTTCTTCTCCCACGGCTCGATGTCCGGGTAGTAGTACTCGACATACTGGTCGTCGTAGGCGTACTCATCCGCGAGGCCGGCGAAGCTGTGGCCGAACTCGTGTACCACCACAGGTCCGTAGAGGGCGTGGTGGGAAGCGGTGAGGGTGTAGGCGTTGTAGATGCCGCCTCCGCCGTAGGTCTCGGTGTTGGCGAGGACTATTATATGCTCATACGGCACTCCGGCGAGCGCGTCGTGCATCTGGAAGATGTGCGTGGTGGTGAGATACCTGTCCATATAGAAGGTGTCGAAGTTGGAGTCCACGACGGTCCGCTTCCAGACTCCCTCGCGCGGCACGCTGACGCCGCTGTCCTGCGACGGAGCGCCCAGGGCGACGATGTTGAAGCGGTCCTTCATCTCGGCGAAGGCCTTGTGGGCGAAGAGATTGTCGACCGCAGTCTGCGCATCGGCGTAGAACCGCTCCATCTCGGCGGCAGTATAGCCTTCAGCGAGGATCACGACATCGATCTTCTCCCGGGGGTCACCGCTGCGGTGAAGCACCCGGCAAGGGGCTCCCCCTGCGGGCTTAGCGATAGGACGGATCAGGATATCGGCAGGGTCGACAGAGTGCGTGAGGGATGCGACCACATTGTTGTGGAAGTCGAAGAGCTGCACGCAGATCCGGGCCGGCGCGGCCGGCATCGGAAGAAGCATCACGTTCTCGAAGCTCCTGCGGACCCGCGTGGCTTCTTCCGTAGCCTGCCACTCCTGAAAGAGAGTGTTGAATGACGTGCGGTAGAGGGTGTCTCCGCTCGCCTTGTCTGTCATCGTGATCTGGGCATTGCCGCGCAAGGCGAGCGAGGTCATATTGACTCTCCTGCCGACCCAGGAAGGGGTCTTGTGCAGACCTGCGAGTGCGATGTCGCAGCTCTTGTCGGTGCCGGAGAAGATGTAGTCCACGCGGAGGGTCTGGTCCACAAGACGCCCCTCCGAGAAGGAATCGGCCTCCGCGCTCAGGCTCGCGGCCGCGAGGCAGATGCCAAGTATCAGTGACAGTCTGTTCATATCGCGATATGGAACTATTCCCAGACGAAATTCTCAACCTCATTGAGGAAGATCTTCTCCCTCTCGTCAGGCTGCATCAGCTCCATCGTGACATTCTTGAAGGTGATGTTGCGGGCGTACTGCATAGAGAGACCCCAGGCCGGCTGGATGCCGTGGGCTGAAGGCTCAGGGTAGCCGTTGTTGCGTCCGAAGAAGAACGGGTTGCTGTTCTTCTGCTGGCGCACGTCGTCGAGGGTGAGACCGCCCTTGTACTGGATGTGGATGTTCTTGAGGGTCACGTTCTCCACAGGGTTGCCTGGGAGGCCGACGATGAGGAGGGCGTAGCGGCTGTCGCAGTTGGTGACGGTGACGTCGGAGATCTCGATGTTGCGCGCGAGGGATGCAGGGAGGTCCTTAGGGCCGCGCATACGGTTGCCGATGCGGATGTAGATCGGGGAGTTCCAGATGTCGTCCATCTTGAGGCCCTTGACCTTGATGTTCTCGATAGGGGCTCCGTCCACAGTCTCGAGGGCGAGGCCGCGGCAGCGCTTGAACTCGCAGTTGCGGATGGTGATGTTGCGGAAGCCTCCGTTGCTCTCGGTGCCGAACTTGATGCGTCCGGTCGGGCCGTCGCGGTCAGGAGCGGCGGTGATGGTCTCGCCGTAGGTGCCGTAGTAGACGGTACTCGGGTCGTAGCCGGAGACCTTGCAGTTCTCGATGAGGACGTTCTCGGTGGCCTTAGGCCAGCCGAGGCCGTAGGAGCACTTGAGGACGATGCCGTCGTCGTTGAGAGAGTTGACGGTGCAGTTGGTGATCTTGACGTTGGCGCAGCAGTCGATGTCGAAGGCATCGCGGTTGGTGTCGACGAGCACCTTGTCGATGACAAGGTCGTCAACTCCGGTGAGAAGGAGCGCGAAATGGCCGCACTGCAGGAGGCTGATGCCCTTGATGGTCACGCCCTTGCAGTTCTTGAGGGCGATGGCCTTGTTGGCCTCTGCGATAGGGCCCTGGCGGCCGAGGCCGCGGGAGAGGGCGTCGGTGCCGTCGATCAGGCCTTCACCCTCGAACTTGAGGTTCTTGAGACCTATGCCCCAGATGAGGGAGTTCTGCCAGTGGCTGTGGCCGAAGTCCTGGTAGGCGTCCCACTCGTTGTCTTCAGCCGGGTCGTAACCCTGCTCCGCGGTAGGCTTGGCAGCCTTGATGACGGAGCCCTTCTCCAGACGGAGAGTGATGTTGTCCTTGAGACGGATGGAGTAGCTGCTGTAGACTCCCTCCGGGAAGAGGATCACTCCGCCGCCCTTCCGGGAAGCCGCCTCGATGGCTGCGTTGATGGCAGGCGAGTCGATGTGCTTGCCGTCACCTACGGCGCCGTAGTCGCGCACGTTGTACACTTTGGCGTTGGCAAATATGCACGAGCACGCCAGAATGAAGGTTAAAAACTTTTTCATTGCGGTATTAGTAAATATTTGTGATTGTCTTGCCTTCGGCAGCTTTCGGCGCCGGAGTCCGGGCCTGTCCGTAGAGCTGAGAGAGAGTGACGAACTCAAATCCGCGGCTCTCAAGCTCCGGGATTGCGGTCTGCAGCGCCTCGAGGGAAGCCGCATCGGAGCCGCTGATGCGGAGCAGGTCTCCGTCCTTGGCACCGGCGACGATCTCCTTAGCGCGCTCTGCGGCCGGCACTGATGCCGCCCAGCTGCGCACTGCCACGCTGCTGTAGGTCTCAGGCCCGGCGACTTCGCAGCCGAGCGCTTCGGCTCTCTTCGCCGCCTTGGAGCCGAGCTTCCCGGAGCTCAGTATGCTCGCCTTGACTCCGCTCTTCTCAAGGACTTCGAGTCCTTCGGCGCCGTCGACTGCGAGGGCTATGTATTTAGGGAAGACAGCAGGATAGCCAAGCAGCTGATATGCAATCGCATACGCCATCCTCAGGTGGCCGGCGGCGTTGGGGTGCAGACGATCAATGTTGAAGTTGCGGAAGTAGCCTGCCTGCTCATCGAGCATCGGGTAGAGTCCGCTGACTGAGCAGAGGTCGATCACCGGCACCGCCCAGACTGTCCCGAGCTCCTTGACTGCCTGGACATATTCCTCTATGAAGCTGCCCGCGCCGTTGCAGTACGACTCCACCGGCTGGATGTTGGTGGCGTTGAAGTTGGCCACGCCTCTGTGGAGCGGGGTGAGGAAGATGATCTGCTTGTCTGGATAGTGAGTCTTGAGATGGCGCATTGCGATGTTGGCCCTTCCGCGGAAGGTGGAGTTGTCGTAGTTGAGCTCACGATATGTGCGCTCGACTTCCACGCCGTCGTGGTTGGTCATCTTCCTGGAGTAACTGTACCACTCGCCGAGAGGGATGTTGTTGTTGTAGTCATTGGTGCCTATCATCACGAGGATGGCATCGACCGCCTGGCCGTGTTCGGCTTCGAGTTTCTCGGCCTGGCCGGCTATCTGGCTCATCTGGTGGCCGCTGATGCCGTAGACATAGGACTCGATGCCAAGGATGTCCTGAAGGTAGTTCCAATAGACGTTGTTGTAGCGGTCGAGCTGACGGGTCTCTGTGATGGAGTCGCCAAGGAAGGCTACTCTCGCGCCCTCCCACTGGCTGTGGATCTCAGGCTGCGCGGCGAGACTGCCCGCTGATAGCATCATAGCCGACGAAACAGCGATGACGGTAAGGAAAAGATTGCTGTGTTTCATAATTATTGTGTATTGTGGCAAATTTACTAAAAAATAGGCTAAATTTGCCATACACGCAATAATTTCATCGATGAAACGACTGATAACCATCCTCTGCGCCGCATTTCTGGCGCTAAGTGCCGCTGCCGGCAACTACCCCGACAGAGCCGATTACCTCTGGGTCACAGTACCTGACCACTCTGACTGGCTCTACCGGACAGGCGAAGACGCCACTGTGGAGATACAGTTCTACAAATACGGCATCCCGCGCGACTGCACGGTCAGCTATGAGATCTCCGACGACCTGCTGGAAGCCGACCGGAGAGGCACCGTCAGCCTCAAGGGAGGCAGGGCCAAGTTCAATATGGGCACCCGCAAGACGCCGGGATTCCGCGACCTGCAGCTCAGCACCGAGGTGGACGGAGTGAAGTATCAGCACCACATCAAGCTGGGATTCTCAGTCGAGAAGATCGAGCCTTTCACCCGCGAGCCGAAGGACTTTATGGACTTCTGGCAGGAGAATATAGCCGAGGCTGAGAAGTTCCCGCTGACATACACCAGAGAGCTCGCCCCCGAGTACTGCACCGACAAGATCGACTGCTGGCTGGTAAAGCTGATGCTCAACAGCTCGCAGTCCATCTACGGCTACCTCTTCTACCCGAAGGACGCGCAGAAGGGAAGCTGCCCTGTGGTGCTCTGCCCTCCGGGAGCCGGCATCAAGACCATCAAGGAGCCGCTCCGCCACAAATACTACGCCGAGGCGGGCTGCATCCGCTTCGAGACCGAGATCCACGGACTCGACCCGAGGATGTCGGCGGAGAAGTTCGCCGAGATCAGCGCGGCCTTCAACGGCAGCGGCAACGGCTACCTCTTCAACGGTCTCGAAGACCGCGACCGCTACTATATGAAGCGGGTCTATATAAGCCTAATACGCTCGCTCGACCTGCTCACCTCTCTCCCTGAGTGGGACGGGAAGAACGTGGTCGTGCAGGGCGGCAGCCAGGGCGGCGGACTCTCCCTGATCGCAGCCGGACTCGATCCGCGCGTCACCCTCTGCATAGCCAACCACCCGGCGCTCGCGGATATGGCAGCCTACAGCGAGAAGGGCCGCACCGGCGGCTACCCACACTTCAACCGCGTGCCGGGAGTGCTCACGGGCAAGGCCGTCGAGACTCTCGCCTACTACGACGTCATCAACTTCGCCCGCCACATCACCGCCAAGGTCTATATGACCTGGGGCTACAACGACTACGCCTGCCCTCCGACCACCTCCTACGCAGTCTGGAACACTCTCAACTGCCCCAAGGAGGCGCTCATCACCCCGATCAACGAGCACTGGACTTCCGAAGCCACGGAGCGGGGGCACCTCGACTGGATGCTAAAGAACATCAAATAGTTATGCACACCCTACTGATTTCTCTGGCACTGGCGGCGGTAGCCTCCGTCAGCAGCCCGGACGGGCGCCTCAGCGTCTCCCTCACAAGCTCCGCAGACCAGAGCATCAACTACTCGGTGAGCCTGGACGGCACCGTCCTGCTCACACCTTCGCGGTTGGGACTCGTGACCGACAGCGCGGACTACACGCAGCTGGAGTTTCTCGGCGACGAGACCTCCACCATCACTGTGGACTATTCCCTCGACCGCATCAAGAAGAGCCGGGTGCAGCACGAGGCCACCCGCTCCCTGATGCACTTCCGCACGCCGGAGGGGCGGCTTCTCGACATAGAGTGGCGGGTCAGCGCCCACGACATAGCCTTCCGCTATTGCCTGCCGCGCGATGGCGAGACCGGCAGCGTCCGCGTGATGCGGGAGGAGACCTGGTTCAACTTCCCGGAATACACCACCACCTACCTCTGCCCGCAGAGCGATGCGATGGTGGGCTGGAAGCGCACCAAGCCGAGCTATGAGGAATACTACTCCCCGGGAGCCCTGCTTAGTGCGCAGTCCGAGTTCGGGCACGGATTCACCTTCCCCTGCCTCTTCAAGGTCGGGGGCGACGGCTGGGTACTGGTGAGCGAGACGGGAGTGGACAGCCGCTACTGCGGCTCGCGGCTCAGCGACTACGAGGCCGGCAAGGGTTACTGCATCGCCTTCCCTATGCCTGAGGAGAACAACGGCAACGGCACAGTGGAGCCGGCATTCGCCCTGCCTGGCAGCAGCGCCTGGAGGACCATCACCGTGGGCGAAGACCTCGCCCCGATCGCCGAGACCACAGTCGCGTTCGACGTGGTGGAGCCGCGCTACGAGAGCAGCCACCGCTACGAATACGGCAAGAGCAGCTGGAGCTGGATAGTATGGCAGGACCCGAGCATCAATCGGACCGACCTGCGCGCCTATGTGGACCTCGCATCCGCAATGGGCTGGAAGTACAGCCTCGTGGACGCGTTCTGGGACAAGAACGTGGGTCGCGACGGGATCGAAGAGCTCGCCCAGTACGCCCGCGACAAGGGCGTGGAGCTCTTCCTCTGGTACTCCTCCAGCGGCTGGTGGAACGACATCACCCAGAGCCCGACCGGCATAATGTGCAACCCCATCGCCCGCAAGCGCGAGATGCGCTGGCTGGAGAGCATCGGAGTCAAGGGCATCAAGGTCGACTTCTTCGGCGGCGACAAGCAGGAGACTATGGCGCTCTACGAAAGCATCCTGAGCGACGCCGACGACCACGGCCTGATGGTGATATTCCACGGCTGCACCATTCCGCGCGGCTGGGAGAGGATGTACCCCAACTATGTGGGCAGCGAGGCTGTGAGGGCATCGGAGAACCTCGTCTTCATGCAGAGCGAGTGCGACATCGAGTCCCTCAACGCCACCCTGCACCCCTTCATCCGCAACTCTCTGGGCTGTATGGAGTTCGGCGGCACCTTCCTCAACCGCTACCTGGAGCGCAGCAACGGCAGGCCAGCCCCTGACGGCAAGGTCAGAGGCTCGCTGAGGCGCACTTCCGACGCCTTCGAGCTCGCCACGGCGGTGCTCTTCCAGAACCCTGTCCAGAACTTCGCCCTCGCCCCGAACAACCTCACGGATGCCCCGTCCCTCGCCCTGGACTTCCTGCGCGAAGTACCGACTACCTGGGACGATATCCGCTACATCGGCGGTGAGCCGGCGCAGAGCGCCGTCATCGCGCGCCGCCACGGCGACAGCTGGTATGTGGGCGCGATCAACGCATCCGAGACTCCGCTGAAGCTGGACGTCAACGCTATTGTCTCCAGACTCGGAGGCGGCAGCGTAGAGCTGCTCGGCACCGCCGGAGGCAGCCTCAGCCGGATCGGCAAATACAAAAAACCGCTCCTTATCCCGAAGGACGACGGAGCGGTCATAATAGTCAAGAAGTAAGACTCTTACCTCTTCTTCATATAGGAGACGAACTTGGCCTCGGTGTTGAGTTCGTCCTCTTTTGTGGAGGCGGCTACCACCTCGGTACTGATCTCGGATGCCGGCTTGGAGATGATGCGGACCATATCACGGGTCTTCTCCACGACGGCGAACTTCTTAGGCTTGAACCACATACCGCCGCCGAGCGGAGAAGGGTTCTGAGATACATCCGCAGGGTGGATACCCCAGACTGCAATCCAGTTGCGGCCGTATTCCACGGTCTCCCCGCGCTGGTAGTTGACTCCGGTGAGGAACTGCACCTTCTTGCCGTTCAGCTCTTTGGCGATCACTTTGGCCACACGGCTGTTGTTCTTCATCTCGATGCGGATGAGCACGTCCACGCTCTCGCCCTTGTACTGGACGCCATAGGCTACCATCTCGGCGTATGAGCCGCCCTTGATCTCACCCACGCGGGCAGTGCGGCCCTTGGTGGCTGCGAGTTTGACTTCCTTCTCGCCGTCCCAGAGGGCGATGCCTCCGAGACCCACGGTGCGGCCGACGAGGTACTCGTCACAGCCGGCGCCCTCCTCCTTCTGCTGGCGCTCGGTCGGGTACCAGAGATACTTGGCAAGCTCCATCTGCTTGCCGCTCTTGGAATAGACATCGATGGAGCCGCTGTCATTGAAGTAGATGCGCAGGATGCAGTGGGAGTTCTCCACGGCCGGTCCGTGATGTCCGACAAAGCTGTACTGCACTGCCTGCTCGGAGACTATTTCTTTGACTTCCAGACTGTCGGAGCGCCAGAAGAGGCTCGTCGCGGTCTGTGCTTGGGCGCAGATGCCACAGGAGAGGGCTGCTGCCGCCAGGATAATGCTTTTTCTCATAATATCTTGATTTTGTGTTGTTGTCTGCGGATTACGGCATCGGTTTGAGGCCCTCCCAGCGGACGTTCCACTTGCCGTTCTTAGGGAAGCCAGGGTTCTGCACTGTGCATCCGTCCCAGCCGGCACACATCAGGGCCACCGCGGTGAGCAGGCCGCCGTTGCCCGGGAGGTAGATGCGCAGCCTGGAGTCCTGATAGTTGTGGCCGTCAGGCAGGTAGGTATTGGTCCTCTTGTCCATCAGGAGGGCGTTGATGGCCTTCTCCGGCTCCCCTACCCGCACCGCATTCATGCAGGTGGTCGGGAAGTCCCAGCCCCAGGTCTCGTCCCAGTTCCAGTTGTCGTAGACCCAGTCGAAGGTGTTCTTCATCAGCTCCGGATCCACCTGCTCTGTCTGCGGGAGCACTCCCACTGCGGCGAGCACCGCCATATGGTCGGAATACATCCTGATGTCGGAGTATGTATCCGGCTCACTCTCGGCGGCGAGGTAGAGGCCGTCCTTGGATGCGAGGTGGGAGAGCTTGGAGATGATCTCGTCCCACTGAGGGTTGCGCTCCAGTCCGCGGCGCTCTCTCCAGAGCTGCGCCGTGCTGAGACCGAAGTGCCAGTAGGACAGCTCGAACGGAGGGTTGACGGTCTTGGAGGCCTGCAGGGTCTCCTGAGCCGCGATACAGCCTTTGAGAATATATCGGTCATTAGCCTGGTCGTAAGTGACGAAGTCCGCCATAAATTCTGCGGTCTCGTCTACAAGCCTGCCGTAGCTCTCGAGCACTTGGGGCGAAGGGGCAGCCCTGTAGAGCAACTCCGCGAGGTAGATGAGGTGAGGCTGCTGCCAGATGAGGAAGGAGCCCACGTTGGAAGGCGCCTCGATCCCGGAAGGGTCGGTCATCTTCATCCACCTCACGCCCTTGAAGCCCTGGCGGGCGGCGATCTCGCGGGCCACAGGCTCCACCTTGCCGTACCACGGCAGGGTCCGAGCAAGCAGGTCTTCGTGGCCCCAGAGGGCGAAGTGGGCCTGATGCCACCAAATCATCTCCATATGGTGCTTGCCGAACCAGGAGTTGTAGGTGAGTCCGGTCTCCTGCGGAGGCACGTCGCCGCAGCACTGGATGGCGAGCAGATACTGGCTCAGGACCACTCTGCGCTCGAGCTCCGCGGCGCGCGGGTCGATGCAGCGGCTGAAGTCCACGACTCCCCCGTCCTTCCAAAAGGTGCTCCAGTACTCTGCGGAAGCCTCCCTGGAGAGGGCTGCCGAAGAGTATTCGGCCGACGGGGTCATCTCGCAGAACTCCGCGGTGAAGCTCCACTCCTCAGCAGTCGGACTGAGGCGGACGGCGTTGCGTCCGGTACGGGCGAGTTCGGCGGAGTCGAAGCAGAGTTTGATGTAGTATGAGGTATAGCCGATCGTGTGTCTGAGCACTGCGACGCTGTCGAGGACTCCGATGATATCGACCTTGTGCAGTCCGTCCCTGGTCCAGTCACAGGCGTCGTCGGAGTGACGGCCGGACGGGTAAGGGAAGCGCAGTACCACCGGCAGGAGTTCGTCGGAGACGATGGACACGGCCACCCTGTCGGACTCGGGGTCGCAGGATGTCAGGACCCTGACGTCCTTGCCCCGCGCCTTGAAGGACGAGCGGACCACGCCATCCCACATGTCGAGTGTCTGGTCGACTCCGCTGATATCTTCAGGCTCAAGCCCTTCGAAGCCTATCACGCCGAGGTGAAGGCGGTGGGGGTTGACCCTGTACCAGTCGGAAGCCGCCTTGCCGCGGCCCTCCTTGAGCTGGCAGGAGTAGAGTTCTTCGTGGCCGCGGCCGAAGTCGTAGGCCTTGAGGGTCTCCTCAAAGCGGAGATGCTCCGGGTTGTCGAAGGAGTGCCAGCCCCACTGGCTCTGGGTGCCTAGCGGCACGCCGCCGGAATACAGCTCAGGGAAGGTCTGCAGACCGGTCACGTCTACGGTGAAGGCAAACCTGCCGTTGCCCACCGAGAGGGAGGCGAGAGTGTCGATGGCAGTGATGTGGGGGTTGTTCCTCTCCACGAGGGCCGCCCTGTCTATCTTCGTGCTGCAGGAGGCCGCAGCAAGTGCGATTGCGAGAAGTATGCTGGACTTCTTCATATTATTGGTTGTTAGTTGTTGTCATCCATCTTGCGCCAGAAGCGGGAGGTGATGTCCACGCCGTGGCGGTAGAGCCTCTGGTTGGTCGTACGCTCGTTGAGAGGCCCGCGCTCTGCAATATAAGGACCGATTTTGACATAATCAAACATTTCGCGGATTTCCTGCTCCACTTCGGTGCGTCCGGAGTAGAGGGCGAGCTCCAGCTGCGGGTGCGTGCAGCGGACGTGGGAGGCAAGCCGGAGCAGGGCCTCCCGGTCGTTGCCCTCCCCGAGAAAGAGCAGGCAGTTGACCCCGAAGTTGTCGTCCAGCAGGGCGTCCAGCGCCTGCCCGGTCAGCTCTTCGCCAATGTCCTTGCGCAGGAAGGGCGAGTGGCATCCGGGACAAGAACCCTGGCAGTTCGTGATTTCGACTGCCAGGGTTACTCTGTCCGGTATTTCTTCGAGGACTATGTCGGTCAGTCCCGGCAGATACTTGATCATATCAGCTTCTCCGCGTCGTAGTACCTGTGCTGGGCCTCGACCTGGCGCGGCTCGGCGAAGGATGAGACTCTCTTGAGGTAGCCTATGACGCGCGTGAGGTAGTCAACGTTGGTGCTGCCGCACTTCGGGCACTTGGCGAGCGTGTCCTTGCTGATGTAGCCGCAGTCGTTGCAGACAGTGTTGCGCACGTTGAAGGTGAAGTAGTTGGTCCCGTAGTGCGCGGCCACGTTGAGCAGCTGGCGGTACTGCTCCTTGCTGAGGTGCTCGGCAAGGTTCATATGCAGGGCCGAGCCGCCGTCGAGGTACTTGACGAAGTCTTCGCCGTGCAGTTTGAACTTGTCGATCATCGTGACCTCGGTATCCTCCGGATTGTAGAAGTAGGAACTGTAGAGGTTGTGCTTGGAGGAGACGAAGTAGCCGTCCTTCTTGTCCCACTTGTAGTTCTTGGCGGCGAGGTTCTCGGCCGGCACGAACTCGGTGTTGAACATAGCCTCGGGGGTGCGGTCCTTGCGGTTGGAGATGTTGATGGTCTCGAGCACGCTGTTGACGAAGTCGCCGTATTCAGGATTCGGGGAGACCTTGAGTCCGAGGAACTCGGCGGCCTCGGTGAGTCCGTTGACGCCCACGGTGAGATACTGCTTGCGCATATCGATGAAGCCCGCCTTGTAGACATCGAGCATATCGGCCTTGAGGAAGTCCTTGATGATCTCGTTGAAGGCGACCTGGTACTTGTGCACGCGCTCGGTCATCTCGGTGATGTCCTTGCCGATGAAGTTGGTGAAGAGGTCGTCCTTGTCGTAGAAGTTGGAGACGGGATCGAGCGGCTTGCCCTCAGGAAGCACGACTCCCCTGCGCTCGAGGAAGTAGCGGCGCACGGAGTCCTGGATGAGGCGGTTGAGGTTGACCGTCATCACGGACTTGGAGCCGGTGGCCACTGACGCCGTGCCCATCGAGTACTGATGCGTGGTGTGGTTGTGGGCCTTGTCCTCCCTGTCCTCCAGGTCGGTGAGACTGTTGCGCAGGCGGCAGCAGCTGGCGAGCGAGTCGGGGCTGTTGGAGATGTAGCAGAAGAAGCTGTGCCCCTTGGCCCACATCTCGGCGGTGAAGTCGGCGTAGTCCTTGTCGAGGTAGTCGTCGCCGCCGTCAGTGAGCAGCGCCATCGTCTCCACAGGGAAGGTGAGGATATAGCGGGTGCGCTCCTCGTTGAACCAGTTCATGAAGTGCTTCTGCAGCCAGTCG
>CAVEAQ010000021.1:0-21532 GCA_963613775.1 bacterium | reverse complement strand
CCTACAAATCAAGTGTTTATAATTAAGAAAAAATTTGCGGATTGTAGAAAAGTATCCCAATTAAGCAAAGACTGTACCAAAAGGCAAAGGCCGGCGGAAAACTTTTCCAACCGGCCTTTAAATGGTGTCTTGGCGGGATTCTACTCCCAGCCTAGTATCTTCTTGAAGTCATACTCCTCCGGATTGTCCACATAGGCCCGGGCAGCCTCGTAGTCGGAAGGAGTAATGAAGTGACAGATATGATTGTAGTAGTTCTTGGCGGTACCGCGGCTTATATCCACGCGGCGCGGCGGAATCTTGCCCTCCTCGTTCTGCAGGCTGTGCAGGTAGAGAGGCTTGGCTTCGCCGTAGTTGTCGACATATACCATACAGCCTGTCTCGCCCTTGACGTAGAGGTCATAGACTCCCATCGCAAGCTCAGTGCAGTATGTAAGGTCGTATGCCACAGGATCCTGGCAGCGCACGTCGTAGCCGATTTCGACCGGACGGGTCTTGACCTTGAGACGGGTCTGCTTCATCGCCTTCTCGAGCAGTTCGTCGAAGAGCACTGACTTGGAGATCTTGCCGAGCTCAGGGTGCCCATGCTCATCGTAGGTCATATGTACGCCGGCAGACTTGATATCCTCCTCGGCCAGATCGTGGAAGACGCCTTCGGCCACCACGATGGTGCCGTAGTCGATACCGAGAGTCTTGCGCTTGATAATGGAAGAAAGGGAGAGTTTGATGATCTTGTCGATGGAAATCCCGGTCTTGTTGAACATCTCAGGGATAATGGTCATCGGGCAGTGGGTAGCTTCGCCGATACCGAGTGCAAGATGTCCTGCGGAGCGGCCCATAGCTGAGATGAGCAGCCAGTTGCCTGAAGTGCGGGCATCCTCGTAGACGGTTGAGGCGATATGCGCGCCCTCGTTCTTGGCAGAGTTGAAGCCGAAGGTCGGAGCGTTGTCCGGCAGAGGGAGGTCATTGTCGATGGTCTTCGGGACGTGGATGTTGCGGATAGGGTACTTCTTCCTCTCGAGGAAGAGAGCGATGCGGTTGGCAGTGGATGCGGTGTCATCTCCGCCCACGGTCACAAGCAGCTTGATATTGTTGTCCTTGAAGAGGTCAAGATTGAAATTCTTCTCGAAGTCCTCGTCAGTAGGCTTAAAACGGCTCATCTGGAGGTGGGAGCCGCCGCGCTTGAAGTAGTAGTCCGCCTTGAGGAAGTCGATGTCCTCGGTGCGAGGCGTCTTGGAGAAAAGGCCGCTGTAACCGCCGTGTAGGCCGATTACCCTGTAGCCGTTGCTCAAAAATGTCTTGGCGACAGAACAAACCACAGTGTTCATGCCCGGAGCAGGACCGCCGCCGCACAGAATAATAACTGAATCTTTCATATTCGGTATCATTGATGATATTAATTGCTTCAAAACAAATCTCGCAAATTTACTGATTATCCGCCAAATTCCCAATAGGGCAGAAGTTATTTGCAGGGCGTTAGGGCGCAGGCGGCAACTATACCGCAGCGAGCAAGGAATAATTCAAAAGATTGACTAAATTTGTAGTTTATTAGCGCCAGGCGCGCCCGCGCAGGGCGCATTGCGCACGACAACTCAATATGGACAAAAGCGCCGCAGCAGAAAGAATACAGGAACTCAGAGCGACTCTGAGAGAGAACAGCCGTCGATATTATGTCGATAACGCTCCTACTATGAGCGACTTCGACTTCGACGCACTGATGCACGAGCTCGAGGCGCTGGAAGCGGAGTGGCCCGAACTGGACAACCCCGACTCCCCCACCCACCGGGTCGGATCCGACCTAGGAAACCCCGATCCGGACAGCCCGGACAGTGAGCAGCACGGCGGCTTCGTCCAGAGACTTCACCGCTACCCGATGCTCTCGCTCGGCAACACCTACTCCATCGGCGAGATCGAAGAATTCGTGCAGAGAGCGGAGCGGGCGCTGGGCGGAGGATCGTTCAGCTACAGCTGCGAGCTCAAGTTCGACGGCACAGCCATCTGCCTGACATACAGGGACGGAGAGCTCTATCGGGCTCTGACCCGCGGCGACGGGGTCCGGGGCGACGACATCACCGCCAATGCGCTCCGCATAGCCAATATTCCACACCGCCTGCACGGGGACTTCCCTGAGGAGTTTGAAATCCGCGGGGAAGTGCTGATGCCCTACAAGGCCTTCAACAAACTTAACAGCGAGCGGGAGGAAGAAGAGGAAGCCCCGTTCGCCAATCCCCGCAATGCCGCCTCGGGCTCACTGAAGCTCATTGACCCGGATGAAGTTGCACACAGAGGTCTATGGTGCACGCTCTACCACATTCCCGCCGAGTCAGTGACATTCGCCTCGCACTCCGAAGCGCTCGATGCAGCCGCTTCCTGGGGGCTCCCGGTCTCCGACAAACGACGCATCTGCCACAATATCAGTGAAATAGAAGAATACATCCAATACTGGGACAAGGAGCGCAAATTCCTCCCCTATGCCACCGACGGCATAGTCATAAAGATCAACGAACTCGCAAGCCAGCGTGCCCTGGGCGCCACCGCCAAGTCGCCGCGATGGGCGGTAGCCTTCAAGTTCAAGGCAGAGCAGGCCTGCACCAGGCTGCTTAGCATCGACTATCAGGTGGGCCGCACCGGTGCAGTCACGCCTGTGGCCAATCTGGAGCCGGTGCAGCTAAGCGGCACTGTCGTCAGACGCGCGACTCTCAACAACGCCGACCAGATGCTCCAGATGGACATACGCGTGGGCGACTGGGTCTTTGTCGAGAAGGGAGGCGAAATCATCCCTAAGATCACCGGCGTCGACCTGAGCAAGCGGCAGGCAGGGGCTCCCGTGCCCGAATTTCCGAAAAACTGCCCGGACTGCGGCGCCGCGCTTGTGAGGGCCGAGGACGAAGCCAGGTGGTTCTGTCCCAACTCAGACGGCTGTCCTATGCAGATTAAGGGACGTATGCTGCACTTCGTCTCCCGCAAGGCGATGAACATCCTCGCAGGCGAAGCCACGATCGAGCAGTTCTACGACAGCCGCCTGGCACTCAGCCCGGCCGACCTCTACGGCATCAGCAAGTTGCAGCTTGTCTCCCTCGAGGGCTGGCAGGATAAATCCGCGCAGAACTTCGTGGACAGCGTCGCAGCATCGAAGAGCGTGCCGTTCGGGCGCGTGCTCTTCGCACTCGGCATCCGCTATGTCGGGGAAAGCACCGCCAGGAACCTTGCCCGCCACTTCGGGGACATCGACTCGCTGACTGCCGCACCGGCGGAAAAGCTGCTCGAGGTGGAGGACGTGGGCGAGGTGATCGCGCAAAGCGTATATGAATACCTGCATAACCCGATACATCTCAATGAGATAGAGAGACTGCGCAAAGCCGGCCTGCACTTAGGTGGAGAGACTTCCGAGACGGCTATCTCCGACAGCCTCAAGGGCTTGACCATAGTAGTCTCCGGCAATTTCAGCCTCAGCCGCGACCGCATCAAGGAGATCATTGCCGAACACGGCGGCAAGGCGGCCTCATCGGTCAGCAGAAACACCTCATTCCTGCTCGCCGGCACCAAACCGGGGCCCGAGAAACTCAGGAAGTGTGCCGAACTCGGCATAGAGATAAAGTCGGAGGAAGAGTTCTTCGCGATGCTCCCCTCCGGAGCGGGAGGCAGCGCGCAGGAGACAGTAAACGAACTCAGCCTGTTCTGACAAGGATGGCGGAGACAATAATATAGACAATGAGTTTTTCTGAATTCACAAAGGACGATTACAGACTGATAGACAAGGAATACGCCTCCCTGATGGAGGTGGCGCGCCCGCGCTGCCGCAACGAGGAGCAGGTGGAGACCGTACAGAAGGCATTCGAGTTCGCCAACCAGGCCCACAAGAACGTACGCCGCCGCTCCGGTGAGCCGTACATCATCCACCCGATCGAGGTGGCCAAGATAGTCGTGTCCGAGATCGGACTGGGCTGCAAGTCCATCTGTGCCGCCCTTCTTCACGACGTGGTGGAGGACACGAGCTACACCGTGGAAGACATCCGCAGCCTCTTCGGAGACAAGATTGCCTCCATCGTGGACGGACTCACCAAGATCAAAACCGTGCTCGACAACGAGGACCGCAAGGGCGAAGCCATCAGCACGGAAAGCCTCCAGGCCGAGAACTTCAAGCGCATCCTGCTGACGCTCAACGATGATGTGCGCGTCGTGCTGATCAAGCTCGCTGACCGCCTGCACAACTGCCGCACCATCGAGTATATGCCCGAGCACAAACGGGACAAAATTCTCTCGGAGACGATGTTCATATTCATCCCGCTCGCCCACCGGCTCGGTCTCTATGCCGTCAAGTCGGAGATGGAGAACATCTGGCTCAAGTACAAGGAACCGGAAGAATATCAGATCATTACTGAGAAGATCAGCAGCAACACCGCCGCCCGGGAGAAGGACATCGACGAGTTCATCGCCCCAATCGAGAAGGCTCTGAAGGATGCAGGCTACAACTTCTCCATCAAGAAACGCATCAAGACCCCGTATTCTATATGGTACAAGATGCACAACAAGCACGTCGGCTTCGAGCAGATATTCGACCTCTACGCCGTCAGGATAGTCTTCACCCCCAAGCTCGACGGGCCACAGAGCGAGCGCGACCAGGCCTACCTCATATTCTCCGCCATCACCAACCTCTACAGCGAGAACGTAAGCCGTCGGCGCGACTGGATCTCACAGCCCAAGAACAACGGATATGAGGCTCTGCACTGCACTCTGATGAGCCATGCCGGCTTCTGGGTGGAGGTGCAGATACGCTCCCGCAGGATGGACGACATAGCCGAAAAGGGCATCGCCGCCCACTGGGCCTACAAGAAGGACGGCTACATCTCCGAGAACGACTCCGAGATGGACAAGTGGCTCAAACAGGTGCAGGACATATTGCTGAGCGATGACGTCAGTGCGCTGGAACTGCTCGACATCATCCACAAGGACCTCGTCAGCTCGATGATTGTCGTCTTCACCCCCAAGGGCGAGCAGCGCTCAATACTCAACGGCGCCACCGCCCTCGACTTCGCATATATGATCCACACCCACATCGGCAATTCAGCGATTGCGGCCAAGGTCAATATGAAACTCGTTCCCCTCGCTCAGACACTCAAGTCCGGTGATCAGGTCGAGATCATCACCGCCGCCAACGCCAGCCCTAAGAAGGAGTGGCTGCAGTTCCTGCAGACCAGATCCGCACGCAACAAGGTGATCGAGTATTTCCGCTCCGACAAGGAGGCGATTGCCGCAGAAGGCAAGAACATATATGATGAGCGCATCCGCCTGATGGGCCTGAAGAACACCCACACTCTACTCAAGAAGTTCCTGGACCACAGTCAGATACGCGACGTGGAGGAGTTCTGGTTCAGAGTTGGCCTAGGGATTCTGGGACCGGAGCAGTTCCAGGCTGTCATCAACGAGGACAGCCTCTCCTCCGGCGAGAAGCGGAAGAGGGACCTCGTCATCAAGGGCGGCGGCAACGTCAGGTACAAGCTGGCCGAGTGCTGCAACCCCATCCCAGGCGACCCGGTCATCGGCTTCCTGACCGACAACAACACGATCATTGTACACAAGAAGTCCTGCGAGGAAGCGGAGAGGCTTGCCAGCCGCTACGGCAACAGGCTGGTGACCCCGCAGTGGACCTCCAACGAGCAGGAATACCCTATCCGCATCTCTCTCAAGGGACTGGACCGCATAGGCCTGCTCAACGACATCTCCGGTTTCATCTCCAAGACCCTCGGCATCAATATGCGCAAACTCCAGCTCACCGTGGACGGAGGCCTCTTCGAAGGCACCATCGAGCTGCTCGTGAAGGACAAGAAGATCCTCGAGAATATGGTTGACGGACTCAAGAAAATCGACGGCATTCAGGATGTCGTCCGGACAGACATTTGACACGATGAAAAGATTCCTGCCACTTATACTCACGCTGCTGGCGGTCTTCGTACCGATGATGTTCACGCATTCCTGCGCCAACACCACCCAGTCCCCTACAGGCGGCGACAAGGACACGATCCCTCCGTATATCGTGGACATCCGGCCACTTCCGGGTGCTGTCGGAGTGCCGCTGGAAGGCGCGAAGTTCGTGTTCAAGTTCAACGAATACGTCACCATCAAGCAGAGCACCAACATCTTCCTGTCCCCTCCCCAGCAGAAGCCGCTGAAATCCCGTCTCAAAGGCAGGAACCTCATAGTCAGCGCCGAGGAGCCGTTCGAGCCGAACACCACCTACACCATCAGTTTCACCGATGCCATCGCAGACGCCAACGAAGGCAACGTGTTCGCCGGCTACACCTATGTCTTCAGCACCGGAGAGAAGATCGACTCGATGATGATCACCGGCACGGTGCAGGACTGCAACACACTCTCCCCGATCAAGGGAGCCACGGTGCTGCTGCACACCGACCTCGCGGACTCCGCCATCTACCGCAGCCGGCCGTATGCCGCCGTCAAGACCGACGACTGGGGCTTCTTCGCCCTGCCGTTCATCAAGGATACGACCTACAGACTCTACGCCATCACCGACAAGGACAACGACAACATCTTCAATCCCGAGACCGAACTCGTAGGATTCATCGACTCTCTGATCAGACCGGTGATGACAGCCAGTGACAGCGTCAAGGAGATACTCCGCTACGATATGAAGGACACCCTCGCCTGTCTCGCAAGACGCAGCGAGCACGAACTGAACCTCTTCCGCGAGAGGCCTTCCAAGCAGTATATGGTCAACAAGGTACGCACAGCCGAGCGCTCGGCCTACCTGACCTTCATGGCGCCAGACGCCGTCATCGATTCCATCACCATCAACGGCTACCGCCAGACCCAGATAATCAGCCAGTTCAATCTCGAGCGCGACAGCCTAGAGCTCTGGATCAACAGCCGACGCGCCGCTCCTGACACGATGAAGATAGGCGTCACCTACCTCAAGACCGACTCCCTCGGAGTGCTTGTGCCGCAGACCGAAGAAGTCCGGCTGGCTCTTCCAAACGACAAGCGCACCTACTCCAAGCGCTCGCGCAAATCCATCAAGCAGGAGGACACAACCTGCGTGCTGACCCTCAAGGCGGACCCTAAGACCGTGGAGCAGAACGGCTTCGAACTGGAATTCCGCAACCCGATCATAAGCGAGAGTTTCGACTCCGTCTCGTTCACGGCCATCACCCCGCGGCAGACCGAGCAGAAGATGGAGTTCAGCGTGGAGAGAGACAGTCTCAACCTGCGCCGCTACATCATCCGCCAGAAGGACAAACTCCAGCAAGGTTACGAATACATAGTCAAACTGCCCTACAGAGCATTCCGCGATGTCAACGGATTCTGGTCCGACAGCCTTGAAGTCAAGTGCAAGCTCCCTTCCGACGATAAGCTCAGCAGCCTGGAGGCGGTGATGACGGGAGTGAACGGCAAGTACATAGTGGATCTGCTCAATGAGAAGAGGGACAGGGTACTCCGCTCCTATGTCATCGAATCCGACAGGACGCTCTCCTTCCCGTATTTGAGCGAAGGCAAATACTGCATCCGCATCACTGAAGACGGCAACCGCAACTCCATAGTGGATTCCGGCTCCATCCTCGCTCACAGGCAGCCGGAGAAGGTGAGGTTCTACGAAGTCAAAGGCAACAAGTACCTCGACATACCGTCCGGCGCAGAAATCAGCCAGACCATCAATATAAGCGAACTCTTCAGATGAAAGCTATAAAGACCTGCATACTGCTCATTCTCTGCCTATTGGCAGTCAGCGCCATACCTTCTGCCGCGCAGGACAGCGCGCAGGGAGACACGGCGCTCAGCCTGGACACCACGGTGGTTACAAAGAAGCGGCCGATCAACGACTACTCCCTGATCGGAGTCAACTACGGCGTAACATTCTCCAACACCTACTTCAGCCCGAGCAAGCACAACCGCGGATTTGTATTCGCGCCGAACTATGTCTCAATCACTTACACCAAGTTCAGCAAGCTCTTCGACAACCTCCCCTACTTCGCGCTGGTACTCGGGGCGGCTATGGGCAACGAAGGATACACCTTCCGCGCCGACAAGGAGACCGGCAACTCAGCCGATGTGGACGGAGCCACCTGGTGCTCGATGCAGGTGATAGAGTTCCCTGCGATGATGCAGATACACGCCGACTTCGACCCCGGCAAGGTAATGGCCAATGCAGGAGTCTACGGAGGCTACAGGCGCAGCATCTCCCGTTCCGGTCCCAACCTCAGCCCCGAATGGACCGACAGTTTCCGCTCCTACGAACGCCAGATAGACTACGGCTTCCAGGGCGGCGTGGGATTCGCGCTCATGTTCGACCCGGTGGAGATACACTTCAACTGCCTGCTGCGCTGGTCGTGGTCCAACCTCTATGAGCCGGACTACAACAGCAATTATTACTACCGCTACGCCTACCCTATGGACATCATCGCCACCGTGGGGCTGCATTTCCAGCTGACCAAGCGCAACGGGAAGACACGCAGGGAGATCAAACAGGAAGCATACAATATAGTATATGGAAAGGCTCAAGACGATTCCGGTAAGGATAGGTGATTCCCTCATAATCGGGGGCGGCAATCCGATAGTGGTGCAGACCATGTGCAACACCCATACCTCCGACGTGGAAGCAACTGTGGCACAGTGCCTTGAACTCGCCTCGGCAGGCGCGCAGCTGATACGCATCACGGTGCCCGGCCTGCAGGACATCCCGCATCTCAGGGCAATCAAAGAGCGCCTCAGGGCGGCAGGATGCGGAACTCCGCTGGTCGCGGACATCCATTTCTCCTCCCAGACCGCGATTGCGGCGGCAGAGATAGTGGAGAAAGTCCGCATCAATCCGGGCAATTTCCACCCCGACCACGACAAGGCACGCGCGGAGTTCGCCCGTCTGATCGAAGTCTGCCGCGAGCACGGCACCGCAATCCGCATAGGTCTGAACCACGGTTCGCTCGGCGCATACATCACTTCCCTCTACGGCAATACGCCACACGCGATGGCACAGGCAGCGATGGAATGGGTGCAGATGTGCACGGAGGCCAAGTTCTACAATGTGGTGGTCTCACTCAAGGCCAGCAACACCATAGTGATGACCGAAGCTTACCGGGAGTTGGTGGCAATGATGCAGAGTACCGGCACGGTATTCCCTCTGCATCTGGGAGTTACGGAAGCCGGCAACGGTGACAGCGGGCGCATCAAATCCTGCGTAGGGATTGCCGCCCTGCTCCAGGAAGGCATAGGCGACACGGTCCGCGTATCACTTACTGAGCCTCCTGTGGCGGAACTCCCGGTGGCCCGTTTCCTGGCGAGCGGCGAAGGCGGCGACAAGACCCTGGAAGCCGCGGTGGAGTGGGGGCCGAAACTGCTTCGCAGGGAGATCGACACCATTCCGGACAGTGCCGGACTGTCGGAATATCTCAAGGACGAGATAATGCAGGCCGCCCGCCGACGATTCTACAAACCGGAATACATAGCATGCCCCGGCTGCGGGCGCACGATGTACGACCTCCAGAAGACTTTTGAGGAGGTCAAGGCACGAACCTCCCATCTCAAGGGGATGGTGATCGCCGTGATGGGCTGCATAGTCAACGGTCCCGGCGAGATGGCTGATGCCGACTGGGGCTATGTGGGCGAAGGCGGAGGCAGGGTCTCCATCTACCGGAAGGGCGAGCCAGTGCTCAGACACGTGCCCGACAGCGAGGCGATTGACCGCCTGCTGGAGCTGATAGCAGCGGAGCAACAGCCCTATTCCACGTAGAGAAGAAGTCCTTTAAGATACTCTCCCTCAGGATGATAGATACTGACAGGGTGATCCGAACCCTGGCAGAAACGGTCTATTATGCGCACGCGGCGTCCGGTCTGGGCGGCAGCGGAGAATACCGTGTTGGCGAAAGTAATCTTGTCAACCACTTGCGAGCAGCTGAAAGTGAATACCAGCCCGCCGGGAGCCACTTTGGCGATGGCGGCGGCGTTGAGCCTCTGGTAGGCACGGAGAGCATTGCGGAGCGCATCGCGGTGCTTCGCGAATGCAGGCGGATCCACTATCATAAGGTCGTAACTTCCCTCCCCGCATTTGCCGAGGAACTCTATTGCGTCAGTGCAGTGGTTGTGCCAGAGAGTGCTGTCACAGCCGTTCAGGACCAGATTTCTGTCGGCAAGAGCGATGGCCTTGGCGGACGAATCCACGGAATCCACGCTCTTCGCGCCTCCTGTAAGGGCATATACGCTGAAGCCACCCGTGTAGCAGAAAAGATTGAGCACGCGGCGACCGGCGGCATACTTGCCGACAAGGGCGCGGTTGTCCCTCTGGTCGAGGAAGAATCCTGTCTTCTGTCCTTCCTCCCAGTTGACTATGAACTTCCTGCCGTTCTCGCAGACGGCAGTCTCGCTGGCACTGAAATCTGATCTGCGGTAGAGATACCCATCCACGAGTTCGAGGCCCGCCTTGAACGGCGCTGTCCCTGAACTCTTGTCATATACAGCCTTGAGAGTGTCCCCAAGCACCTCGCGAAGCGCGGCACAGATCTGAGCCTTGGCGCGGAACATTCCCACCGAGTGAGCCTGAAGCACACAGACCCCGTCGTACCAGTCGATAATCAGCCCGGGGAGTCCGTCCCCCTCCCCGTGGACGAGGCGGAAGCAGTTGGTGTCGGACTCCGCGAAACAGTCCAGACCCACAGCGCGCCGCATCTCCACAGCCTTGGCGAGCGAGTTCTTCCAGAAATCCGGAGCTGCGGGATCTTCATCGAAGGAGAGTATTCTCACCGCTATTGATCCCACCTGATAGTGACCCGCTGCGAGATACTGTCCTTCTGCGCTATATACAGCCACTACATCGCCCTCAGCAGGACTGCCCTGGATGGTGGCCACTGCACCGCTGAAGACCCAGGGATGGAAACGGCGCAGGGACTCGTCCCTACCTCTTTTCAGTATTACTCTTATCATCTTTGCTTGTGACAGGATTCGGATTAGGATTCATTTGCTCGGGAGTCAGAGGATTCTTCTCGGACTTGAGGAGCTTGAGATACATCTCGCGGCATATCCACGCATCGGTGGCGGCATACATCTGCTGGGCTGCGGAGAGTTCGGCAGCCTCCCAGTTGGAGAGCTGCTGGGTCTTGGAGATGCGGCAGCCGAGGATGATGGCGGACATCTTCTTGACGCTCTTGTCGCGTATGCCCCACTCGCAGCCGATCTTCTGAAGGTCGACGAAGTTGCGGCCCTCGAACTTGGCATAGTACTGCAGGCCGCGGACATCATCCTTGACGGCAGCTCCAACCTTGATTATATTCGGATTGGAAAGCACACTGCACATCAGACGGCGCATGCCTATCTTATTGACTCTAAATAAGAAAGCCTTGTCGGCACCGGAGAGTTGGAGAAGCGCCACGTGGTGGTGCGGCATATTGGCGGAGAATACCGGCCGGGTCTCAGTATCGAAGCCGATGACCTTCTGGGTCATCAGATAGGCTATCGCCTTGGCGTATTCGAGGCCTGTCTTCTCGATTATGTGGATTTCGCCCGGGAATGCTCCGGCAGGCAGTTTCTCTATTTCTTCAGGAAGAATGCTAATTTTGAACATAAGAACCTGGTATCAGGATGATTGATGCGTCTCCCGCTTCCGGCTTCGGCACCGGTCTGCAGGTCACGACCTGAGGTTTTGCTATATTATGTGTGAAAAGATTGTATTCTCTGAACATACTGTAAATCGCCCCCGCCGTCTCGTCAAAGGAGTCTACGAGCGAGAAGCCCTTCGAAATCATACGGCCGTAGGTCATTGAGCTCTCGTTCATTATGGAGACCATCCCCGCAAGCTCGTTCTTGAGTGCCTCGACATCCACCGACAGGTCGTCGACGATGACGGCATCCAGTGCTCCGCCGTGTCCGGAATCAAGGTAAGAATGCACAAGGGCGTGCATCAGGCTGTCCCGGTCCGCGGTCGGCATCGTATAGCAGAGGGAGCCGGCGTGTCCGGTCTCAGCAGCCTTGAGGGCAAATCTGCCGGCATAGACATCTCCGGATGCGACTGAAGGGTCGTAGATGATCCCGACATTGAGCAGTCTGCGGGACGAGTCGAAGACCCTGTCGAGCGCAAGATCCAGCGGAGAGAGCACCGGGATGCCGCAGCCGCTGCTCCTCATAAGGGTATCCACATCGAAACTGCCGTAGCGTGCAGTGTTGGCTCCTGCAAGGATTATGAGTTTGGAAGACTTCTTGCTGCTCTGCCCCTCCATATCGTAAGGGCTGATGTGCAGGACCGTGTCGAGTGCGCAGAGCACATCCCTTACCGTCCTCTCACGAAGCCCTGCTGCCGCGAGGCTGTCTCCTGCGACAGTGGCGAGACTGTCATCGGCAATACAGACGAGAGTCTCACCGGCGAAGTCCGGGAGAGCGTCCGGAGCATATCTTCCGTCCACATTGTCTCTCCTGTCGTAGAGGCTGAAGCGCTCCGAGAAGCGCTCACAGACCGCTGAAGGTCCTATGACCGTAATGTCATCGGTAACGGAAGGCGAAGCCGCACTCCTGAGTATGTCCAGCTCCGGAGAGATCTTTGAAGAGAGTATCTCACGGACATACGGGATAGTGGGCCTGCGCTCCACCGCAATCCTCCGGCAGGAGGAGAGCAGAACTGCCGACAGGCAGAGCAGGGCCAATGCAAGACGGGGTATCCTCATATCCTAACTGCCGCGTAGACTATATTCTTGAGAATGTAGCAGATAAGTGTAAGCAGCACTGCGAGCGACCAGTGCAGACCGCAGAGGATGCAGACGAGAACCGCCGCTGCGACTATCGCCGCAAGTGCTATCCTCTTGCCCTTCAGCACAGACGGGTCGTCTCTGTGAAACTTGAGCGAGAACATGGGCATCTTGCTGACCATCAAGGCACTTAGGCAGACGGAGAGCAGCGGGATAAAGAGCGGTCCTGCAGCCCAGGTCGCAAGGAAGCAGCCCAGATCATGGCAGACATAGCAGCAGAGCGAACCGCAGAGCAGCGCGCTTGCAGGCACAGGAAGTCCGAAGAAAGAATCAGCCTGGCTGCTGTCCACGTTGAACTTGGCGAGCCTGAGTGCGGCGGCGAGCGTCATCACGAGCGGGATCCAGCAGACTGCGCTCTCCCCGAAGGCGAGCGTCTTCATCAGAGTGTAGAACATCACTGACGGCAGCACCCCGAAGCTGACAAGGTCGCAGAGCGAGTCAAGCTCCTTGCCGAAGTCCGAATAGGCGCCCAGGGCCCGTGCGCAGAGGCCGTCCAGGAAGTCGAATACCGCCGCGGCTATCATAAGCCAGAAAGCCGGCTCAAGCCGACCCTTAAACGCGAATACCACCCCGATGATACCGCAGACGATATTCATCGAGGTGATTATGTCGGGGATATACTTCCTCAGCGTCATTATTTGGAGAGTTTCTTGCGAAGTTCCTTAGGCAGCGCGGACTTGTGGATCATATAGTCCATACTCTGGTTCTTCACGAAAGCCTCGGTAACATACCAGATACCCTTGTACTTGCCGGTCTCTCCCCAGGAGTTCTTGACCATATAGTACTTCTTGCCGTCCTGGTCCTTGGCGATACCGAAGATCTGCATTCCGTGGTCATCGGTGATGGTCTTGTTTTCGAACTCGATCTGACGGGACTCCTGAGTCGGCACGCTCTCCACGATGGCCACAGGGGCAGGTTTGCCTTCCTCCTTGCCGACCCAGTGCTCCTGGTCGGAGCCTGCGGCGTTGGTAGCCTTGACGTCAACGAGGATGCCAAGACCGTTGCGGGTAAATCCGGCGTGGCTGACATCAGCGCCCCAAGCCACTGTGTATCCGTTCATTATGGCATTGTCAAGGATGGACATAAACTCGTCGATAGGTACATTGTAGACCTGATCCCAACGCCAGTTGTCACAAACCTCAATCGGGAACCAGGTGTAGAACGGATGGTGGGTGAAGGAGCTGAGGGTCACGTAGTCCTCAGGGACGATCTTCATCGCATCGCGGTAGCTCTCAGGAGTGTACTCCTTGCCGTCCACGGTGAACTTCTCAGGCCAAGGTCCGAGATAGGTATCGAGGATGGCCTTGAATCCCGGCTTCCACGCGGTGGTGAGGGTCCTGTTAGGGTTCTTTGCGACTGCAGAGATGTAGCCGAGCAGCACCGCATCGAGCTCGGACTGCTTAGGAAGAGCGGATCCATAGTTCATACCGGTCATTGCATCGTTGGACACGATACCGTAGTCTCTGATCACATCGAGCACGTCATCCGCCTCCGAGCCGGCGCTGAAGGTGAGATTACCGTCGAGCTGCACATACTTCACCGCCCTGTCCATATAGGAGTGGGACACCACGAAGAACTCGGAGAAATCAGGATACTTGAGCGTGTCCTTGATGTTACCGAGACGGATGGCCTCAGACTCGAAGAAACTGATGGTCGAGAAAGCCCAGCAGGTACCGCTGGAGGCCTGATTCTTGACTGAAGTGATAGGGTTGGCCTTGACGGTGGTGAAGGTGTAGTCGAGGTTCGCCACCGGAGACTGTACCTGAGCGAAAGCGCTCAAGCTGGCGCAGAGTACTGCTGCCGAGATGATAATCTTCTTCATATATATAATATTGTATCTGACAAAAACACTGCGGCCCGTCAAGACCGCAGTTACAAATATAGTTATTTACTTACGAAACTGCAACCAAGTCCCGCATCAATTTTCAGTTCCGCCAAGCGATATGCGGAAACCTCCGGCGAGAGGCTTGCCCGTATCGGTACGCAGCATCGGATACTCGGAGCCCGCCTGACGGCCCTTCTCCGGACGCGCAAACACCCCGGAGAGGAGCGATATTTCACCATCCTTCTCACCCGGCAGCCAGAGATAACCGTCATACTCAAACTCAAGGCTGTCAGCAGGGTAGCCTACATCTACGCGGCTCACCGTCTTGGTGCCCGAGAGTTCGGAAAGCTTACCTCCCCATACGCCCAGAAGCTGCGAACGGTAGCGGTTGGGATATGAGTCCCCCGCCCCGAGACCGAGCCAGTGCAGTTCAGACGCTTCAGGCGCCAAGGCAACCGAGAGACCCAGCACATTGAACTGGCTGAGGCTGAGGTGCGGCAGCAGAGTGTAGTTCACATCGAGCGTGCCGTCAGAGTTGACAGTGTAAGTATAGTTAACCGTATAGTATTCACTGTCAGCCACCTGGTAGCGGACCTCGAACCTGACTGCAAGATAGCTCTCCCCGTCCCCGGTCAGACTGTAGTCAAGCACCTGCGGCTCGGCGCCGTCGAGCCTGTGCGGGTATTTCCTGTCGGACTTGACTATCGCCGTCTGTTCGCACGGGTCAAGTTTCCTCCAGACTATAGGGTGAAGTCCGCCTGCGAGCCGATTTCCGCGGCGGGACACGGTGCTGAGTTCGCCTCTGGATTTGTCGAAGCTATAGGCTGCATCCCCGGCTGAAATGCTCAGAATCGAGCCGTCATCAGTCGCAACAACTTTATTTTTCTCTTTGGTAGTCAAAGGAATAGGAGTCCGGCAGATCAGCTCGAGCGAGTTAGACCCTATTTCGTGTCCGTCTGATGCCACAAAGCTCAGATGGGCATAGAGGCAGTCCTTTCCGGACGCGACCTGACTGATGCAAGCTATAGGAAGGGAGACATAATGCTTAGCGTGAGGGCCGCCGCTGAGCGGAATCACGCCCTCTCCGAGCATCGATTTCTCCTCATATATCTTCCACTTCATCGTAATTCCGTCGAGGTCGGTGAAGTCGTAGTCGTTCTGTATCTGCAGAGTCGCTTCCTGCTCTCCGAGGTTGAACTCCAGGCGGTCAGACAGCGGATAGACAGGGGCATAAACGGCCTTGACCTCCCAGTAGTCCGGAGTCGGATTGCGCCACGAATCGACGATTCCATCCCAGCCCTGCCCGTCAATCCTCAGATGCGGGTCGTCGCTGAAGACCTTGGAGTAGCTGTCAGGGCGCAGCGTCGGAGTATAGATACCCTGATCCTGCCACATCCATACTGCAGCGCCGGCCCCGGCAGGGTTGCGCACGATGGAAGTCCATCTGTCATAGAGACTTCCTAGTCCGTCATCGCCATAGGCGTGGGTATATTCGGTGGACACTACAGGGCGGGCGGCATTACCCGTCAGAGAGGAGTATTCCTCCGGTTTCCAATAGTGGGAGGAGAGCATATCGATCTCCTTCGGAAGCCAGTTCTCGTGCCGCCACGGGATAAGCACCGGACGGGTCGGGTCGAGTCCCTTGACGTGCTTGATCGCCGCCAGATGCGAGGTCGTCAGCGGGTCTTCGTTACCGATGGACCATATTACGATCGAGGCCCTGTTAAGATCGCGGCGCACAGTCTCGTCGGCCCTCACCAGCACTGCGCTGCGGAACGACGGGTCATCCATCAGGCCGGAGGCACCGCCGAGGGAGACTTCGTCGCTGAGGTAGAATCCAAGCGAATCGCAGAGCCTTACAAAACCTTCCGCCGGAGTGTAGTGGCTGCAGCGTATATAGTTGATATTGGCCTCCTTCATCATCGTAAGATCCTTCATCCAATGCTCGCGGCGGGTGGCCCTGCCGACATCCGGCCACTCATCGTGCCGGTTGACTCCGCGCAGCTTCACCGCCTGGCCGTTGATGCGAAAGACTCCGCCGTCGGTGCGCACTTCCCGCAGACCTATCCGGTCCTCCCAGCACTGGGAGATCTCTCCCCCATCCTCGAGCTCAACTCTGACCGTATAGAGGTCCGGAGTTTCTGCCGTCCACTTCCGCGCATTGCGGATATGGAAGACCTCGTGATGTTCGCGTCCGGTGGCTGTGTGCGCCTGGACGTCGACAGTCCTGCGCTCCACGACCTCGCCGTCCGGGGCTGACACCGTACATATCAGCCTGTACGGCTCACCTGGGCTCGGATAGTTGCCGGGGAGGGTATTCTTGTGCGTGTCGCGCACCATAATTTTAAGATTGAGATCCGCATCCCTGTAGTCACCGTCAAATTCGGTGTATGCCGTAGCATAGTCGATCCAGCGCTTGAGCGGCATCGCTTCCAGGCTCACACTGCGGTAGATGCCGCCAAGGGTCCAGTCGTCATAGACGTCGAACTTGTATTCCCTGCTCACCTGCTTCACCCTTACCGCCAGGAGATTGGACTCTCCTTCAGGCCGGAGCATGCCGCTAGCAAGAAATGCGAACGAAGTATAGCCGCTGGAGTGTGTACCCAAGAGCTCTCCGTTGAGCCAGACATCCGCCTCGGACCACACTCCCCCGAACTTCAGCAGCACCCGCTTGCCATCGAACCCCGCCGGGGTTTGGAAGCTCAGACGGTAGAAGCCTTCGCTCGCCAGGTTGTCGGGGAAGCCGCGATAGACCGGCTCCTCAAAACCGAGCACAGCCCAGTTGGACGGGACTTCAATACTGGTAAATCCCTTGGCTTTGAAATCGTTGCGATAGAAACTCTCCAGCGCGGCAGCCTCTTTCCGAGTCTTGGCAAGGCGGAAATCCCATTGTCCGTCAAGCGAGACGGTCTGCGCTCCGGCGACAAATGGGGAGAGAAGCAGCAGTGCTGCTAGAATGAATGATCTGGATGCAGTTGGCATAAAATCGTTATTAATTGAAATGCAAATTTAGCGATTTTATCGCTAAATTTACCGCCCAAAACAATCACTGATATGGTAGCCAATCGAATCTTTACACTGCTTCTCAGCCTGGCACTAAGCTGCATCGGGGCTCAGGCGCAGATCGTACTGCCCAAAGTAATCGGGGACAATATGGTCCTCCAGCAGGGCAAAGAAGTCACCATCTGGGGCACAGACACCCCAGGCAGAAAAATCACCGTCAAATTTGCCGGGCAGACCGTGAAGTCCACGGTGGCCGAAGATGGTGCCTGGGAGGTGAAGCTCTCCCCTATGCAGGCCAGCTTCGAGCCACGGCAGATGAGCATCTCTGACGGTCGCAGCACCGTCAGACTCAAAGACATACTTGTGGGAGAGGTATGGCTCGCATCCGGACAGTCCAATATGGAATACAGGATGGACCGCCCCAAGAACTACGTACTGCAGAAAAGAGGTGAAGATGTGCAGAAGCGCATCTTCGAGCAGGGCGGCGACAGCAGGGTCAGAGTCCTCTATGTAGAAAAGAATGTCAGCACCGACACCTTGCCGAGCAGCGGCTGGCAGAAATCCTCGCGTGAGACAGTGGCTCCGATTTCCGCTCCGGCATACCTGTTCGCGATAGAACTCTCTGACAGTCTCAATGTCCCGGTCGGAGTGCTGAGCAGCTCCTGGGGCGGCAGTTCTATCGAGGTATGGACTCCGAGAGAGGAGATAATGCAGTACACCGAGGCGCACCCGGAGAGCACTAACCTGCGAGTCCGCACATCCGAGTTCGGAAGCAAGTTCGCCCATATGATCGCTCCGATGATACCATATACCGTAAGAGGGTTCCTCTGGTATCAAGGCGAGAGCAATTTCCAGAACCACCCGGACAGGTTCAAGTCATACTACGACAAGCAGAAGATACTCATCGCGTCCTGGCGCAAACTCTGGGGCGACGACACCCTGCCGTTCTACTATGTGCAGATTGCGCCGCACTACTACTCCCAGAGGGAGAGCGTCTACAACGTCACCCGGGACATGCTTCCGGAGTTCTGGGAGCTGCAGTACCGCCTGATGGATGTGCCGTACAGCGGGATGGCAGCCACTACTGATCTGGTGGACGAGATCGGCGACATCCACCCTCCGTACAAACACATCGTGGCACACCGCCTCGCCGTCTGGGCCCTCCGCGACCTCTACGGCTACAAGTCGCTGGAAGTCAAGGGTCCGGAGCTTCAGGACGTGACCGTCAGCGATGGCAGGATAGTGCTCACATTCTCCCACGCCGAGGGCCTCACGACCTCCGACGGCAAGAGCGCGAGACACTTCCAGGTCTATCAGGAATATGGCAAGATCCTCCGCCCTGAGCCGATAATCTCCGGGGACAAGATAATTCTCGAATATGCCAAAGGCATCAATGTCACCGAAGTGCGCTACGCATGGGACGAATGCGCAGTGACCAACCTCTGCAACGCCGCAGGACTTCCGGCCAAGCCGTTCCGCTATATCCTCGGCTGCGAGCCGGCCGGCAACGACAGAGACGAGTGGATCTCTCAGCTGGACAGGATTGTCCGTCCCGTGCTCAGCAACCTCAGCCAGGGTACGCTCAAGAAAAATATGCCCTTCGAGTCGCTAAGTGACGACCCCAACAGAGTGAAAGCCTCCTACCTCGAGGCATTCGGCAGGACGGTCTGCGGCATCGGAGCCTGGCTCAGCCTCGGTCCTGACGACAGCGCCGAGGGCAAACTGAGGGCCGAATATATAGATATGGTCAGGAAGGCGATGGCCAATGCAGTCGACCCCGACTCTCCCGACTACCTGACATTCGGACGGGGAGTCGACCAGTCCCTCGTGGATGCGGCCTTCCTCGCCGAGGGCATCGTCAGAGGCGGCGACTGGATCTGGCCGCAGCTCGACGAGACCACCCGTCAGAGACTCGTCACGGAGTGGAAGCGCAGCCGCAGCGTCATCCCGAAGGAGAGCAACTGGCTGCTCTTCGCCTCTATGGTCGAGGCGGCCCTGCTCGAATACACGGGCGAATGCGACACCCAGCGCCTGCACTACGGTGTGCACCGCTTCCTGGATGACGGGTGGTACAAGGGTGACGCATTCTACGGAGACGGGATGGAGGTCCACCTCGACTTCTACAACAGCATAGTGATCAACCCTATGCTCACCGACATACTGGAGATTATGGTGAATCACGGCCTCCGTCCGCAATCCGACCTAGACAAGCAGCTCATCCGCGAGCGCAGACACGGCGCAGAGCTCGAGAGACTCATATCCCCCGAAGCCACCTTCCCGGTAATCGGCCGCTCAATAGTCTACAGGACAGGACTCTTCCACGGTCTGGCGCGCTGCGTGCTCAATGAGAATCTCGCGCCGGAGCTCTCCTGGGGGCAGGTCCGCAATGCGATGACATCAGTGATGCGCCGCCAGTTCAGCAGTCCGGACAACTTCATCGGAGAATGGCTGAGCATCGGATTCGCCGGGCATCAGATCAATATGTCCGAGGCCTACATCAACACCGGCAGCGTGTATATGTGCACCGCATTCTTCCTGCCTCTCGGACTTCCTGCAGACCACCCGTTCTGGACCGAGCCGGCTGCAGACTGGACCAGCCTCAAAGCCTGGAAGGGAGTCGATGTCGGAGCAGACCACGCATTAAGGGATTCAAAACTATAATCGAGGATGAAACTCAGACAATTAACCATCCTGCTTGCAGCCGCAGCCGCTGCACTGTCCGCCTGCAAAAGCGAGAAGAACGAACTCAATCAGCTGATAGACACGACATTCGAGAGAGCCGTTGAGCAGTCGCTCTCCCTTGCCAGGGACGTCCTCCCCGAAGAGGGATGCTTCCCGCGCACCTATGAGGACGGGGAGATCAGGACCGCCGACTATCATTCGTGGATCTGCGGATTCTTCCCCGGCACGCTTTGGGAGCTCAGCGAATATTATCCTGACAACGGGGAGCTTCGCAGCTACGCCGAAGCATTCACCGAAAGGGTCGCACCTGCACAGTGGCTCACAAGCACCCACGACCTCGGTTTTATGGTGTTCTGCAGCGCCGGCAACGCATACCGTCTCACCGGCGATGAGAAATACAAGACTATGGTGGAGAACGCCGCCAGCTCGCTCTCGACCCGATTCAGCGACAAGACCGGGGTGATTATGTCCTGGAATCCCAGGGGGGACTGGAAATATCCTGTGATCATCGACAATATGATGAATCTCGAGATGCTGATGTGGGCGGGAGAGCAGGAGCACAATGACACCCTCACCAATATTGCCATCAGCCACGCGGAGACCACGATGCGCAACCATTTCCGCCCGGACTACAGCTCATATCACGTAGTCTCCTACAATCCGGAGACCGGAGAGGCCGAGTATCACCAGACCCACCAGGGCTATGCCGATGACTCCGCCTGGGCGCGCGGACAGGCCTGGGGGCTCTACGGATTCACGATGATGTATCGACTGACCGGCAAGGAGGAGTTCCTTGATCAGGCCAGGCACATCGCCGCCTTCATCGCCAGTCATCCCAACCTCCCGGAGGACGGCGTCCCGTATTGGGATTTCAATGCACCTGACATCCCTAACGCCCCGCGCGATGCTTCTGCCGCTGCGGTGATGGCATCCGGCCTCCTCGAGCTCAGCACTTTCGACAAAGGCCCTGACGCGGAGCGCTGGAAGGCACTCGCAATCCGGCAGCTGCGCTCGCTTGCCGGAGCGGACTACTTCGCAGAGCCAGGCAGCAACGGCGGCTTCCTGCTCAAACACAGCGTCGGCAATATGAACAAGAACTCAGAGGTCGACGTGCCTCTCAGTTACGCTGACTACTACTTCCTCGAGGCCCTGCTGAGGTTGAAGAAGCAGCTGTAAAGGCGGAGCACGAGTATACAGAAGAGAGCCGGCTGAGTTCAGCCGGCTCTCTTTATGTTGTCGCTCTGAAGCGGAAATTACTTCATGATGACCTTTGCCATCTCGAGGACCT